>NZ_CP044543.1:5554230-5873403 GCF_008932115.1 Bradyrhizobium betae
CAGCGATGGTCTCGAGGTCGTCGTATTGCGGCCTCCAGTCGAGCAGGCCGCGGATGCGGCTGGTGTCGGCCACCATGGTCATGATGTCGCCGGGCCGGCGCGGGGCGTATTGCACGGCGAAGCTGCGGCCCGAAACCCGGCGCACCGCGTCGATGGTCTCCAGCACCGAATAGCCGCGGCCATAGCCGCAATTCAGCGTCGTCGAGACGCCGCCATTGCGCAAATAGGCCAGCGCCGAGCGATGCGCCTGCGAGAGGTCCGTGACGTGGATGAAGTCGCGGATGCAGCTGCCGTCCTGGGTCGGATAGTCGGTGCCGAACACGTCGATCTTGGCGCGCTGGCCGGTCGCGGCCTCCACCGCGATCTTGAGCAGATGCGTGGCGCCGACGGTGGCCAGCCCAATGCGGGCCTGCGGATCGGCACCGGCGACGTTGAAATAGCGCAGGGTCACGTACTGCATGCCGTAGGCGGCGGCAACGTCGTGCAGCATGATTTCGGTCATCAGCTTCGACGAGCCGTAGGGCGACAGCGGCCGCGTCGGCGCGTGCTCGGGCACCGGGACCTGGTCCGGATTGCCGTAGACGGCGGCGGTCGAGGAGAAGATGAAGCGGTTGATGCCGCGCTTGACCGCGACGTGGAGCAGGTTGCGCGCGGTCATGAAGTTGTTGCGGTAATAGCCGAGCGGATCGCGCATCGACTCCGGTACGACCACCGAGCCCGCGAAATGGATGATGCTCTCGATATTGTGCTGGGCGATCACGCCTTCGACCAGGTTCTCGTCGCCGGCGTCCCCGATGAACAGCGGCACGCCTTCCGGCAGGTAAGCGGAGAATCCGGTGGAGAGATCGTCGATCACGACCACGTCCTCGCCGGCTTCCGCCAGCGCGAGAACCGTGTGACTTCCGATATAGCCGGCGCCGCCGGTGACTAGCACTGTCATGATCTCACCCGTCCTCGATCAACGCGCCACGTTAACGTTAGCGCGGTGAAGAGTGGGTTTCGGCGCGGCTGAACTGGTCACTATGCTTAATGTTGCGTATAGGGACTTTTCGAAACGGAGCGTGACGTGGCGAATTCCCCGGGCGATCTGCAAGTGATCGTGCCAAATCTGCACAGGCGCTATTCCGGGGTCACCGCGACCAACCGGATGGTGGCGCCGCGGCTGGCAAAGCTGTATCGCGCCGCGTGGTTCGGTTCCGACGCGCCGGAGGGGATTGCGCGGCTGAGCGGCGCCGATCTCCTGAAACTATGGCGCCGCGAGGCGCCGCTGATCTGGCATGCGCGGCGCAACAACGAGATGATTGCCGGCGTCGTGCTGCGCGCGCTCGGCTGGCCGCTCAAGCTTGTGTTCACCTCGGCGGCCCAGCGGCATCACAGCTGGATCACGCGCTGGCTGATCCGGCAGATGGACGCGATCATCGCGACCTCCGATATCTCGGCCTCGTTCCTGAAGGTGAAAGCGACGGTGATCCCGCATGGCGTCGACACCGACATCTACGCGCCGCCGGCCGACCGCGCTGCGGCGTTCGCGGAAGCCGCGCTGCCCGGCCGTTACGCGATCGGCTGCTTCGGCCGCGTGCGCGCGCAGAAGGGCACGGATGTGTTCGTCGATGCGATGTGCCGGTTGCTGCCGCGCTATCCGGATTTCACCGCCGTCATCGTCGGCCAGGTCACGCCCGAGCAGACTCCGTTTGCGAATGACCTGAAGAAGCGGATTGAATCGGCGGGCCTGCAATCGCGCATCGTGATCACCGGCGAGTTGCCGATCGAGCAGGTGCAGCGCTGGTATCAGCGGCTGACGATCTACGCTTTCACCTCACGCAACGAAGGCTTTGGCCTGACGCTGATCGAGGCGATGGCGGCCGGCAGTGCGCTGGTCGCCGCGCGCGCCGGTGCGGCTGAGCTCGTGGTCGAGGACGGGGTCACCGGCGTCCTGATCCCGACGGGCGATGCCGAGGCGCTGGCTGCGGCGCTGGAGCCGCTGATGCGCGACGTGACCGCGGCAACGGCTATGGGCGAGCGCGGGCGGGCGCGGGTCCTTGCGAAGTTCAGCCTCGAGGCGGAGGCGGCGCGGATCGGCGAGGTCTATCGGCCGCTGCTCTGAGCAGCTTTCAGGCACCGAAGTACAAGAACCGCGAAAACAACCCCATGCACAGTAGCCGGTCGCAGCGGAATCAATGACTTGCGGGGGGCGCGATGGAAATTTTCTGATTATACGAAAATTGATTGACCCGTCGGGCAAAACAGCGCTAAGCTTTCATCATCGCAACAATCGTCAGCTCCGTCGAAACGGAGGTGTCTCACCGGCCGAACTCAGCCACGATCAGGGCGATGACGACGATCATCGTCAGCGGCTGGCGAAGCACGCGATACCATGGCGGGACCAAGCCTTGACGCGTGGACCGGATATCCAGCAGCAGGTTCGCGGCGAAGCCGACCGCCAACAGGGCGAGTCCATATCGGGGGTCGATCAGCAGCGACGTCCAGCCGACGAGCGAGGGAATGACACTGATGCCGAGCCGGACAGAATCGATACCGTGATCCGTCCGCGAGATCGACTGGATCATCGCGGCGCCCCAATGGATGCCGCCGAGGAACGACAGGATAACGGCGCCGTAGGCCAGTAGTCCGTGGAGCGCGGCCGTCTTCAAGTCACCCTCGATGGCCCGCGAGGCGATCGAGAGCCCGACGAACGGTATCAGGCCCAATCCGCCGAGCCATACTGCAGCGGCGGGAACGAGTGCGCGCCGCGGCCCGTCATCATGATCGTCAGTCAGAGATGTCGACATGCTGCCTCGCGCAGGGGATCTCAGTTGTCACGATTTCATACCTCTCGCGCCGCCAGCAGCGTCGAGCAGAGCAGGCCGATCAGCGCGATCAGGGCTGCCACGCTCATCCCGTTCAAGGCGACGAGCCTCGCATACTCCGACGTCATCATCACGGGCTCGCCGAGATGGGCGTCGACGAAGAAATAGACGATGAAGGGCAACGCGGCGACGACCGCAGACTTCAGGCGCTCGTCAGGCCTGAACAGGACGGTGCCGAGCAGCGCACAGGGAAGCAGGAACAGCTCGACGCCCGACGCCGCGCCGAACAGCTTGACGCAGAAGACGGTGTTGCCGACACCGGCCAGTGGCAGCAGCGTGCGGCCCGCAAACGAATGCCTTTTTGCCAGTGCGGGGACGGCCAGGAAGAAAGGGGTCGACAGCAGGCTGAGCCAGGCCGGCCAGGCGGCCGTTCCCACGATCCAATGCAGATAGAGCGGATAGAATGGCTGGTTGGAGGCCACCACGAGCGCGACCTTGCCGGCCAGCGCAGAACGAGGGTCCGGGTGATCCGCATAACTGCCGATCCAGGCTGCAATTGTCTTGATCATCTGGCTTGGATCATCTGCCTCGGACGCGCCGGTCGTCCCCCACGATAGCGGGGCCATGGGTAAGAAACGACCAAAAGCCGGCGTCGGATCACAAGCCGTGCGGCGAAGAGCCAGGAGGCATGATCCAAAAACCATGCAGAGTCGTTTATTGAGAGAAGTCTCGACCCGTGCGGGCAACACGCCGGTGCTCGCACCAGCCGCGCCGGCGGGCCTCTCTTCCTCTCCGGGCTAGCCTCCCATGCCGAAGATGCGACGCAAAGCGGACCTTCCGACCAAGATATGCGCCGTTTGCAAGCGGCCGTTCGCATGGCGGCGGAAATGGGCGCGGGATTGGCAAAGCGTGAAATTCTGTTCCGAACGGTGTCGCGGCGACGGGCGACGAGCTGCTCGCCAGGAAGGCTGACCATGCTGCGCAAGGACATGAAGACCGGCCTCGCACCGAGCGTCGATCCCGACGAGATCGCGCGATTCGAGGCTCTCGCCGAGGATTGGTGGAATCCCGACGGCCGCATGAAGCTGGTTCACAGCTTCAATGCGGCGCGCGTCGCGCACCTCCGCAACCGGCTTCCCGCGCTGATGGTTCGTGACGCAAGGCTGGAGCGGCCCCTCGACGGATTGACCCTGCTCGATGTCGGTTGCGGCGGCGGTCTGGTGACGGAGCCGATGGCGCGTCTCGGCGCGCTCGCACTCGGCATCGACGCCGCCGAGCGCAACGTCCGCGTGGCAACCGTCCACGCGGACCAGACTGGTTTGCCCATCAGCTATCGGCAGGCCGTTCCCGAGGAGCTGGTCGCCGAACGGCGGCAGTTCGACATCGTGCTGTCGCTCGAAGTCGTCGAGCACGTCGCCGACACCGATCGTTTTCTGGCTGCGACCGGTAGCCTGGTTGCGCCCGGCGGGCTACTCGTCATCGGCACGTTGAACCGCACGCTGGTGTCGTTCGTGAAGGCGATCATCGGCGCGGAATATGTTCTGGGCTGGCTGCCCCGCGGCACGCACGACTGGCGGCGCTTCATGCGGCCGGACGAGATCGCAGGCACGCTCGCTCCGCTCGGATTCTCCGTCGTCGAGACCTGCGGTCTGGAGCTCGCTCCGATCACCATGCGCTGGCATACGACCCGCTCGTGCAACACCAACTATCTCCAGATCTACAGGCGGCGCGGCGAGCTGGCGGCGGCGTGATACGCAGCGCCGCTGGCGTCTCGTGTGCCTCAAAGCGAATTGCGAATCTGGGGAGATCGGAAGAGTCCCAAGCATCCGAAGCTGCCGAATTTCGAGTTCCGGAGGGACGGCAGTTTTCTGGCCAACCGGACATTCGGCTGCAGCCAAAAGTCCCTTAAGGGCCAGAAGCTGACCATGAAGCTGATCAGTGGAAGTCGATACAATTGGCATTTTATGGGTTCCCACGGCGTGGGGAGTTTTTACCCGCAGGCTTGCGTTGGACTTTTCATTTGCCTCAACGGCTATCGAATACTCGGCTATGGTCCAATTGCTTACAAGGATGGCCACAGGGTTCGGCATGAACGGGAAACGTCCAACGATCTATTCCCAGCGCGGTATGGTGGCGGCGGCGCACCCCGTTGCAGCATCAGCCGGTGCCAAGATACTCGCAAGCGGCGGCAACGCATTTGATGCTGTCGTGGCGGTGGCATCGACCCTAAATGTGGTCGAACCATTCATGTCGGGCCTTGCCGGAATGGGGCTGGCGACGTGTTGGATAGCGAACGAAAACAGGGTCCGGACACTGAATTTCGTGCCCCCAATTCATACGAATTTCCCCTATCGGAAATTCTCCGATCGCGAAGAGGTAAGACGCGGCGCCCAGGCGGTCGGGACGCCAGGCAATCTTGCCGGCTGGGCAGAGTTGAACAAGCGCTATGGCAAACTGTCGCTCGGCGATTGCCTGCAGCCCGCGATAGTTGTTGCGCGCGACGGTTACGGCATCACCGAATTCAATGAGTTCGAAACCAACGTGACCTCGCCAGAGATCGCTAGGTACCCAGCGCTCTATGCTCCCTGGGCAAAAAATTACACCGACGGCTCCGGCAAGGTGCGACTCGGCTGGGTGCTCGAACAGCCGGACCTCGCCAAGACTTATGAGACGATTGCCGAGCGTGGCCCTGAGCATCTCTATGCCGGAGCGCTTGGCAAAGCCATGGTCGAGCACCTATCCGAGAACGGCGGGTCTGTACGATGGCAGATCTCGAAGCCGTGGGCACGATCATAGCGAATTCGTGGAGCGATCCCCTCACCGCCCGTTATCGCGATCTGACGGTGAGCCTGCCGCCGCCCCCTTGTGAAGGCTTCCAGATGTTATTGGCGCTCCGGATTCTCGACGGTTTCGATCTCGGCGCATTGCAGAACAACGGCATTGAGCACCTCGATATCGTGCTGCGCGCCATTCGCCTCGCCGCAGGCGACCGCATCGTGCACAACAATCCGCCGCCGGCGAAGCTGGCCGAACTATTGTCGGAGGGCCACATTGCCAGGCTGCGCGCCAAGGTGAGATCGGGTGCCACTATCGATGGGCCGACAGAGCAATGGACGGGAATGCCTGCTGCCGAACATCACACCACCTCGATGTCGATCGGCGATGGTGACGGCAATCTTGTATGCCTGACCAATAGCCTCGGCTCACCGTACGGTGCTGCGGTGATTGTGCCAGGTACAGGCGTAACGCTGAATAACTTCATGCATTGGGCCGATGCGCAGCCGGATTCGCCGCATCGCGCGAAGCCTGGCGATGCGTTGCCCATGTGCATGGCGCCGACGATATCAACCCGCAACGGAGCGGCGGTGCTGGCCCTCGGCACTCCGGGCAGTTACGGGATCTTGCAGACGCAGGTGCAAGCGCTGGTCCAATACGTCGATTTCGGCCACTCCCTGCAGCAAGCGATCGAACAGCCGCGCATACGTCTCTGGGACGGCCGGCAGATCGAGCCGGAAACGCGGTTGCCCCCCGACGTCCTGGCCGCTCTGGCTGAACGCGGTCACACCATCATCCCCAGCGAGGATTGGGTCATGCGCGTCGGCGGCATGCAGGGCGTGACGCGTGATCCGTCGACTGGTTTGATGAGTGGTGGCTGCGATCCGCGCCGCGATGGTTATGTGGTGCCGGCCTAGCCACTGATCCACTTCGTCATGCTGCCTTCAGCGAATGTCCGCGCCTTAGCAATCGCAGGGCGCCCGTCTGGACCAATAGCGTACAGGCAAGGGCGGCAAGGAACGCCGGCAGAACGCCGGCCGTCGTGAGCAGGAGCCCGAGGACGAAAAAGAACGTAGCGAAACCGTAGAGAGCGAGCACCATGCCCCGCAACACCTGGATGGCCATCGTGGCTCCGCTGATGCGGTGCGCGAAGATCGCCAAGATGGTACCGAACACGGGAAAGCTCGCCAGCACGCCAGCCGTTTTCGGGCCGACGAACGCGGCGGCTGCGGTCAAGGTCAGCACGATGAGCGTTGCTATCAGCATGCGAGCGGGCAGATCCCACCAAGGAGTAGGAACCGTGACGCGGATTGCTGCCCGGTGTGGAATGAAGCGCGCTGCTCCGATGAGCGCGGCTAAGGCGACCAAAAAGAAGCCCCAGTGTGCCAGAGGTAAGGACTGCAGGAGCAGCCCGGCGAGCGCATAGGCTGCGGTTCCGCAAACCAGGGCGGCCAACCAACCGCGCTGAGCGATCAGGACGTAGCCGAGGGAGAAGCACGCCTGCGCGGCCGTCCCGACCAGCGAGCCGTTGGTGGCCGCCGCGGCGAAGTCCGGGCCGTACTGTACGGCGAGGAAGGCTGCGACCGGCCCGGACGTCAGCGGCAGGCCGACCAGCCAGCCGCCGATGGCGTCGCCCCAACGACGTCCCGCGAGCGAAGCAGCCAGAATGAGAAGGGGCGGCAGGGTCAGTTTGAAGACGATGAGGCTCATTCGTGCGGCACTGCTTCCTCGGCCTTGCGCTTGGAGGCTACCGCCAAAGCGAGACCGGCAAGGATCAGCACGACGCCGACACCGAAGAGGAGACCGAGCGAGTCGCCGAACATCGCCGCAGCGGCCGCGATGCCGAACACGGGCTGGAGATATTGAACGCTCGCCGCCACGGGCGCGGAAACGGTCTTGAGTATGTGAAGCCAGAGGAAGAGGCCGACTACACTGACCGCCACCCCGAGATACACGGCCGCACTGATGACGCCAATCGTCAGATGGACTTCGGTGTGCGACATCTCCCAGGCGCACCATGGCAGGAGCGCGAGAAAGCCGAAGAGAGTGCTCCAAGCCGCGATGGTGACAGTGCCGTATTCGCGCGTGAGCTCCACGCTCCAGACGTAGTAAAAGGCGATCGTGACCGCCGAGAGCAGCATCCAGAAGGCGCCCGCCAAGTCCGACGAAGCGACCGCACCCGCCGGCTGATCGCGCCCGAGCGCCACCAGACCGATGCCGAGGAATGCCGCCAAAAGCCCAAGTTTCTGCCGCCCGGAAACCCGCTGCCCGAGCCGAAGTGCGGCGAACACCACGACGAAGATGGGAATCGTGGCCGAAATGATCGTTCCCACGGAGGCGGACGTGCCTTGGATGCCAAAGGCCTGCGACACCTGTCCGACACCGATTCCAAGAACGCCCAAAGCGACCGCGCGCGGCAGCGCCCGGAACGAGAGCGCGGGCTTGCCTATCGTGCATAGGAACAGCAGCACCACGGCGACAGCAAACCGCATCGCAGTCAGCGTCAACGGAGGAGCCGATTGAAGTCCGTACTTCGTGATCGGGATGGAAAGGCCCCACATCAGCGCGAGCAGGAGCATCCAGATGATACCCCGCATGGAAAGGCCGGTCGACGAGAGCGGCTCGGCTCGTCCGAGTCGAAATGTCCGTGAGATCATGCAGGCCAAATTACCCAATCGGGTTGCTTCAGAGATTTCTTTTTTAGGCTGATTTCTTTGCTGAACTAGCCTAAAAACCCTTCATGAAGAAATCCAAGGCTTCTAAGAGGGCCGAAAGCTTTCCAAAAGGAAAGCCTGCTGTGGCAGCTTCAGTCGTCCTCGACGAGATCGACAAGCGGATCCTGCAAACTTTGCAGAGGGATGCCCTGGTCGCCAACCAGGTGCTGGCGGACCAGATAGGGTTGTCGCCTCCGGCGTGTTTGAAGCGCGTCCGTCGCTTGCGCAGCGCCGGGATTATCGCGCGCACGATATCGCTTCTGTCCGCCGAGGCACTCGGATATCCGCTGCTGACGGTGGTGCGCCTAAAGCTCGACGGTCCGACCGAGTCGATGATGCACACGTTCGAAACCCGCATGATGGCTTCCCCGCGCGTGATGCAGTGCATGCTGATCGCCGGAGACACGGACTACATTCTGCTCGTCCGCAGTCGTGACGTCGCGCACTACCAGGAGTTTGCTCGGCGCATGTTGAAGGTCGCTCCGGGTGTTCGCGCCTACACCAGCGAGATAGTATTGGCTCTAACCAAGTCGACAACGGAACTTCCTGTTGATCCGTGATCGACAAGTTCGCTTTTGGTCAAAATGCGGCTTCGGCTGCAGGTCGACTGTCGAACAAAACCGGACATCCAACGTAAGCGACCGTCGGCCGCGCGACGATCTGCCGGCTTACTATAGGACCAAGCTCAATCATTTTGCTCCTGGGGCCCATCCCGCTCAAAAACGCTCCGGCCGCACCACCTCCACGTCGCTGACCGAGACCAGTCCCACCTGCCGGGAGACGATCGCGAAGACGGCCTCCAGCAGGCCGTCGAGGCGGCCGGGATCGACGATGCACCACAGCGCGAACATGCCGGCGGCGTCTCCGATCTGGCCGTCCGAGTCCCATTGCCCGGCCTGGCCGCGTCCCGCGGCGAGGGGCACGACGGAAAATCCGCTGACGCCGGCCGACACCAACTCGTCCGTCAGGCGCTTCAGCAGGGCCCGCTCGATCAGGATTTCGACGCGCTTCTTGGCAAACATCTGCATGCTGTCCTCATTCTGCGATCATCTGTGCGGCGGCGATGTACAAGGGGATGCCGACCGTGAGGTTGAAAGGAAACGTCAGGCCGAGCGAGAGCGTGAGAGCGATCGCCGGATTGGCCGCGGGCAGCGCCAGCCGCATCGCGGCCGGCACGGCGATGTAGGAGGCGGATGCGCCGAGCGTCATCAGCACCGCCGTGCTGCCGGCCCGCAATCCGATCAGCCACGCCAGGGCCGCCGCGAGCGCGGCGCCGACCAGCGGCATGACCCAGGCAAAGGCGGCGACGGGGACGGACAGTGATCTCCAGCCGTCCCGGAGACCCCGGCCGGCGATCAGGCCCATGTCCAGCAGGAAGATGCACAGGAAGCCTGCGAATGCGTCGAGCAGGAATGGCTTGAGCGAGGTCACGCCGCGTTCGCCCGTGATGCAGCCGACTGCGAAGGCGCCGAGCAGGGCGACGATCGAGCCGTTGAGTGCGATCTCCCGCAGGAAATCCTTTGGCATCTCTCCGTCGGTCCGGCCTCGCCCTGTCCGCGCGATGAAGAGCGCGGAGAAGATCGCCGGCGCCTCCATCGCGGCCGCAACTGCGATCATGTAGCCGTCGAAGGGCAGGGCGAGCTGGGTCAGGGCGCCCGTGACCGCGACGAAGGTCACGGCCGAGATCGACCCGTAATGTCCGGCCACCGCTGCGGCGTTGACGTGGTCGAGGCCCGCGATTTTGCGCAGGAAGGCGTAGGCGACGAAGGGCAAGCCGCCGGACAACGCAATTCCGGCGGCGATCGTTGCCGCCAGCGTCAGCGTCAAGCCCTGATGGGCGACCTCGGCGCCGCCCCGAAAGCCGATCGAGATCAGCAAATACAGCGAGAGGAAACGCGCGATCGCCTCGGGCACCGACAGGTCCGACCGGCCAAGCGAAGCCCCAAGGCCCATCCCGAAGAAGAGCACCGGGGGAGAAACAAGATTCTGAACAGCGAGTGCCAGCACGGGACCTCCAGGCGTGTTTCGACGAATGGCGGTCTGATAGCTTCCGGCTGGCATTTGTTGAAATTGATTGTATTAAGGATCATCATTGAGAAAGGTAATGATGATGCCGCGCTCGCGCGTCAATCTGGACATCGACCTGGTCAGGTCCTTCGTCACCATCGTATCGCTCGGAAATTTCACGCGGGCCGCGCAGGCGCTCGGCGTCCAGCAGTCCACGATCTCGCTGCAGATCCGCCGGCTGGAGGAGCAGGTCGGCGGCAAGCTGCTGGAGCGCTCACCGCAATCGGTTGCGTTGACCGCCGAAGGCGAGACGTTCTTCGACTATGCGCGGCGCATGCTCGATCTGAACGACGAGATGGTCTCGCGCATCCAGGAGCCGGCGATGCGCGGGCTGGTTCGGCTCGGGGCTCCCGAGGATTTCGCAACCCGCCATCTTCCCGACGTGCTTGCGCGTTTCGCCCAGGCCTATCCGCAGGTCGACCTCGAGGTCACCTGCGATCTGACGATGAATCTGATCGAGCGCTTCAGGAAGGGCGCGTTCGACCTTGCCCTGATCAAGCGTGAGCGATCCATCGAGATTCCCGGCATCCGTGTCTGGCGAGAGCCGCTGGTCTGGGTAACGGGCGGGCTCGATCTCAGGCAGGGGGTCTTGCCCCTGGCCGTATCGCCCAAGCCCTGCGTCTACAGGAAGCGGGCGACCGAAGCGCTCGATCGCGCCAAGAGGTCCTGGCGGGTCGCCTATACTTGCGGTTCACTGGCGGGGACGCTCGCGGCCGTGCGCGCCCGGCTTGGCGTAACGGTGCTTCCCAAGGACATGGTTCCCCCGGATCTGCATGTCGTAGACGGAAAGCCGATGCCTGACCTGAAGGATACCGAGATCGCGATCCTGGAGCGCGACCGTCTTCCCCGGCCGGCGCAACGACTCAAGGACTTCGTGATCAAGACTCTGAGTTGAAGCGTCCCGCGGGGCGCGCGGTGATCCAAGAGCTCGCGCCGCTCGTTATCCGGTGTCGTTCGTCATGGAAGCGGTTGCTTCGTGGCGGCGGATAACGCGAAAGGTTTGATGGCGTGACTGTGGATACCGGAATTGCTCCCAATCGGCTGCAGCGGCCGAGCCGTGAAGAAGCCGAAGCCGCATTTCGGACCATTATCCGGTGGGCGGGTGATGATCCGGACAGACCCGGCTTGCTCGACACGCCGGCGCGGGCCGCGCGTGCGTTCGAGGAATATTTCGCAGGCTACGAGCAGGATCCGATTCAGATCCTCGACAGGACCTTCGACGAGACCGGCAGCTACGAGGAGATGGTCATCCTGCGCGGTATCTCGTTCGAAAGCCATTGTGAGCATCATATCGCGCCCATCATCGGCCGTGCCTGGGTCGCCTATGTGCCGGATGGCCGTGTCGTCGGCATCTCGAAGCTCGCGCGCGTGGTCCAGGTCTACGCCAAGCGATTCCAGATCCAGGAGCGCATGACGTCTGAAATTGCGTCGGCCGTTCAGACGGCTCTCAAGCCGAAGGGCGTGGGGGTGATCCTCAAGGCCAATCACCACTGCATGTCGAGCCGCGGGGTGCAGAAAATCGGCTCGGATATGGTGACGAGCTGCATGCTCGGTTGCTTCCGGGACAATCCGATCTCGCGTCAGGAGTTCATCGGCATGGTCGAGGATTGAGCGCGGCACTGCGCCGCAGGATTCTCGAACAGATAGGTGATCCAGCCGTCGCGATGCTCCGTTTCGTCAACGTCGATCGCATCTGATCGCACGGCGGATGCGTGGTCTCGTGCGCATCCGTCACATCGGTTGAGACTCAATCACAGCAACTCGGAGAAAATGATGACGCCTGCAATACGTTCATTCGCGGCCGGAGCCGCCATGCTGGCTGGATTGCTCGGTCCCTCAATGGCGCGAGCCGCCGACATCGTGGACACCGCCGTTGCTGCCGGATCGTTCACCACGCTGGTCACCGCAGTGAAGGCCGCGGGCCTCGTTCATACGCTGAAGGGCAAGGGCCCGTTCACGGTGTTCGCGCCGAACGATGCGGCTTTCGCCAAGCTGCCGCCGGGAACGGTCGAGTCGCTGCTCAAGAACAAGACCAAGCTCGCGGCGATCCTGAAATATCACGTCATTCCGGGGCGCGTGAAGGCGGCTGATGTGGCGGGCAAGTCGCTACAGGTCGCGACCGTCCAGGGCCAGACGGTCAACGTCGATGGCAGCTTCGGCGTGACGGTCAACGATGCGCATGTCATCCAGCCGGATATCGAGGCGTCGAACGGCGTGATCCACGTCGTCGACACCGTGCTGTTGCCTCCGGCGCGCAAAAAGACTCATCACTGAGGATCGACCGGAAACCACCCGGCTGGCGCAGGGTGGTTTCCGGCAAGCCTTGGACCAAGCCTTAGTCCAAGCCTTGGACCAAGCCTTGGACCAAGCCTTGGACCAAGCCTTGGACCAAGCCTTGGACCAAGCCTTGGACCAAGCCTTGGACTAGGTGTCTCGGGTCGTCACGCGTGCCCCCGCTTCCCCCAGCACCCTCTCCGCAATCCCCACCACCTCCGACGCCGCAATGTCCCGCATGCAGCGGTGGTCGTTCATCTTGCAGATCGTGCTCTGGCAGGGCTGGCAGGACAGCACGCTCTTGTCCTGCACCACGGTGGCGGCAAGGCCGTTGAGGGGGGCCCAGAGATAGGGGCTGGTCGGACCGAAGATTCCCATGGTGGGCGTGCCGAGCGCGGCGGCGATGTGCATCAGGCCTGAGTCGTTGGAGATGGCGACGCCGGCCGCGGCCATGGCGAGGACGCCGTTGCGCAAATCGGTGCCGGTGAGGTCCCGGACCCCAGAGCCGCCCGCGGCGACGATCTCCTGGGCGAGGCCCTTTTCGGCGGGGCCGCCGACGACCCAGACGTCCAGCCCGCGCGCGACCAGCAAGCGGGCGGCTTCCGGATAGTAGGTCCAGCGCTTTGACACCCCGACCGAGCCTGGGGCGAGCGCCACGGCGGCGCCGGCGCTGAGGCCGTTGGCCTGTCGCCAGCAGGCGATGTCCTCAGGCAGCACCCGCAATTGCGGCACCGGCCATTCCGGGGGCAGGGGAGCGCCGTCGGGCTGGGCCAAGGCGGCATTCTTGTCGATGAAGCGGGGCAGCTTCTTCTCGCCCCAGCGCCAGCGGTTGAGCAGGCCGAACCGGAACTCGCCGACGAAGCCGACCCGCTCGGGGATTCCGGCCAGCGCCGGCGCGATGGCGGCCTTCCAGGTCCGCGGCAGCACCAGGGCGGTGCCGTAGTTCCGCTCGCGGAGGAGCTTGGCCAGGCCGAGCTGGCGGCCCACGGCGAGCCGGCCGCGTGGCAGGTCCCAGACGATCCCCTGCCGCACGCCGGGCATGTAATCGACCAGCGGGGCGCACAGGGAGGTCGTCAGCAGGTCAACCGGCCGGTTGGGCCAGCGCTCCTTCAGGACCCGCACCACGGTGTGATTCCGGACGAAATCGCCGATCCACATATAGGGGACGATCAGGATCGGGCGGGTGTCGCTCCGATCGGCTGCTCCACTAAGTTGCGAATCAATGTTCATTTATTGAGGGGCCGGGTCTGCTGAGACGTGCCGGTTCGGTTAGCCGCTCCGGGCCGGCAGGTAAAGCCGGCCGCAGCCCAATCCCAAAACCGCTTACACTTTGGCGGATCATGCGCTAGGGCAGAAACGGATCGCAAAAATCGGGCAGGGACGTTGGAATGTTGCTGGTGACCGGCGGGGCCGGTTTTATCGGATCGAATGTCGTGGCTGCGCTGAACGAGGCCGGCCGCAGCGACGTCGTGGTCTGCGACCTGCTCGGCAGCGAGGGCAAGTGGCGCAACCTCGCCAAGCGCCAGCTTGTGGATATCGTCCCGCCGGCCGAGCTGTTCGACTGGCTGAAGGGCCGCAAGCTCGACGCCGTGATCCATCTCGGGGCGATTTCCGAGACCACCGCGACCGACGGCGATCTCGTGATCGAGACGAATTTCCGCCTCTCCATGCGCCTGCTGGACTGGTGCACGGCGAACGCGGTGCCTTTGATCTACGCCTCGTCGGCGGCGACCTATGGCGACGGCGAGACCGGCTTTGACGACGACGCCTCGCTGCCCGCTCTCAAGCAACTGCGGCCGATGAATCTCTACGGCTGGAGCAAGCATCTGTTCGATCTCGCGGTGGCCGGGCGCGCAGCGAACGGCGATCCGCTCCCGCCGCAATGGGCGGGCCTCAAGTTCTTCAACGTGTTCGGCCCCAACGAGTACCACAAGGGCACGATGATGAGCGTGCTCGCGCGCCGCTTCGACGAGGTCAAAGCGGGCCGCGTCGTGCAGCTGTTCAAGTCGCATCGCGAGGGCATCGCCGACGGTGACCAGCGCCGCGATTTCATCTATGTCGACGACGTCGTGCGCGTGATGATGTGGCTGCTGGCGAGCCCGTCGGTGTCCGGGCTCTTCAATGTCGGCACCGGCAAGGCGCGCAGCTTCAAGGACCTGATGTTGGCTGCCTATGCGGCGCTCGGCACCAGACCCAACATCGAATATGTCGACATGCCCGAGAGCATCCGCGGCAGCTATCAATACTTCACCCAGAGCAAGGTCGATCGCCTCCACCGCGCCGGCTATAATGGCGGCTTCACGACGCTCGAAGATTCGGTGAAGGCCTATGTCGGGGATTATCTCGACCGGCCCGACCGCTTCCGCTGAGGCTGCAGAATCATGCCGACGCCCATTCTCGATTTCGATGCCCTCGCGCAGGCCATCTCCGGTCGCACGGTGCTCTGCATCGGCGACATCATGCTGGACGAGTTCGTCTATGGCGAGGTGTCCAGGATTTCGCCGGAAGCGCCGACGCCTGTCATCGTGGCCCAGCGCAGCGAGATCCATATCGGCGGCGCCGGCAATGTCGCGCGCAATATCGCCGCTCTCGGGGCGCGCTGCATCTTCGTCGGCCTCGTCGGCGAGGACGATGCCGGCAGGCAGCTCAGGGACACGCTGGGTGAGCACGACGGCATCGAAAGCGTGCTGGTGTGCGATCCGTCGCGGCCGACCACGCGCAAGGTCCGATTCGTGTCCGAGCATTTTTCCACGCACATGCTGCGCGCGGATTGGGAGCAGGCGGTGCCTGCCTCCGACGACGTCGAGACGAAGCTGATCGAGGCGATCCTGCCGCAGATCGCGCGTGCCGACATCGTGCTGCTCTCCGACTACGCCAAGGGCGTGCTGACCGCGCGGGTCATCCGGCACACGATCGATGCCGCGCGAAAATCCGGCAAGCCCGTGATCGTCGATCCCAAGAGCCTGAACTGGGCGATCTATCGCGGCGCCACGCTGCTCACGCCCAACCGCAAGGAATTTTCGGAGGCCACGCGCAGCCGCGCCGACACCGTGCAGAGCATCGTCGATGCCAGCGAGGACGTGATGCGGCTGGCCGATTGCGAGGCGATCCTGGTCACGCAAGGCGAACAGGGCATGACGCTGGTGCCGCGCAGCGGCGACGCCGTTCATGTTCCGGCCTTCCCCGTCAAGGTGCGCGACGTCTCCGGTGCCGGCGACACCGTCGCAGCCGCGCTCGCGGTCTCGCTTGCCGCAGGCGCGGACTGGGATACGGCCCTGCGCATGGCGAGTGCCGCGGCCGCCGTCGCGGTCGGCAAGCAGGGCACCGCCAGCGTGAGCGCGGCAGAGTTGCGGCGAAAGATCCTGCCGCATGCCTATCTGGCGGCCGAGGAGAAGATCGTGCTGGAGCCTGATACGCTCGACGCGCAACTCGCGGAATGGAAGCGGCAGGGCCTGCGCGTCGGCTTCACCAATGGCTGTTTCGACATCCTGCATCCCGGCCACGTCAAGGTGCTGACCGCGGCGCGCGGCGCCTGCGATCGCCTGATCGTCGGCCTCAACAGCGACGCCTCGGTGCGGCGGCTGAAGGGCGAGGAGCGTCCGGTCCAGGACGAGCGCGCGCGCGCGGAAGTGCTGGCGGCGTTAGAGGCCGTCGATCTCGTCGTCATCTTCGAGGAGGACACGCCGATCGAGCTGATCACCCGGATCAAGCCGAGCGCGCTGGTGAAGGGGGGCGACTATGCCCGCGAGCAGGTGGTCGGCCACGAGGTCGTCGAGGCCGCGGGCGGAACGGTGGTTCTGGTCGACATCCTCCAGGGCTTCAGCACCACCGCGCTGGTCCGTCGCGCGCGGGGCGGCGGCAAGTGACGGACCAAGTGACGACGCTTGCCCGCGAGACCACCGCCCAAATGCTGTTGCGGCGCCTGCGCAGTCCGGCGGCCTGGAGCGAAACGGTCGATCTGTTCGCGATCCTCACCGTGGCTTCGCTGCCCTGGTCGACCTCGCTCGTGGCGATCTTCAACGCCGCGTTCCTGGTCTGCATGGTGCCGTTTCTCGACGTCAGGGCATTCCTGCAATCGCTCAAGCGCCCGATCTGCGCGGCGCCGATCGCGTTGTTCGTGCTGGCACTGCTGGGGACGCTGTGGTCGGACGCGGCCTGGGGCGCGCGCCTCTACGCCGTCGGTCCGACCGTCAAGCTGCTCGTGCTGCCCGTCCTGCTCTATCACTTCGAGCGCTCGTCGCGCGGCAACTGGATGTTGATCGCCTTCCTGGTGTCCTGCGCGCTGCTGTCGGTGATGTCGTGGCTGGTCGCCTTCTACCCGGGTCTGTCGCTGAGACCCTATGACCCCCTCGAACGCGGCATCTTCGTCAAGAACTACATCGACCAGAGCCAGGAGTTCACCCTGTGCGCGGTCGCGCTCGCCTATCCCGTGCTGCATCTGCTGCGCGAGAAGCGCTACTGGCTCGCGGGCCTGCTCATGGCGCTGGCGCTGAGCTTCCTGGTCAACATGGCCTTCGTGGTGGTCTCGCGTACCGCGCTCGTCACCGGGCCCATCATGCTAGCCGTGTTCGCGCTGCTTCACTTGAGGTGGCACAGCATCGCCATCATCTTCGCGGTTTTGATCGCCGGCGCCGCCATCGCCTGGCAGGCCTCGCCGCAACTGCGCAAGACCGCCGATACGTTTTCGCGGGACTATCGACTTTACATGCAGGAGAACGTCCCGACGTCCATGGGGGAACGCCTCGAATATTGGCGGCACTCGATCAAGTTCTTCGTGCAGGCTCCGCTTATGGGCCACGGGACCGGCTCCTCGCAGGGACTGTTCGAGCGGGCCTCCAAAGACCCCTCATGGGTTCAAGGCGTCAGGGTCTTTCCGAATCCGCATAACCAGACGCTGCACGTCGCGGTGCAGTGGGGCGTCATCGGCGTCGTCGTTCTCTACGCGATCTGGATCAGTCATTTCCTGCTGTTTCGCGGCGACGGCTTTGCCAGGTGGATCGGCCTGCTGGTCGTGGTCCAGAACGTCTTCACCTCGCTGTTCAACTCCCATTTGTTCGATTTCCACGAGGGCTGGATGTACGTCATCGGCGTCGGCGTCGCCGGCGGCATGGTGATCCGGGCGCAGCGGGCGTCGGCGAAGCCCGAATCGGGTTCCTGAGCGGCCGGCTAGTCCTGTGTTGCAAGGTCCTGTGCCGGCAGGTCTCAGGCTGGCGTCTTGTGCTGGCAGTTCTTGCCGAGATGGGCTATGAGCGCGGTCAGGTTGCACCTAACTGGATTTTCATCGGTCGGCGGATGACGCGTCTCTCGCATCTCACCTTGCGTAATTTCTTGATTGCGCTCCACGACCTCCTGGCGACCACGGCGGCGCTGTTTGCCGCCTTCTACATCCGCTTCGAGGGCGGCGAGGGCTTCTACGACCGCCTGCCGCTGCTGTTCCAGATCCTGCCCTATTTCCTCGCGTTCAGCGTGGTCGTGTTCTTCGTCTTCAACCTGACCACGACGAAATGGCGCTTCATCTCGCTGCCTGACGCGCTGAACATCATCCGCGTCGCGAGCGTCCTGACGGTCGCGCTGCTCGTGCTCGATTACGTCTTCGTCGCCCCCAACGTTCGCGGCGCCTTCTTCCTCGGCAAGGTGACCATCGTCCTCTACTGGTTCCTCGAGATCACCCTGCTCAGCGCGCTGCGCATGACCTACCGCTACTTCCGCTATACGCGGGTGCGGCGTCATGCGCGGACCGAGGATGCCGCGCCGACGCTGCTGATCGGCCGCGCCGCGGACGCCGAGGTGCTGCTCCGCGGCATCGAGAGCGGTGCGATCAAGCGCATCTGGCCGGTCGGCATGCTGTCGCCGTCGAGCTCAGATCGCGGCCAGCTCATCCGCAACGTGCCAGTGCTGGGCGACATCGATGATATCGAAGACGTCATCGCCGACTTCGCCAAGCGCAACAAGCCGATCGCGCGCCTCGTCATGACGCCGTCGGCGTTCGAGCCGGACGCGCGTCCGGAATCGATCCTGATGCGGGCGCGCAAGCTGGGCGTGATCGTCAACCGCATGCCCTCGCTCGAGAGCGGCGACACGCCGCGCCTCACGACCGTCGCGGTCGAGGACCTGCTGCTGCGGCCGAGCGAAAAGATCGACTATGCGCGCCTCGAAGCCCTGATCAGGGGCAAGGCGGTGATCGTCACCGGCGGCGGCGGCTCGATCGGCTCCGAGATCTGCGAGCGCGTCGTCGCCTTCGGTGCCGCGCGCCTCTTGATCGTGGAGAATTCCGAGCCGGCGCTCTACGCCGTCACCGAAGCGCTCGCCGCGCACGGCGCGGCGGCCGCGATCGAAGGACGGATTGCCGACATCCGCGACCGCGAGCGTATCATGCGCCTGATGGCGGAGTTCAAGCCAGACATCGTGTTCCATGCCGCCGCGCTCAAGCATGTGCCGATCCTCGAGCGTGACTGGAGCGAGGGCGTCAAGACCAACATCTTCGGCTCGATCAACGTGGCCGATGCGGCGCACAGCGCCGGCGCCGAAGCCATGGTGATGATCTCGACCGACAAGGCGATCGAGCCGGTATCGATGCTCGGCCTCACCAAGCGCTTCGCCGAGATGTACTGCCAGGCGCTCGATCATGACCTCGCGGCAGGGAGCGGCGGCGCCAGGCCGGCGATGCGGCTGATCTCGGTGCGATTCGGCAATGTGCTGGCGTCGAACGGTTCGGTGGTGCCGAAGTTCAAGGCCCAGATCGAGGCCGGCGGCCCCGTGACGGTGACGCATCCCGACATGGTCCGCTACTTCATGACGATCCGCGAGGCCTGCGACCTCGTCATCACGGCGGCGACCCACGCGCTCGGTACGCAGCGTCCGGACGTCTCGGTCTACGTGCTCAACATGGGCCAGCCGGTGAAGATCGTCGACCTTGCCGAGCGCATGATCCGCCTCTCGGGCCTGCAGCCCGGCTATGACATCGAGATCGTGTTCACGGGCATGCGGCCGGGCGAGCGCCTGCACGAGATCCTGTTCGCCTCCGAGGAGCCGACCCGCGAGATCGGCGTCGCCGGGATCATGGCCGCACAGCCGAACGAGCCGCCGATGCAGACGCTGCGCAAGTGGATCGTCGCGCTGGAGCAGGCGATCGCGCGCGACGATCGGGCCACGATCAGGACCATCCTGAAGGACGCGGTTCCGGAATTCGGGTCGACTGCGGCCTGACCATGCAGTCCCAAGACAAGATCGCTGGCAAGATCGTCGTCGCGAGCCAGCATTATCCGCCGGATACGAGCACGACCGCCGCAATCATGGCCGAGATCGCCTGTCGTCTCGCCGAGGGGCACGAGGTCGTCGTGCTGTCGGGCTGGCCCGGTGCGCTGCCGGTCTCGCACACCGGTCCGGGCAAGCCGCGCGTCGTTGCGATCAGGAACCGGATGGCGGGCAAGGCGGCGCTGGTGCGGCGCGGCGCCTCCGAGCTGCTGTTCGCGGCGCGCACGTTCGTCGCGCTGGTCCGGGAGCTCAAGGCAGGGGACGTCGTGCTTACCGTCACCGCGCCGTTCATGCTGCCTTATGCCGTTGCTGCCGCGGCGAAGCTCAAGCGCGCGCGGTCGGCGCTGATCCTGCACGACCTGTTCCCCGACGTGCTGGTGATGGCGGGCCTCCTGAAGCCGGGCTCGATCGTGACGAGGACGATGCGTGCCGCCAACAGCCTGATGTTCCGCGCGCTCAATGCCGTCATCACCATCGGCCGCGATGCGGAGGGGCCACTGCTGAGCTACGCCGGTATGACGCGCAGCAAGATCCGCTTCATTCCGAACTGGGCGACGCTGGTGCCCGGTCCGCGTCCGCTGTCAGCGGACAATCCGTTCCGCAAGACCATCCCTGCGCGTTTCGTCGTCGGTCTGTCGGGCAATCTCGGCTTCACCCATGATCCGGAGATCGTGTTCGAGGCGGCGCGTCTTCTCGAGGACGAGCCGGACATCCACTTCCTGCTGTCCGGCTGGGGCATCGGCTTCGAGCGGCTGAAGCAGTTGCAGGCCGCAGCGAACCTCGCCAATGTCTCCTTCGTGGCGCGCGTCGCGGATGCCGAGCTCGAGGCGTTCCTGGCGGCGGCCAATCTCTGGATCATTCCGTACCGGAAGGACGTGGCGGGGGTGTCGGTGCCGAGCCGGTTCTACAATCTGCTGGCGGTCGGCCGTCCCGTGCTGCTGGTCTCCGAGCCGGAGGCCGAGGCGGCCTTGACCGTGGTGGAGAACGGGCTCGGCTGGGTCGTGACACCGGGCCGCGCCGACCAGCTCGCAGACGCAATCCGTGCGGCGGCCCGTTCCGACGACGGTGTAGTCGCGGCGCGCGCGGTGAAGGCGGCAGCGCGATACGACCGGGCCGTGGCGATGGACGCCTATGCCGGACTGATCGACGAATTGTTGCGCAACCGGGATCTTTCGGAGCGGCGATGAGCGAACACAAACCGGTCGTGCTGGTGACGGGAGCGAGCGGCTTCGTCGGCCGTCACGTCGCGCCCGCGCTGGCGCGTGAGGGGTGGTCGGTGCGCCGTGCGGTTCGCAGTCCTGAAGGCCTCGACGACGAGGTCGTGATCGAATCGATCGGCCCGGAGACGGATTGGAGCGCCGCGCTCCAGGGCGTCGATGCCGTCGTCCATCTCGCCGCGCGCGTGCATCACAAGCACGAGGAGCACGCGGTCCAGCTCTACCGCAACGTCAACATCGCCGGCACGCTGCATCTGGCGCGCTCCGCGGCGACGGCCGGCGTGCGCCAGTTCATCTTCGTCAGCACCGTTCTCGTGCACGGCCGCAGCAATGAAGGCCGCGCGCCGTTCAGCGAGAACGACATCCTGACGCCGCGCGGCCTCTACGGCATGTCAAAGGCGGCGGCCGAGGCGGGGCTGAAGACGCTGGCGCGCGACAGCAACATGAAGATCTCGGTGATCCGGCCGCCGCTGGTCTACGGCGCGGGCGCCAAGGGCAATTTCGCGCTGCTGACGCGCGCGGTGAGCCTCGGGCTGCCGCTGCCCTTTGGCGCGATCCGCAATCAGCGTGCCTTCCTCGCGGTGCAGAACCTCTCCTCGTTCATCGCGCGCCGGCTCGTCCATCCCGACACGGCAAGCAATTTCGAGATCTTTCTGGTGGCCGACAGGGAGCAGGTCTCGACGCCTGAGTTCATCGAGCGGCTGGCGAAGGCGGCCGGCAAGAACTCGCGGCTGTTCGGCATGCCGCCGCACCTGCTCAGCACGCTGCTGAGCGTGATGGGCCGGCAGGACACGCATGACAGCCTGATCGGCTCGCTGGAGCTCAACGTCTCCAAGGCGATTGCGACCGGGTGGCAGCCAGAGGTCTCTCTCGACGAGGGCCTGCGGCTCGCGCTGTCGGATCAGGATGCCTGAGGGCGCGAGAACCGTCGCAGCACGAACGCGATCGCGATCGCGCCGACAAGCGCCGCGACGATCGTGATCGCCGTTGAGCCTGCGCGAACGGTGACGATGGCAAGCACCGCCAGCAATAGATTGAGCGCGAACACCTCGCCGATCACGCGCGGGACCGTGAAGCCGTTGTCGGTGGCGCGCTGATAGAAATGCGAGCGATGCGCCGACCAGAACTGCTCGCGGCTGGCGATGCGGCGAAACAGCGTGATGGTGGAATCCGCGAGGTAATAGGCCGGCAGCAGCAGCGCAGCGGCAGGCTGTCCGTGCCAGGCCAGCTCCAGCAGGCACCAGCCCAGCAGAAGGCCGATCGGCAGGCTGCCGACATCGCCTAAGAACACTCTTGCGACCGGCTTGTTGAACGGCGCAAAGCCGAGCATGGCGCCGCACAGCGCCGTGGCGATCAGCACGGCCGGCCACGAGAGATCGCCGAGCAATCCCAGCAGCAGCAGCGCCGCGGTGACCGGCACCACTTCGGCGACCGACATCAGGTCGAGCCCGTCCATGAAATTGACGAGGTTCACGAACCACACGCCGGCGAGTAGGATGAGACCGCGCTCCAGCAGCAGCGGCAGCGCCGGCACGATGCGCGCGGTCTCGGGCGCGGTGAACACGACCGCGCCGACGCAGACTGCTTGCAGCAGAAGCCGCACCAGCACCGGCAGCGACACGATGTCGTCGGCAAATCCGACCAGCGCGATCACGATCGTCGCAATGACCAGCGCCGGAGGAATCGCAGCGTTGGCCGATGCCCCCCAGACGGACGCGACCAGCAGCGTCGCTGCTATCACCGCGATGCCGGCGCCCTGCGGGGTCGGGATGCGATGCGAGGATCGCGCGTTGGGCCGCGCCAGCGCGTAACGCTGCAGCAGGGGACGGCTGCTCCAGGTGACGACGGCCGAGATCAGCGCGGCGATCGCAACGGCAAGCAGCGACGATACGATGGCGACCGCGTCGCTGGCCGGGTTCACTCCGGCACCCCGAGCGGCGCCGAGCCCTGCGCGGCTTTCTCCGCGCTGAGGATCCAGACCAGGCCGCCGACCGCGCCGACGATGAACGAGACCGCGCCGAACAGGAGCGAGATGTTGACGCCTTCGTTGGCGGCGAGCCCGGCGAAGCCGAAGGCCAGGCCCATGGTCGCCTCGCGCACGCCCCAGCCGGCGATCGAGATCGGCATCAGGGTGATCAGCATGACCGGCGGAAGCAGCTGGAAGATCTGGCCAAAGCTGACCGGTGCCGCGATCGACTGCACCACGCACCAGCCGATGATGACGGCGAGCACGTGAACGAGGAACGACAGGATCGCGATGATGGGCCCGCGCCTTGCGTCGAAGATCACGCGGTTGGCGATCACGGCGCAGGCGTGGATGTGGTGGGTGGCCCACCAGGTCTTCAGCCACGGCCATTGCAATGCCCCGAAGACCAGGAAGCCGAGGCCGCCCGCCAGCGCGGCGAAGTCGACCAGCAGCAGCGCCGAGCGGCCGTGCGGATCGGTTATGAGCTCGTAGCTCCAGGGCAGGCTCGCGACGATGAGAATTGCCAGTGCGACGAGGCCGATCGCGCGATCGACGAAGATGGAGTAGGTGGCCGCGCGCCATCCGGCGCCGGCGCGCGCGACCAGCCAGAGCCGGACCGCATCGCCGCCGATCGCGGACGGCAGGGTCTGGTTGAAGAACGCGCCGATCACGTTGTAGCGCATGGCGCGGCCGAGCTCGAGCGGCGCGCCGCATGCGGCGCTGATCTCGCGCCAGCGCAGCACGCCGACGAAGATTTGCAGGAACGTGACCGCGATCGCCATGGCGATCCAGAACAGGCTGCTCGCCGTGAAGCGCGAGAGCAGCTCGGACAGATCGACCTTGCGAAGCGCCAGATAGAGCAGCGCTCCGGAAATCAGGATTTTGGCCGTCGACAGCAGGATTCGGCGCATCTCGCCCGCATGAACAGGGTTTGCGAAGATTTGAGGCAACCCGACGCGTGGCGCCGAATTCGGCCGCTTTGGTATGGTTTTGGCGTCGATCTTGCAATAGCGGTGACGAAGAGCGGTCGTGAACCGCCAATATGAGGGGGGCGGGGCTATTGTGCCCCCTCGATGCGGCTAAACAGGCGCCGCGGGCACAGGATCGGATTTGGGGGCCCTCGGGAACAGGATGACGGATCAGGCGATTTTGGTCACGGGTGCGGCCGGCTTCATCGGCTTTCACGTCGCCCGGCAGCTGCTCGCCGAAGGCCGGACCGTCGTCGGGCTCGACAATCTCAACAGCTATTACGATCCCGCGCTGAAACTGGCCCGGCTGGACCTGTTGCGCGACGATTCCCGCTTTTCGTTCGTCAAGGCCGATCTCGCCGACCGCGAGGCGATCGCCGCGCTGTTCGCACGGCACGGATTCGCCAAAGTCGTGCATCTCGCGGCCCAGGCCGGCGTGCGCTACTCGATCGAGCAGCCGCAGGCTTACGCCGATTCCAATCTCCAGGGCTTTCTCAACGTGCTGGAGGGCTGCCGCCACAATGGCTGTCGTCATCTCGTCTACGCCTCGTCATCCTCCGTTTATGGCGCCAACGCTAAACTGCCATTTGCCGTGCAGGACCGGACCGACCATCCCGTGAGCTTCTATGCCGCGACCAAGAAGGCGAACGAGGTGATGGCGCAGTCCTACAGCCATCTCTACCGGCTGCCGGTCACTGCCTTGCGCTTCTTCACCATTTACGGCCCGTGGGGACGGCCCGATATGGCCCTGTTTCTGTTCGCGAATGCCATCATGGCGGGCAAGCCGATCCGGCTCTTTAACCATGGCCGGATGCGTCGCGACTTCACCTATATTGACGACGTCACCCGTGTAGTATCCAAGCTGGTCGATCGGGTGCCCGCGGATGACCCGGCTGCCGCAAATGCGCCGTCTAAGGTCTACAATGTCGGCAATCACCACCCGGAAGAGCTGATGCATGTCGTCGGACTTCTGGAGCAGGAGCTGGGTCGGACGGCGATCAGAGAATTGCTGCCGATGCAGCCGGGAGACGTCTTGGAAACGTTCGCGGATGTCGAGGATCTGATGCGCGACACCGGCTTTGCGCCGTCAACGCCGATCGCGCACGGGGTTCGTAATTTTGTCACCTGGTATCGGGACTACTTCAAGGTTTGAAATGACGATGGACAAACGCATTATCCCCCTGATCATGTGCGGCGGTGCCGGAACACGGCTGTGGCCGGCTTCGCGCGAGGTGCGCCCCAAGCAATTCCTGCCGCTGTTCGGCGCGCGCTCGACCTTCCAGGATACGCTGCTGCGTGTCTCGGATGCTTCGCTGTTCGATCGTCCTGTTATCATCACCAATGCGTCCTACCGCTTCATGGTGCTGGAGCAGCTCGCCGAGATCGGCATCGAGGCCGATGTGATCCTCGAGCCGATGCGGCGCGATTCCGGCCCCGCGATCGCAGCGGGTGCGGTGTTCGCGCAGAACCGCTCGAGTGAAGCCATCGTGCTCGCGCTCGCCGCCGATCACGTGGTGCAGGACAATGCCGCCTTCGTCGCCGCCTGCCGCGAAGGTCTCACCGCCGCAAGCGCCGGGCGCATCGTCACCTTCGGCGTCAAGCCGGAACGGCCGGCGACCGAATACGGCTATATCAGCCCGGGCGAGGTGATCTCGGGCGAGGTGCACGCGGTCGCGCGCTTCGTCGAAAAGCCGGACGCGGTGAAGGCCGCCGACTACGTCAATTCGGGTTATCTCTGGAACAGCGGCAACTTCATGTTCCCTGCTGCTCTCCTGCTCGACGAATACCGCAAGGTCGACGCGGGAAGCGTGGAGGCGGTCACCAATGCAGTCGCCAATGCCGGCCGCGATCTCGGCTTCGTGACGCTGGAGCCGCAGGCTTTCGGCGCGGCGAAGGCGATCTCGATCGACTACGCCGTGATGGAGAAGACCTCGCGCGCGGCCGTGGTGCCGGTGTCCTGCGGCTGGTCCGATGTCGGCTCCTGGCATGCGGTGTGGGAGCTGTCGGACAAGGACGCGCAGGGCAACGCCTCGCATGGCAGTGCGGTGTTCGAAGACTCGCGCAACTGCAACGTCACCTCCGATTCCGCGCTGGTCGCGCTCGAAGGCGTCGACGATCTCATCGTGGTCGCAACCGCCGATGCGGTGCTGGTGTCGCGCCAGAAGGATGCCAACGGCCTCAAGCGTCTCGTGACCAAGCTCAAGACGGTCGCGCCGAAGGTCACCGAGGAGCATCTGAAAGTGCACCGGCCCTGGGGCAGCTATCAGTCCGTCGACAATGGCGAACGCCACCAGGTCAAGCGCATCGTGGTGAAGCCGGGCGGGCGGCTGTCGCTGCAGAAGCACCACCATCGTGCCGAGCACTGGATCGTGGTCCGCGGCGCCGCCCGGGTCACCGTCAACGAGACGGTCAAGACCGTGCACGAGAACGAGTCGATCTACATCCCGATGGGCGCCGTCCACCGGATGGAGAACCCCGGCAAGATCATGCTGGAACTCATCGAGGTGCAGACCGGAAGCTATCTCGGGGAAGACGACATCATCCGGATTGAAGACGACTATCAAAGGTCGTAACCAGCACACTCCGAATCACGCGCCCCGGCCCGAAACAGCGGTATCTTTCAGCCACTTAAGGCCCGGGGAACGTGTAACTTTTTGAATCAAATCGTGTCCGGTCAGTCAGGCCGGCATTCGCCACAAATGTGGCGTCCGTGCTAGAAGCGGCCCGGGGATTTGCGTTGAATCGGGGTTTGCTCAGATGAGTTCCAAAGTGTCTTCACCGGCAAAGGCCGGCTTGCGCGTCGGCGTCATTGGCGCGGGCGTGATGGGCAGCAACCACGCGCGCGTGCTTGCGGGTCTTCCGGGCGTCAACCTCGTTGGCGTGGTCGATCCCTCGCCGGCGCACCTTGCGCGCACCACCGAGCTTGCCAACTGCCAGGGCTTCGAGACGCTCGACCAGCTCCTCGCCGCCGGCGTCGATGCCGTCACCATTGCCGCGCCGACCCATCTGCATCACGAGGTCGCGCTCGCCTGCATCGCCAAGAACATCCACGTGCTGGTCGAGAAGCCGATCGCCTCCACGGTCGCGGAAGGGCGCGAGATCGTCACTGCTGCGCAAAAGGCCGGCGTGACGCTGATGGTCGGCCATGTCGAGCGCTTCAATCCGGCCGTCGCCGCCGTCAAGCAGGCGATCGCGGGCGAGGACATCCTGTCGATC
Source organism: Bradyrhizobium betae (assembly GCF_008932115.1). Classification (NCBI taxonomy): domain Bacteria; kingdom Pseudomonadati; phylum Pseudomonadota; class Alphaproteobacteria; order Hyphomicrobiales; family Nitrobacteraceae; genus Bradyrhizobium; species Bradyrhizobium betae. The sequence goes on from NZ_CP044543.1 coordinate 5,581,489, forward strand.
GCGATCACGCGCGTCGGCCCGTTCCCGCCGCGCATGTCCAATGTCGGCGTCGTCATCGATCTCGCCGTGCACGACATCGATTTGATCCGCTGGTTCACCGAATCCGACATCGTCGAGGTGCAGCCGCAATTGTCGAGTGCGATCGCCGAGCGCGAGGACATCGCGCTGCTGCAGTTCCGCACCGCCAACGGCGTGCTCGCCCACATCAACACCAACTGGCTGACGCCGTTCAAGGCGCGCAGCGTCACGGTCGCGACCCGCGGCAAATACGTGATGGGCGATCTGTTGACGCGCCAGGTCACCGAGTGCTTCGGCTTCAAGCCCGACGGCAGCTATTCGATGCGGCATCTGCCGGTCGGCCATGACGAGCCGCTGCGTGCCGAGTTGATTGCGTTCCTCAGGGCCGTGCGCCATGGCGAGACGCCGGCGGTGACCGGCGACGAGGGCGTTGCCAGCCTCGAGATCGCGACGCAGTGCCTGGAAACACCCTCGCGTCCCGCAGCCAATTCGGCCGCCCGCAAGGGCCCGCGCCGCGTTGTCGGCTGATCCTCCTCGCATGTCGACCGCTCAAACTCAGCAAGGCGCCATGAACCAGCATCTGCGTTCGGATCCCATTCCCTTCATCGATGTCAGCTCGCAGCGCCGCCGGCTCGGCGCCTCGCTCGATGCCGCCGTCAAGCGCGTGCTCGACCATTGCCAGTTCGTCAACGGACCTGAAGTCACCGAGCTCGAGAAGCAGCTCGCGGCCTATTGCGGCGCCAAGCACGTCATCGCCTGCTCCAGCGGCACCGATGCGCTTCTGATGGTGCTGATGGCAAAGAACGTCGGCCCCGGCGATGCCGTGCTGTGCCCGTCGTTCACCTTCATCGCGACCGCATCGCCGGCGGCCCGGACCGGAGCGACGCCGGTTTACGTCGATGTCGACGAAGCCACCTTCAACATGAGCCCGGAGTCGCTGAAGCGCGGCATCGCGACCGCCCGCAAGGCCGGCCTGAAGCCCGTCGCGGTCATTCCCGTCGACCTGTTCGGACAGCCGGCCGATCACGATGCCATCGCCGAGATCGCCAAGGCCGAGGGCCTGTTCGTGCTCGATGACGCCGCCCAGGGTTTTGGCGCCAGCTACAAGGGCCGCAAGCTCGGTACCTTCGGGCTCGCCACCACGACCAGCTTCTTCCCGGCGAAGCCGCTCGGCTGCTTCGGCGACGGCGGCGCGATCTTCACCGATGACGACGAGCTCGCCGCGACGCTGCGCAGCATCCGCGTGCACGGGCAGGGCGTCGACAAATACGACAACGTCCGCCTCGGCCTGACCGGCCGGCTCGACACCATGCAGGCCGCGATCCTGCTCGAGAAGCTGACGATTTTCGACGACGAGGTCGCCGCCCGCAACAAGGTCGCGGAGCGCTATGCGCGGGGCCTGTCGAACGTCGTCACCGTGCCGCGTCTGGCGCCGGGCAATACCTCGGTCTGGGCGCAATACACCATCCGCCTTCCTGAGGGCACCGACCGCGACGGCTTCGCCGCCGCGCTGAAGGCCCAGGGCGTGCCGACCGCGATCTATTACGGCAAGTCGATGCACCAGCAGACTGCCTACAAGCAATATCCGGTCGCCGACGGCGGCCTGCCTGCTTGCGAGAGCCTGTCGCAGGACGTCATCAGCCTGCCGATGCACGCCTACCTGACCGAAGCCGATCAGGAGCGAATCATCGCCGCCGTGCGCGGCGCGATCGCGGGCTGATCTTGCTTTTCTTCCCCTCTCCCCCTGTGGGAGAGGGTGGATCGCCGCGTAGCGGCGAGACGGGTGAGGGGTCTCTCTCCACTCGGAAGGCGCGGAGAGAAACCCCTCACCCCAATGAGCTTGTGTCTGCTTGCGGAGCTGCCCTCTCCCACAAGGGGAGAGGGCACATTAATGCGCATCGCAAGATGCAATCGACCTCTGTCCGATTAGCCTCTAAAACAGACGCATGCTCGGACGCATCTTCACGGTTGGTGGTTACACGCTGCTCTCGCGGCTGACGGGATTTGCCCGCGACATCATGCTCGCGGCGATCCTCGGCGCCGGTCCCGTGGCCGACGCCTTCTTCGTGGCGCTGCGGCTGCCCAACCATTTCCGCGCGATCTTTGCCGAAGGCGCCTTCAATGCGGCCTGGGTGCCGGCCTATGCCCATGTCCATGGCGAAAAGGGCGAGGGGGCGGCAAAACTGTTCGCCGACCGCATCTTCACGCTGCTGCTGGCCTCGCAAATCGTGCTGCTGATCGTCGCGTGGCTGTTCATGCCGCAGGCCATGAGCATCCTGGCACCGGGCTTTTCCGAGGATGCCGAGCAGCGCAAGCTCGCGATCGAGCTGACCCGGATCACCTTTCCCTATCTGCTGCTGATCACGCTGGTGACGCTCTATGGCGGCATGCTCAACGTGATGCAGCGCTTTGCCAGCGCAGCCGCCGCCTCGATCTTCCTCAACGTCGCGATGATGATGACCCTGGCGCTGGCCGCCTGGTTTCCGACCGCGGGCCACGCCGCGGCCTGGGGCGTGCTGATCTCAGGCTTCCTGCAGTATTTCCTGCTCGCCGGCGATCTTGCCCGCCATGGCGGCCTGCCGCGCTTTGCCCCGCTCAGGCTCGACGAAGACATCCGCGGCTTCTTCAAAGCGCTCGGGCCGGCGACGCTGGGATCGATGGGCACGCAGGTCGCGCTGTTCGCCGACACCATCATCGCGACCTTCCTGCCCGCGGGCGCGCTGTCGGCGCTCTATTACGCCGACCGCCTCAATCAATTGCCGATCGGCGTCATCGGCATTGCCATCGGCACGGTGCTGCTGCCGGAGATGTCGAAGCGGATCACGGCCAACGACCATGACGGCGCGATGAAGGCGCAGCGCCGCGCGTTCGATTTCACGCTGCTGTTCTCGATCCCTTTCGTCGCGGCCTTCCTGACCGTGCCCGACGAGATCATGCGCGCGCTGTTCGCCCGCGGCGCGTTCTCGAAAGCCGATGCGGTGGCCGCCGGCGGCACACTGGCGGCTTACGCCATCGGCCTGATCCCCTTCGTGCTGATCCGCAGCGCGGTCGCGACCTTCTATGCGCGCAAGGATACGGCGACGCCGGTGCGGGCGTCGCTGACCGGGATCGCGGTCAACGTCGCGCTGAAAGTCGCCTTGATGGGATCGCTCGCCCAGATCGGTCTCGCGCTGGCAACAGCAGCCGGTGTCTGGACCAATCTGCTGCTGGTGCTGTTCTTCGCCGTGCGGCGAGGGTTTCTCGTGCTGGACCGCGCCTGGCTGACGTCGTTCGCGAAATTCCTGCTGACTGGAGTGATCTTGGCCGCGAGCTTCTGGCTGATCGCGCGGTTCTGCGCTGCGTCGCTGGCCTCGATGCACTTCGGGGACGAAATGACGCTGGGCCTGCTCGCCCTCGGGGGCACGATCGTCTACGCGCTCGCGATCCTCATCCTGTTCGGTCGCAACTGGCTGGTCTCGCTGGTGCGCAGTTAGGCGCTGGAGCGAGGCACTCGCCTCCAGGATGTAACTGAAATCCGTACAGCCCTTGATTTTGCGCGATCGCCCTGCTATTGGTCCCTCATGATTAAATCGTCGCGCAAAGTGAACTTCAACCACATGACCCGCTTCGGCTGGGCCGTGGAAGGAGTCGTGCGCTAGGAATTCGTCGACGACATCTTTTCCACCAGGCCCCGCCGGCATCGGACGGGGCCTTTTGTTTGGCCACGCTCCCTGCCGGCACAACAGCAGGAGCGTGCGATGCCACCTCAACTGACCAGCGTTTCATCCGGGATCGAGCGCGACGCCGCGAGGCGTCGCCTCGACCTCTCCGTCATATCAAGCCCGCTCAGGCGATATTGGCGTGCGTTTCAGCAGCGGCGCCAGCGCTCACGAGTCACCTTGCAGGATCTGAATGACAGGGAGCTGATGGATATCGGCCTGACGCGTGGCGAGATCGACTACGTCACGCCTGAACGCGCGATCGATAGACTGAGAGATAGCACGATGCAGATATGGGGCCGAGGTGGGATGTGAGCGATCATCCCTCCCTGCCGATACGATCCCAAGCGTTGCCAACAACAAGCGTTGCCAACAACAAGCGTTCCCAAAAAAAGGATGCCGATGATGACGTCACATGCAGCAATTGCCTCGGCGGACGTGGAAATCCGACGATTGATCATCGACGATCTGGATATCTTTCGCGAGATTCGCGCAGAGGCACTTCAGATGCATCCTGCGATCAGGGCTTGATGGCCACTTTCAGAACGCCGTCTCGCTGGTTGGCGAAGAGATCGTAAGCCTCGACGATGTCATCGAGTTTGCGCGTGTGCGTGACCAGTGGCTTCAGATCCACCCTGCCGGAAGCGACGACGGCCATGAGCCGGCGCATGCGCTCCTTGCCTCCGGGGCACAGCGCGCTGTTGATCTTGTGGTCGCCGAGACCGGCGCCGAAGGCATCCATGGGGATCTTCAGGTCCGAACTGTAGACGCCCAAACTCGACAGCGTGCCGCCCGGGCGGATGCAGCGTAGCGCGCTCTCGAACGTGGCTTGCGTCCCGAGAGCCTCGATCGCGCTGTCCGCGCCCTTGCCTCCGGTGTATTTCATCACCTCGGACACCGGATCCTGAGTCTTGAAATTGATGGTGATGTCCGCGCCGAGCTTCTTGCTGACGGCCAGCCGGCCATCATTGCCGTCCACCGTGATGATGGTGGTCGCACCCAGCAGCCTGGCGCCCGCGGCCGCGCACAGGCCGATTGGACCCTGCGCGAACACCACGACGGTGTCGCCAATCTTGATGTTGGCGTTTTCTGCGCCTTTGAAGCCGGTGGACATGATGTCCGGGCACATCAGCACCTGCTCGTCCGTCAGGCCGTCGGGCACGGGCGCGAGGTTGCCCTGGGCATCGGGCACGAGGATGTATTCGGCTTGCGAACCGTCAATCAGGTTGCCAAAGCGCCAGCCGGCGGTGAGTTTGTAGCCGTGACATCCGCAGCGCCCCGATGCGACGAGATAGCTGCCGTCCTGTGAAGGCGCGCAGTCCTGAGCGGCGTAGCTGTTGAAGTTGGGGCAGATTGCGCCAGCGATGACGCGCTGCCCTTCCCGATACCCGGTCACGCCGCTACCAAGCTTTTCAATGATGCCGACCGGTTCGTGGCCGATGGTGAGGCCCTTTGCCACGGGGTATTCGGCCTTGAGAATGTGGACGTCGGTTCCACAGATCGTCGTCGTCGTAATCCGGACCAGCGCATCGTTGGGGCCGACATCCGGGATCGGCTTGTCGGTCAGCTCGATTCGCCCCTTCTCGACAAAAACGGCGGCCTTCATCATCTTGCCCATAGCGCTTCCCTTGCTCAACTCATGACGACTGCACAATTCAGGGTGGCCCGGGTCGGGGAGGGCGGCGTTGATCTGGCTCAAGAAGGCCAACATGCCGTTCCAAAACATACTTCGGTTGAAGCTCCCGCCTCAGGAGTTTGCCGTCATCAAAGGCTCGGCCCATGGTCGAACGCACCTCGACGCTGCCGAGGCGCGAGGGCGGAGCTTTTTTGTGGCAAGATGGATCGCTTCACGGACCTGCCTAAAGCCGTTTGCCTTGCCAGTTTTTCCACGGCAATATGCCGGCAAAACAACCATAGGACGGGACAATACAATGGCGGCTCCCATCAAGTTCGGCGTTGGCCAAAGCGTGCTGCGCAAGGAGGATGACGCGCTCATCCGCGGCAAGGGCCGCTATACCGACGACTATGCGCCGCAGGCCGCGCTCCGCAGCCTGATGCTGCGCTCGCCGCACGCGCATGCCAAGTTCACCATCGATGCGAGCCGCGCCCGCACGCTGCCCGGCGTTGCGCTCATCCTGACCGCCGATGACGTCAAGGATCTCGGCGATCTGCCCTGCCTGTTCAATCTCGAAACCGAGCCGTTCAAAGGCCCGCCTTACCCCATTCTCGCCAAGGACGAGGTGCGTCATGTCGGCGATTCCATCGCCTTCGTCGTCGCCGAGACCATCGACCAGGCCCGCGACGCGATCGAGGCGATCGAGGTCAAGTGGACGCCGCTGCCTTCAGTGACCGGCCTCGTCAACGCGATCAAGAAGGGCGCGCCGCAGGTCTGGCCGGACAAATCAGGCAATGTGCTGTTCGATGTTTCGATCGGCGACAAGAAAGCCACCGAAGCCGCCTTCGCCAAGGCCCATGCCGTCGCCGAGATCTCCATCGTCAATCCGCGCGTGGTCGCGAGCTTCATGGAGGCGCGCGCGGCGGTCTGCGAATACGACGCCAAGGCCGATTATCTGACGCTGACCGTCGGCAGCCAGGGCAGCCATCGCCTGCGCGACATTCTCTGCCAGAACGTGCTCAAGATCCCGACCGAGAAGATGCGGGTGATCTGCCCCGACGTCGGCGGCGGCTTCGGCACCAAGCTGTTTCCCTATCGCGAATACGCCCTCCTGGCGGTTGCCGCGCGACAGCTGAAGAAGGCCGTGAAATGGGCGGCCGACCGCACCGAGCATTTCATGGGCGACGCGCAGGGCCGCGACAACGTCACCACCGCCAGGATGGCGCTGACTGAGGACGGCAAATTCCTCGCGATGGATTGCGACCTGATGGGCGACATGGGCGCCTATCTGTCGACCTTCGGGCCCTACATTCCCCACGGCGGCGCCGGCATGCTGCCGGGTCTCTACGACATCCAGGCCTTCTACTGCCGGGTGCGCACGGTCTTCACCAACAGCGTTCCTGTAGATGCCTACCGCGGCGCGGGACGGCCCGAAGCCGCCTATGTGATCGAGCGTCTTGTGGACGCCTGCGCGCGCAAACTCGACATGACGCCGGACGCCATCCGCCGCAAGAATTTTATCCCGCCGAAGGCGCTGCCCTACAAGACGGCCACGGGCAAGGTCTACGATTCCGGCGACTTCGCCGCGCACCTCAAGCGCGCGATGGAGATCGGCGAGTGGAAGGAGTTTCCCAAGCGCGCCAAGGCAGCCAAGAAGCACGGCTTGATCCGTGGCATTGGTCTAGCGAGCTATGTCGAGGTCTGTGGCACCATGGGCGAGGAGACCGCCAATGTGCGGATGGACCCCAACGGCGACATCACCGTCCTGATCGGCACGCAGTCGAGCGGGCAGGGTCACCAGACCGCCTATGCGCAGATCGTCGCGGAGCAGTTCGGTGTTGCGCCGGAACGCGTGCACGTCCATCAGGGCGACACCGCCATGATCGCAACGGGCCTCGGCACCGGCGGCTCAGCCTCGATTCCCTCCGGTGGCGTCAGTGTCGAGCGCGCCACGCGCGAGCTTGGACAAAAGCTGAAAGAGATCGCGGCGCAGGCGCTGGAAGCCAGCGCCGGCGACCTCGAGATCACCGACGGTATCGTGCGGATCGCCGGCACCGACCGGTCGATCTCGTTCGCCGATCTTGCCAAGCGGCCCGGCGCCGACCCGTCGAAGCTGAACGCGAGCGCGACCTTTGCCAGCGCCGACGGCACCTATCCCAACGGCACGCATGTCGCGGAGGTCGAGATCGATCCGGCGACCGGCATCATCAAGATCGTCAACTACGTGATCGTCGACGATTTCGGCAAGACGCTCAATCCGCTGCTGCTGGCGGGGCAGGTGCATGGCGGCGCCATGCAGGGCATCGGCCAGGCCTTGATGGAGCAGGTGGTCTATGGCGCGGGCGACGGCCAGCTCATCACCGCGACCTACATGGACTACGCGCTGCCGCGCGCGGCGGATGGTCCCGACTTCGTGTTCGAGACCAACAACATCCCCTGCACGACCAATCCGCTGGGCGTGAAGGGGGCGGGCGAAGCCGGCGCGATCGGCTCCTGCCCGGCGGTGGTCAATGCCATCGTCGACGGCCTCTGGCGCGAATACAAGATCGACCACATCGACATGCCGGCAACGCCTGAGCGGGTGTGGATCGCCATCAACGAGCACCATCGCCGTCACAGCCTGTGAGCCCAGGTTTCGGCGGCGGGAATAAATCCCCGCCGCCGGGTTCTATCCATGGACGGCCTATTCCCCTAGAGCTCTGCGAGCCGGAGAAATAATCCAATGAAGCGGATGATGATTGTCGCGGGCACCCTGCTGCTGGGTGCGGGCGCCGTGATGGCGCAGCAGGAGATTGCCGTCCAGCAGGACAATCTGATGCGCTCGATCGCCAAGAACCAGTATGGCATCATCCTGAAGATGACGAAGGGCGATATCCCCTACGACCAGAAGGCGGTCGATGAGGCCATTGCCAGCATCGAGGCCGACGTCGGCAAGATCGCCAAGACGTTCGAGGTCAATCCCAAGCAGGACGTCGTGAACGCGACCTACGGCTCGTCGCCGAAAGTCTGGCAGAGCAAGGCCGATTTCGACTCGAAGATCCCACCGGTGCAGAAGGCGATCGCCGAGGTCAAGGGCAAGATCACCGACGTGGCCAGCCTCAAGACCGCCTACACGGGGATCAACGACCGCTGCAACGATTGCCACGAGACGTACCGGGTGAAGCTGAAATAGCGGGACGCTGTTCGTAGCCCGGATGGAGCGCAGCGCAATCCGGGGGCACCTTCTCCGCGGAGAGACTTTCCCGGATTGCGCTGCGCTCCATCCGGGCTCCGGTGCTGCACTCTCATGTGAGGTCCGGGCTCTGATGACCGACTCTTCCGCCCGACAGGCGCAACTTCGCGCGCGAGTCCTCGAGCTGGCGCGGGCGAGCGACCCCTACGCCCACATCTATGCGGGCAAGGAGTTTCGGCGCGACTACGTCGCCGCGCGCACGCTCGCCTGGAGCGTGCTGTTCAAGGACCTGCGCGACACCACCGGCCGTGTGCTCGAGATCGGCTCCAAGGAGGGGCGATCCGCCATTTTCTGGCTGGAGTTCTTCGCCGGTGCACATCTCACCTGTATCGATCTCTTCCACGACGAGGATTCCGAGCGGTTCGACCTCAACCTCGTCGCCTACGGAATGCGCCTGCGCAAGATCGCGGGCACCTCGATCAAGGCGCTCGGTGTCCTGCGCGAAGAGAATGCGGTGTTCGATTTCATCTATGTCGACGGCAGCCATCAGCGTGACGACGTGATGATCGATTGCCTCGGCGCCTGGCGCCTGCTGCGCGAGGGTGGCGTGATGCTGATGGACGACTACACCTGGAAGCCCGACAATCCCGACGCAGAACGCGTCGCGCCCGCCGTCGACGTCTTCCTGGCCTGGCACGGCGATGCCGAAGTGATCCTCAGGAGCCATCAGGTCGCCGTGCGGAAGCGCCGCGCCTGAGATCTTCACCTCGCTTTGAATCGAAAAGGCCGGACGCCCCCTCCAGCGCCCGGCCTTCGTCGACGACGTCGTTATGAGCTTATTTCGTCACCTGACCGCGGATCTCGCCGCCCGGGTTGGCTGCGGTGTGGATGTTGACGTAGAGCTTGCCGCCGAGCAGATCGGCGGCCTGCGCGTCGGTCAACGTCGCCGAGCCCTCGACCGGGCTGGTGGCTGCGCCCGGGATCGGGATCGCGACGCCGGCGTTCTTGCCGGCTTCGGCGGGGCCGTGGAAATGCGCGGCGGTGGCGGGGCCGGAGAGGCCCGAATAGCGCAGCTTCCAGGAGAGTTTCTTGCTGGCGGCGTCATAGTCCAGGTCGGCCGTTCCGGTGGCGCTGCTGGTGGTCGCGGGCACCTCGGACTTGCCGTCCAGCGTCGCCTTCAGCTTCTCCGCGCTGGCGGGGCTTGCGAATGCGACGGCGGCTCCGAGCGCCAGCGTGGCATAAATGGCTTTGTTCATCGATCTCTCCCTGTTGACATCTGATTGCGGTCAACCTGCAAACAGTGCGCTTGCGAGTTTATTCCCGCATTCCGGTCAAACCATCTAAATTATTCGTGGCTGGAGCGGGCGCGGGATGATCCGTAATTTCGACCTGTCCTGATGGAACATTTTCAATGCTGCGACGAACAATTCTTGCCGTGCTGATCGCCGCCCTCGCAGCCTTCGGCGTCTATTGGTGGCTGACGGCACCGGCCGCGCTGGCGTTGCCTGTGACAGCGCGCGCGCCAAATCTCGCCAACGGGCAGGAGCTGTTCAACGCCGGCGGCTGCGCATCCTGCCATGCGATACCCAACCAGCCGGATCGTCTGCGGCTCGGCGGCGGACTGCCGCTCGGCTCGCCGTTCGGGACGTTCTATGCGCCGAATATCTCGCCCGATCCGGTCGACGGCATCGGCCGCTGGAGCGAAGCCGATTTCGTCAACGCCGCGATACGGGGCGTCTCACCGGATGGCACGCATTACTTCCCGGCATTCCCCTACACGTCCTATCATCTGGCTGACGTCGACGATTTTCGCGATCTGTTCGCCTATCTGAAGACGCTGCCGGCCGTGCAGGGCAAGGTGCGCGATCACGATTTGCCGTTTCCTTTCAACATCCGCCGCAATGTCGGCATCTGGAAATTGCTGTTCATGGACGGCAAACCGTTCGCGCCGGATGCATCGCGCTCGCCGCAATGGAATCGCGGCGCCTATCTCGTGAACGGTTTCGGCCATTGCGCCGAATGCCACAGCCCGCGCAATTTCTTAGGCGGCATCATCACCTCGCAGCGCTTCGCCGGCGGTCCCAATCCGGACGGCGAGGGCTGGGTGCCGAACATCACCCAGAAGGGCATCGGCGCGTGGAGCGAGAAAGATATTGCCGACTTCCTCGAGACCGGCGACATGCCCGAGGGCGACAGCGCATCGGGCGCGATGCGCCCGGTCATCAAGAACCTGGCGCAGCTCACGCGCGAGGACCGCGCCGCGATGGCCGCCTATCTCAAGTCGCTGCCGCCGGTCGATGGTCCGACGCCGCCCAAACGCAAGGCGGGTGGCGGCTGAGGCATGCCCTTTCCAATTGACACGCGGCGGGGGCGACCTCATCGTTGTCGCTGCCGGTTTGTGAATTGGAAGTGCGTTACGATGGGGTGTCGGGTCTTTGCGCGATTGCGGCTGATCGTTTTGACACCTGATTTTACCGGCTGGACGAATCTGGCCCCGTCACCTCAACCGTTCGGATGAGATGACATCGAAACTGCCCGACGCGCTGAGGCCGCGCTTTCTGATGCTGTTCCGGGCTGCGCTCGGGCACGGCCAGACCGCCGTCGACGCCTACCAGGCCTGGCGTGCGTCAGAGCCGCTGGATGCCGCCGACGAGGTCGTCTACCGGACCATGCCGCTGCTCGTCGCCACCGCCGACAAGGCCGGAATTACGGATGCCGACACCAGGCGGATGCGCGGCGTCGTCAAGCATGTCTGGCTGTCGAACGCGACGCGGGTGCGCGACGTCGTCGCGGCCGGCGCGGCGCTGAAGCAAGCCGGCATCGCCTCGCAGCTGATCAAGGGCGGCGCCTTGTTCGCGCGCGACGAGAGCTACATGGCCAAGCGCATGACCGGAGATTACGATCTGCTGGTCAGGCGCTCCCAGGCGAAACGTGCCATCGACGTGCTGAGGCAGGCCTCGTTCCGCAGCCACGGCATGAAGGTCGAGCTGTTCTCGGAGTCCGATTTCGACCGCGATATCCACGCAGTTGCGATGTCGCGGGCCGGTTTCAGCCGGTCCATCGACCTGCATTGGCGTGCGCTGTTCTGGCTCGAGGACGAGAGCCTGACCGAGGAGCTGTTCAGCACCGCCGAGACGGCGACGCTGCTGACGCACGAGGTGCTGATCCCCGGGCTCGCCGAGCATCTGGCGATCGCGGCGATGCGTCCGGAGCCGGCCGATCAGAGCGAGATGGTCTCCCGAGCGCTCGAGGTCGTGCATGTTCTGGAGAGCGCCGGCGGCAAGGTCGACTGGGATCGCTTCCGTTCGATCGTGACGCGCTACAATGGCAGCCTGTTCGCAGCGCAATTGCTCGACGTCGTCGCGCGCGAGATGCCGGAGCTCGTGCCGGATGGTCTGGTCGATGAGTTGTGGCGCTACGGCCCGCCCGGGAAATCCGTCGAGATCGCCATTCGCGCGGTACCGTGGGCGCAGCGCTCGCAATGGCAGCACTTCTGGGTGGCCTTCTTTGCCGCCCTGCGCGCGCAGTTCAAGAGCCCGTTCCGGGGCGGGGATTGGCTGAGGCTGCCGGGCGCTGCCGCCGCCGCGTTCGATGCCAGTGCCGTGCATTTTCCTCTGTTTCGGGACGCGATCCTGAAGCGGGTCTGGCAGCGGGCGGCGCGCGCGCCGCATCCGCTGCAAGGCAAGGACGTCTGGTTCGGGCAGGGATTCTCGATTCCGGAGGACGAGGGACGCTGGACCGATCAGCAATTCGCGGTCATCGACGTGCCGGTCGACGGACAGTCGCAGGCGCTAGCCGACGTCGAGCTCGCGGTGATCCCGTTCCTGCCGCCGGGCACGGAGCGCTTTCGCTTCGCCGCCTATGCCGGCGGCGAGGTGCTGCAGATCACCGCCGGGCGCAAGGATCCGATGCCGTTCAGGGTCGCACTGAAGGCAAGCATCCTCGGCAAGGACAAGCGGAAAATCGTCGTCGCGCTGCGGATGCTGGACATGCGTCGCCCGATGGACAACGGCCATTCGATCGACCACCGGCTGCTCGGACTGTTCGTGAAATCGGTCTCGGTCAACGGCGTGCCGGTGTTCACTCCGGCGGGCGCTGCGCCTTGATGGCCTTGCGCAGCGCCATCAGCGTCTGGAGATTTTGAGCGTCCGTATGGATGCGGCCGCCATTGCCTTGATGCAGCCGCCGACGGACGACGATGTCGTCGACATGCGCGGTTTTGAGCCCGCTCTGCTTGGCGCGGCCGAGCCAGGCGATGAAGAAGGTCGCGGGCAGCGTCTCGTCGAACGCGCCGATCCGCATCAAGGCGGCGCGCCGGATCAGCATGCATTGCTTCAGCTCGCCCGGCATGATCTCGACGGCCGGTGCGAGGCGCGCGCGCTGCTGCTCCGGCACGTCGGGGCTGACGAATTGCTGCACCTTGCCGAACACGGCGTCGAGCGCGCTGTCGCGTTCGAGCAGCGCCAGTTGAAGCTCCTGCTTGCGCGCCGTCCAGAGATCGTCCGCATCGCAGAAGCCGATCAGCTCGCCGCGCGCCAGCGCGAGGCCCTTGTTGACGGCGACGGACTGGCCGCTGTTTCCTTGCGTGAGCGCGACGATGCGGTCGCCGAAGCGGTCGAGAACGCCGCGCGTGCCGTCGGTCGATCCGTCGTCGATGACGATGACCTCGCCCGGCGGGACCGTCTGGTCGAGCACGCTTTCGATCGCCTCGGCGATGTAGGCTTGCGCGTTGTAGGCGGCGATGACGACGGAGACGCGCATGCGGCCTCAGAGCTGGTCGAGCTGGCGGGCAAAGGCCGCGGGAATCTCCATCGGCGCGGTGCCGGTGTCGGCGAAGAACACCGGCGCGAGTCCAGCGATCTTCGCGACCTTGTCGGCGATCTCGTTCGGCCATCCCGGCAGTTCATAGGCCGTGGTCGGCAGCAGCGCACGAAACGCATCCGATTGCCTGGCCGCGGTAAATTCGGGCGTCGCAGCGCCGCGCCGGCGCGGGATGAAGGTCGCGCGCAAGCTGCCGCCGCCGATGCGCTCGCCGAGATCGGCGAGGCTGAGCTCATGACGCGGCTCGCCGTTGAAGTCGGAGACCGCGGTGGTCTTGCCGATGAAGTCCTGAAACGTATCGATCAGGGCGGGGCGCAGCCGCGCCGAGCAGAACAGCGGTTCGATCCGGCCGGTCGCGCTGTTGACCGCGACGAAGTCGTCGCCCGCGTAAAGCCAGCCGGCCTTGGCGCAGGCCAGCGCCGCGGTGGTCTTGCCGCTATGGCCTTCGCCGGCGAGCAGCGTGAAGCCTGCGTCGCCGCCGACGGCCGCGGCATGGACCGCGCACCAGGGCGTCTCATGCATCATGGCATGGATCAGCGAGATCGCGGGACGGCTACGGATCCAGGGCGGCGCCTCGCCCTTCGGCAGCCAGGCGATGCCGCGCTTTGCCGCAAGGTCGACCGCGTACAGCACGGGGATGACGGCCGGCTGCCAAACCGAATAGATGCCGTCCTCGATCAAGAGACGCGGTTTCTCGGCGGCCTCCGGCACCAGCGCGGAGAGATCATGATGATCAGCGGTGATGAAGCGCAGCTCGAGATCGACATGACCCGGCGTGCTCTGGATATAGGCCGGCAGGAACATGCCGGCCAATTCCTGTGATGCAAATCCGAGGCGCAAGCCGAACGGGCCGCAGCGCGCGTGCGCCTCGATCGGCTCCGATGGCCTGGCGAAGATCTTCGCGATCTCCTGCCGGATGAAGCCGCTAGCTTTCATCTAGTTTTCTTAGGTCTCGCGCAGCGGCCAGCCTTGCTCGCCGGCGTCATGCACGGGGTCCATCAGCAACAGCTCCCGCAGATTGTCGAAGCGCTGGAATTCCGGGGCGACGAATGCGCCCGCCAGCACCGGAGACCAAGTCTCCATGGCGGTCTCGCTGCGCGCCTCGGGGGTGCCCTCGGCGATGAGGCCCTCCGCCAGCATGCTGTCGACGAAGGCCTGCACCTGTTGCGTGATGGAGGGCACATCGCCGCCGGTCGCCGCGGCGAGGGCGCCTGCAATTTCCTCAACCGTTCGGTTGATCTTGAGGCCGAGCCAGATTTGCGCGGCGCTGCCGTCGAGGTTGTAATAGACGCCGTTCTGATAGTTGGCGAGCACCACTTCACTATCAAATTGCTGGCTGATCAGCAGCGGCACCGACGTGGTGAGAGCCATGACTTACTCGGTACTTGGTTCATTTCCAGTGGCTGGACGCTAGCACAGGCGAGCGGCGGCGCAACCTGCGCCCGGCGTCAATTCCGGGCCGTCACTTGGCACCAAAGGCCTTGAAGGTGATGATGGTGAGCGTGTCCTGGATGCCCGGCAGCACCTGCACCTTCTCGTTGACGAAATGGCCGATGTCGGTGTCGTTGGGGACGTAGAACTTCACCAGCAGGTCGTAATGGCCGGCAGTGGAGTAGATCTCGGAGGCGATCTCGGCTTCGGCGAGCGCATTGGCGACCGCATAGGACTGGCCGAGCTTGCATTTGATCTGGACGAAGAAAGGAACCATTGTAGTCACTCCGAAGGCATATCTGGCCGCTAATAGGCCAAAACCGGCCGGATTTAGCAAGCGAACTTGCTGGCAGCCTTGTCGCCCCTGGGTCTGCGCGCTAGGACGGATCATGGCCCCGAACACGCGGAAAATCGCCCCATGACGACGCCTGTGGCCCTCACCATCGCCGGCTCCGATTCGAGCGGCGGCGCCGGCATCCAGGCTGACCTGAAGACCTTTGCCGCGCTCGGCGTCTATGGCGCGTCCGCCATCACGGCGCTGACGGCGCAGAACACGCGGGGCGTGACCGGCATTCACGCGGTGCCGGCGGAGTTCGTCACCGCGCAGATCGACGCGGTGTTCTCCGATCTCGAGGTCGGCGCGGTGAAGATCGGCATGGTGGCGCAGGCCGCCAGCATCGATGCGATCGCGGCCGCGCTGTCGCGCTGGACGCCCCGCCACATCGTGCTCGATCCCGTGATGGTCGCAACCTCAGGCGACCGCCTGCTGGCGTCGGAGGCCGTCGACGCGCTGCGCAAGAAGCTGATGCCGCTGGCCTCGGTGATCACGCCCAATCTGCCGGAAGCCGCTGCTCTGCTCGACGAGCCGATTGCGACCAGCGAGGCCGGGATCGAGAGCCAGGGGCGCCGCCTGCTCGCGCTCGGCTGCCGTGCGGTGCTGATCAAGGGCGGGCACGGCGAGGGCGCCGAGAGCATCGACTATCTCGTCGACGCGGAGACGACGATCGTGCTTGCCGCGCCGCGCGTCGCCACCCGAAACACCCATGGCACGGGGTGTTCACTGTCCTCGGCCGTCGCGGCGGAGCTTGCCAGGGGCGAGGACCTCGAGCGCGCCGTGCGCAACGCCAAGGCCTGGATCAGCGCGGCGATTGCGGCCGCCGATCGCTTCAGCGTCGGTCACGGCCACGGGCCGATCCATCATTTCCACAAGTTTTACTGACGCCGGCTTCGCGCGGTGTGGCGGCTACCGCCGTTAACCAACATGGCCGTGGCTCCCGAGCTCTTGCGGACGATCATTGCCGCTTCATGTCGCCTGATTGTCGCATGCGACTGATATTCGCAGGACGGGCGAGGCGAGGTTTGATTCGTATCTGAGGGTGCCTCAAAGGTTCAATGGTCATCCCCCTGTCACGGGATATTGTTACAGGCTGTCGCATGGGAAGTTACGATATGAGTGACGAGAGCCCTGAAAGGCGCTTTCGCACCTTGTTCATCTCCGACGTTCATCTCGGAGCCCGCGGTTCTCAGGCCGACCTTTTGCTGGACTTCCTGCGCTATCACGACGCCGATACGATCTATCTCGTCGGCGACATCGTCGATGGCTGGGCGCTGAAATCGAGCTGGCACTGGCCGCAATCGCATAACGACCTCGTCCAGAAGCTGCTGCGCAAGGCGCGCAAGGGCGCCAAGGTCATCTACATCCCCGGCAATCACGACGAATTCCTGCGCAATTATTACGGCACGCATTTCGGCGGCATCGACGTCGTCGAGAACACCGTCCACACCGGCCCGGACGGCAAGCGCTACCTCGTCATCCACGGCGACATCTTCGACCTCGTGGTGCAGAACGCGCGCTGGCTCGCCCATCTCGGCGACAAGGCCTACGACTTCGCGATCCAGATGAATCGCTTCGTCAATTTCTTCCGGCGCATGTTCAAGGTGCCCTATTGGTCGCTGTCGCAATGGGCCAAGCAGAAGGTCAAGAACGCGGTCAACTATATTGGCGCGTTCGAGCAGGCGCTCGCGGCCGAAGCGCGCCGCCACGACGCCGACGGGGTGATCTGCGGCCACATCCACTACGCCGTCATCCGCGACGAGGCCGGCATCCGCTACATGAATTGCGGTGACTGGGTGGAGAGCTGCACCGCGCTGGTCGAGCATGACGACGGCCATTTCGAGATCATCACCTGGGCGGATCACGCGCAAAAGCCTGCGGCCGTTCCGCAGGTAGCAGCCAGAGCTGCATGACAGAGGCCGCCTGATGCGCATCCTGGTCGCGACCGACGCCTGGCACCCGCAAGTCAACGGTGTGGTTCGGACGCTGACCAAGCTTGCTGATGCGGCCAAGGGGCTCGGCGTCGAATTCACGTTCCTGACGCCGCAATCGTTCCGCACCTTTGCGATGCCGAGCTATCGCGACGTGCGGCTCGCGATGCCGCGGCCGGCGCGAATCGCAGCGCTGATCGAGGAAGCGCGCCCCGACAGCATCCATATCGCGACCGAGGGGCCGATCGGCCTGATGGTCCGCCGCTATTGCCGCCAGCGCAAGCTGCCGTTCACGACCAGCTTCCATACGCGTTTCCCCGAATATATCCGCGCCAGGGTGCCGGTTCCGGAATCCCTGATCTGGCGCGCGTTGCGTCGATTCCATGCGCCCAGCCGCGCGGTGATGGCGGCAACGCCGGCGCTCGCCCGCGAGCTTGGCGAGCGCGGCTTTGCCAATGTCGTGCTGTGGCCGCGCGGCGTGGACACTCACTTGTTCCACCCCCGCGCCATCGATCTCTGCTTTCCTGCACCGGTGTTCCTCTCGGTCGGCCGCGTCGCGGTGGAAAAGAATCTCGAGGCGTTCCTCGATCTCGACCTGCCGGGCACCAAGGTCATCGTCGGCGACGGCCCGGCGCGCGCCGCGCTGGAGGAAGCCTATCCGGAGGCGATCTTCCTCGGGCAGAAGCACGGCGAGGAGCTGGCGGACATCTACGCGGCGGCCGACGTGTTCGTGTTTCCAAGCAAGACCGACACCTTCGGCCTGGTCCTGCTGGAAGCGCTCGCGAGCGGCCTGCCGGTGGCGGCCTTCCCGGTCAAGGGCCCCCGCGACGTGATCGGTGATGCGCCGGTCGGGGCGCTGGATCACGATCTGCGCAACGCCTGCTTCGCGGCGCTCGACGTCTCCCGGCAGGACTGCGTCGAATTCGCCTCCAATTACACCTGGGAGGCCTCGGCCAGGGCGTTTGTCGATAGCATCAAGGCGGTGGGCGCCGTCCTGCCCGGCGGGAGCGGCGGGGAACAGCCACGCTTCGTCGCCTGAGGGGCCGATTCCCGTCGCGGATGTGTCTTCCCAGCCGTCATTGGCCGGGATACAAATTGCTGATGACAGAACAGCCTCTTCCGGTCAGCTCTGCTGACATCGATGCCGCAGCGCGCGTGATCGCGCCTTTTGCCATCCGCACCCCGCTGCTGTCGTTTCCCGTGCTCAACGAGCGCGTCGGCGCCAAGGTCTTCCTGAAGCCGGAGATGCTCCAGCGCACCGGCTCCTTCAAGTTCCGCGGCGCCTTCAACAAGGTCGCCTCGATCCCGCAGGACAAGCGCGCCGGCGGTGTCGTGGCGTTCTCCTCCGGCAACCATGCCCAGGGCGTGGCGGCGGCGGCGAAGATCCTCGACATGCAGGCCACCATCGTGATGCCCGCGGACGCGCCGCTGTCGAAGCGCGAGCGCACCAAGTCCTACGGCGCCGAGGTCGTGCTGTACGACCGCTACAATGACGACCGCGAGGCGATCTCGCGCGGGATCGCCGAGAAGCGCGGCGCGACGCTGGTCAGGCCCTATGACGATCCCTTCGTGATCGCGGGGCAGGGCACCGCCGGCCGCGAGATCGCGGAGGACATGGCGGCGCTCGGCCTCAGCCCCGACATCGTGGTGGCCCCGGCCTCCGGCGGCGGCCTGATCGCGGGTGTCGCAACTGCGGTGAAGGCGCGCTATCCGCTGGCCGAAATCGTGGTGGCCGAGCCCGAGGCGTTCGACGATCACGGACTGTCGCTGACCGCAGGCCATCGCGAGCCGCATGCGCCCGCGGGCCGCACCATCTGCGATGCGCTGATGGCGCTGATTCCCGGCGAGATGACCTTTGCGATCAACAGCAAGCTGCTCGCGCGCGGCGTGACCGCCTCGGACAAGGAAGTCGGCGCGGCCGTTGCGTTCGCCTATCGCGAACTGAAGCTCGTGGTCGAGCCGGGCGGCGCGGTGGGCCTTGCCGCGCTGCTTGCCGGGCGTCTCAATGTGGCCGGCAAGAACGTGGTGATCGTGCTCTCCGGCGGCAATGTCGATGCGGATTTGTTTTCCGAGCTGGTGGCCTAAGCTTCTGGGCTTCTGACATGAAGAAGGGGCAGAGCGTTTTCGCTCTGCCCCTTCTTCGTTTCGCGTGTGGCGATCAGCGCATGAAGCCGCCGCGGTGGTTGTTGCCGCCGCTGTTGCCCTGCGACTGGTTCATCGACTGGCGGAAGTTGTTGCCGCCGTTGTTGACGATGCGGTTGGTCGTGTTGAGCTGCGGGCGGGTGTTCTGCTGGATGTTCTGAACCTGCACCTTGTTCACCGGGTTGTTGTTGATCCTCGCGCCGTTGTTGATGCGGATCGGGTTGCTCTGCGTCTGGACGTTGACCGGCTTCGCGTCGACGGTCGAGCCGCCCTTGCCGACATTCACCGGCATGCTCACGATCTTGCCGGGATTGCCAGTGCTCGTGCCGGCATTGTTGCTGCCGCCATTCTGGTTGTTGTTGGTGGCGGGCAGGGTCACGATCTTGCCGATGCCGCCATTGGTGTTGGTCGTGTTGGTCGGCGCGGGCAGGGTGACGATCTTGCCCGGAGTCTGCGATGGCGTGCCGTTCTGCTGGTTGTTGCCGGAGGGCAGGTTGATGATCTGGCCGCCATTGCCGAGCTTGCCGATGCCGTTGTTGTCGCCGGACTTCTGCACGACCGGCAAATTGCCGCCCATCTGGCCGCCACCGTTGCCCTGCTGCGGCATGTACTTCGGCTGGCCGAGATTGCCGATCTTGAAGGTCGGGTTGATGCTCTGCGGCGCCAGGAACTTGGTCGCCTGCATCAACGGGATCTGCTTCGGCTGGGCCTCGAGCTTCAGCGCGACTTGCGCGTAGGGGGTGTTGCCGTAGCTGTCGTAGAAATTCTTGTAGCCGAGCGGCGAGTTGGCGAGCACCGCCTTGTGCCAGGCCTGCGTGAGCAGCAGGTTGTTGAGCAGCCAGCGGACGTGGTCGCATAGCGGGTCGTGCGGGTACATCTGGATGAACTCCTGATAGTACTCCGGCCGTGCCTCGGACACGACGTAGTCATAGGCCTGCCGCATCGAGCGGCTCGGCAGGTTGGAGGCCATCTGCACGACAGGCGCATTCACCGGCGCGCGGCTGGCGGCAACCGCGGTGTCGCCGAAGAAGGTGAAGTCCGAGGTCAGCGACGAGCTCTCCCACGGGATCTGTGCGCCGAGCGTGGTCTGGTTCACCTGAAGGCGCACGCGCTTGAACAATTGCTCGATCGGCACGTTGGGCTCGCGCGCGACGTTCAGGAAGGCCTGCGTGTAGGGGCTGTGACCGCCGGTGCCGTCCTGCGCCTCGGCGCCCGGCGCGGTCGAATAGCCGACGATCGAGCCGTTCGGCGCATCGACGATCGCAAGGCCGCGGCCGGCGTCGTTGACATCAGGGAACGGATTGTTGCGGCAGGCATCGAGGATGACGATGCGCATCCGGCTCGGGATCGTCTCCAGCGTCGACATCACGTCGACCAGGCGCACCGAGTTGTTGACGAGCTCGGTCGGGTTCGAGACCTTGGCGTCGACCGGGACGAGGTAGTTCTCGCCGGCGAGCTGCACGCCGTGACCGGCGTAGTAGATCATCGCCACGGTATTGGGGCCCCGCGCGGACACCTTGGCCGAAAAATCCTGCACCACGCGAAGCATGTCGTTCTGGCCGAGATCGGTCGCGGCGACCACTTCGAAGCCGGCGGAGTTCAGGAACTGCGCCATCGACTGCGCGTCGTTGTCGGGGTTGGCGAGCTGCGGCGCGTTCTGGTAGTTCGAATTGCCGATCACCAGCGCGACCCGCTGCTCCGGGCCTTGCAGCGCGGTCGGGGCCGGCTCGACCGGGGCGACTTGCGCGGAAGCTGGGCCGCAGGCGAAGCCGAACAGGCTTCCCAGCAGGCTGGCCGTCATCAGGAAAGGCTTTAGGCGGAACATGGCGTGCTCCTCTGGCACTGATCTCGATGCGAGATTGGTTGCGGGCAAGCCTGGCCGCGTTCGAGCCCGTGGTCCGTGATCGCCATCACCATGAGGGGCTGCGTGATCTGAATCACGCCTGGAACCTGCTATGCTGAACCGCCGGTGTCGCCGGCCAACGACACGCCTTCGGGAGAAATGCCGTCACATGCTGAAATCGATCGATCCCATTCTCACGCCCGACCTGCTCTGGCTGCTCGCCTCCATGGGCCACGGCGACGATCTCGTTTTCGTCGATGCCAATCACCCGGCGACGCGGATCGCGCGGAGCACGACATCGCAGCGCCTGATCCAATTGCCGGGCATCAGCATGGAGACCGCGATCCGCGCCGTCATGTCGGTCTACCCGCTCGATGATTTCGATCCCGACCCGGTGCGCGTGATGGTGCCGGTCGACGATCCCGATCGCGTACCCGACGTGCAGCGCGCGGTGATGGCGGAGATCGAACGCGCCGCCGGCCGGCCGGTCACTCCAGGCAAGCTAACGCGCCCGGATTTCTATCTCGCGGCGGCTGCGGGTTTTGGTGTCGTGCAGGTCGGCGACAGCAGGGGCTATGGCTGCTTCCTGATCCGCAAGGGCGTGATCAGCTGAGGGGACGCTTTGCATCCTTCTATCTGATTTTAACGCTCACGTTGATTGTCATGGCGCTTGGTGTCGTGCCACCTTGCTTGCCGACCCATTGAAAGCTGTAGGAGTCATCACCTTTGAATCCTGGGGTTGGGCGGTAGACGATAGTCAAACGTTGTACAACAGTCAGGGAACCGTGCTTCGGGTTCGATCTCACGTTGATCCCGTAGATCGGGTCACGGCTGCTTCCTACATTGTGGCGGCACGGGGAGCCGTCGCTGTCCCTGTGGATACTCAATTCCGTGCCGAGACTTACTCCGTAGCTAGGCCCGATGCATTTTGCGTTGGCCATCGACACGAACAGCAGTGAAGCACCAAGTCCGATCAAGGCCCGCCGCACTGCTTCCCCCCAATATGGTCGCTTTTGAACTCCACGATACAGCCCTCGGCTCTTCGGGATCAACTGTGGGCAGATGTCGTCAATTGGCTCGAAGTCTATTTTGGCAGAACCCCGCACTCGAATTTGAGTGGCCTCGCTGTAATCGACTGGCTATGGTCTCTCCATGTCTCGCTTCATGTGTCTAATTGTTGCCGTCGTTCTGTCTCTGCTGTCGGCTGTCGCGCCCGCCGCGTCAATCCAGAAACGCCCCAAGCAGGCCTTTCATGGCTACGGCTTCCTGCCCGGCTATCGTCAGCCGCTGAGCAACAGCATTCCGCTCTACAAGCAGAAGGAAGCGATGCGGCGCATGTCGCGCAGCGACCGCCGCCACTGGTACATCGATCCGGTTCCGCAATATTACGGCTGGGATGGCGACTGGCACTATTTCGGCAGGCCCGGCTTCGGCGGCGGTCGCTACAATGGCGGCAGCTTCGGCCCGTGCTGGACGCGCACGCCGATCGGCGCGGTGTGGAACTGCGGGTGAGCGGCTGAACGCGCCGTCGGTACGGTGAAGCGAAAGCCTGCGCCGTATCCCGGCCTCGTGCCCCGGACGCAGCGCAGCGCTTCTTCAGCGATGCGCTGCTGGGCCGGGGCCCATGCTGCAGAGGAATTCGCCGCCCGCTGGGTCCCGGATCTGCGCAGCAACGCTGAGGGCGTTGCTGCGCGTCCGGGACACGAGAGCGAGTGCGCAACGCCCCCTTACGAGAAGAACGCGATCTTCTCGGCCTGGGTCATGCGGCGGATCGGCGCGAGCGGATCGTTCGCTGCGCGGGGCTTTTGCAACATGCCGCTGGCGAGGATGCTGGCACCGAGCGAAGGTTCGGGGACCGGCGAGGGCATCGGCAGTGTCGAGCTCTGCGTCGCTCCGAATGTTGCCGCGGCTGCCATCGGCATGGCCGGCTGCTCCATCACTTCGGCTGCGGCCTCCGCGATGGCGCTCGTGAGGCGCGCCAGCGATTCCATGGCGATGGGCGCTTCCTCTACGGGCTGCTCCACGACCTGCGCGGCGACGGGCTCCGGCGCGATCGGCGTCGCGACCTCCGTAACCACCGGCTCCGGAACGGGCGCTGCCATCTGGGCGGGTTCGATGATCTCGATCTCGACGGGGTCGATGATCTCGTCGAACTCCGGATCGGGCGCGGCCATCTCCCGCGCGATGGCCTCGAGCACGGCCTCGTCCTCGGCTTCCGCGGCGGCATCGAGCGCGAACTCGTCGGTGACTTGCGCGAAGGCGGCGGGTTCGGTGGGCTCTTCGAGCACGGCGTTTTCAAACGCAGTCTCGCTGTCGGCGACGATCTTCGGCGCCACGTCGGCGTCCATGGCCAGCTCGGCAATCGCGAATGCTTCGGCAGCGTCGGCTGTCTCCGGCTCCGGAGCCTGGTCGATCGGCTGCGGCGTCTCCGTAAAAACCACGGGGGCTTCGCTCGCCATCGCGGCAGGCGAGGCCGCGACCGCCTCAGCCGCAGCAACAGGCGCTCCCTGCGCCGGCGCGGGACGCGCTGCCGCCGCTTGCGGCGCTGTGTCGCCGTCCGCATCAAGCTGCCCGACCCGATCCTTGAGCAGATCGAATGCGGCCTTGAGCTCGACGCGGGGATCGATCGTCGAAATCTGCGCGCAGGCGGCCTCGATGGAGGCGAGCTGCGAATCGATGAGGTCGCAGATTCGCCCGTCGGCGCCGATCTCGCGCCAGCGCCAGGAGATCTCCTTGATGATGCGCACGCCGCGCGGGATCGCGGCGCGGCTCGCCTCGATCGCCGCGGGATCGAACGCCGCGACCGCGCTCGTTTCGGCCTCGTGGATCGCGCGGCGGATCTCGACCAGCGCCTCGGGCAGGCG
This sequence comes from Bradyrhizobium betae, assembly GCF_008932115.1. Taxonomy (NCBI): domain Bacteria; kingdom Pseudomonadati; phylum Pseudomonadota; class Alphaproteobacteria; order Hyphomicrobiales; family Nitrobacteraceae; genus Bradyrhizobium; species Bradyrhizobium betae. The sequence continues at coordinate 5,605,358 of NZ_CP044543.1, forward strand.
GTCCTCGACGACGGGTTGTCGCTGTGCCGCAAGGGTTTCTTCAATTTTCGCGACCGCATCGAGCACCATGCGGGTGTCCGCATTGCGGTTGCGCTTGGCGTATTCGCCGAGGAACCAGCGGCCGCGCGCCGTCTCCAGGAAGGCTTCGCGGATCGCGTCGTAATCCTGCTCGTTCGGCTCGGCCGCGCGGGCAGACATAGGCGAGAGGGCGAATGCTTCGTTGGCCATGTCAATCTCGTCGCGCAAATCACTGCGCGTTACTGTAACGATCACCACGATATCGACCGAATCGCAATTGGTTTGATGCCGCCCGAATCACAAATCCCCATCGCTGCGTCCGTGAAGCGGCGATTCGCCGTGAGCCTCGCTCTGTTCTACGCGGCCATCTTTGCCGTGTCGGGCACGCATATGCCGTTCTTCCCGCTCTGGCTGAAGGCGATCGGAATCGACGCGTCCTGGATCGGCCTCATCAACGCACTGCCCGCGATCACGCGCTTCACCACACTGCCGCAAATCACGGCCTTTGCCGAAAAGCGACAAGCGATTCGCACCGCCATGATGCTGTCGGTGCTGGCGACGGCGATCGGCTTTACGGCGATCGGGTTGCAGCAGCCGCCGCTGGCGCTGTTCCTGATCTATGCGCTGACCTGCATGCTGTGGACGTCGACGATGCCGCTCACCGATGCCTACGCGCTGCGCGGCGTCGCCCGTTACGGGCTCGATTACGGACCCTTGAGGCTGTGGGGTTCGGCGGCCTTCGCCGCCGGCTCGCTCGCCTGCGGTTACCTCGCCGACAGTATCGCCGCGCGCGACCTGATCTGGGTGATCGTCGCGTGGGCGGTGGTTGCGGTCCTCGCCAGCCTGCTGCTGCAGCCGCTCGACGATGTCAGGCGGAGGGCCGCCGGGCCGCCGACGGGTAAGGCGCTGCTGCGCGATGGTGGCTTCTGGGCGGTGATCGTCTCGGCCGCACTGATCCAGGGCAGTCACATCGCCTTCTACACCTTCTCGGCCATCAGCTGGCAGCTCCATGGTCTCGGTGGGCTGACCATCGCGGGGCTGTGGACGCTGGGCGTGATCGCCGAGATCGTCGTGTTCGCGCTGTCGCCGCGCTTCTCGCTGCATCCGTCCACGCTGATGGCGATCGGCGGGGTGAGCGCCGTGCTGCGCTGGGTCGTCACCGCCAACGAGCCGCCGCTCGCGTTGCTCGCGATCGTGCAGCTCGGCCACGGCCTGACCTTCGGCATGAACATCCTAGGCACCATGAGCCTGCTGGTGCAGCGCGTGCCGTCGCATCAGATCGCGCGGGGGCAGGGCTATTACGCCGCGTGCAACGGGCTGCTCGGCGCGGCAACGTCGATCGCCTCAGGTGCGATCTACGCCCGCATCGGCGATGGCCTCTATTACGTCATGGCCGCGATGGCCGCTTCCGGTGCGCTTGTGATCTGGTCGGCGCGGCATCGGCTCAACGCTCATCCCCACAGCGAAGCATCGGGCGGATAGACAAGGCTGTCGTCATAGCGCAGCGCGTGATCACGATCGCGCGCCAGCAAGAGCGGGCCGTCGAGATCGACGAAGCGCGCCTGCGGCGTCACCAGCATGGCGGGGGCCATCGACAACGATGTCGCGACCATGCAGCCGATCATGATCTCGAAGCCGAGCGCCTGCGCGGCATCGGCCATTGCGAGGGCCTCGGTGAGGCCGCCGGTCTTGTCGAGCTTGATGTTCACGGCGTCGTAGCGCTCGCGCAAGGGGGCAAGCGAGTGGCGGTCGTGCACGCTCTCGTCTGCGCAGACCACCAGCGGCCGCCTGATCCGCGCCAGCGCGTCGTCCTTGCCTGATGGTAGCGGCTGCTCCACCAGGGTGACGCCGACGGCGTCGCAGGCGGCAAGGTTCCGTTCCAGATTCGCCTCGGTCCAGGCCTCGTTGGCGTCCACGATCAGCTCGGATTCGGGGGCGGCCTTGCGGACCGCCGCGATCCGCTCCGGATCGCCGTCGCCGCCGAGCTTGATCTTGAGCAGCGGCCGGTGCGCCGCCTTGGCGGTCGCCGCTGCCATGGCCTCGGGCGTGCCCAGCGAGATCGTGTAGGCGGTGGTGCGCTCGCCCGGGCTCGGGCGGTCGAGCAAGTTCCAGGCCCGCAGGCCCGCCGCCTTGGCCTCGAGGTCGATTAGGGCGCAATCCAGCGCGTTGCGGGCCGCGCCTGGCGGCATGGCGGCTTGCAGGGCCTGCCTGGTGATACCGTCGGCCACGGCCGCCTGCATGGCCTCGATGGCCGCGAGGGTCGCCTCGGGCGTCTCGCCATAGCGGGGGTAGGGCACGCATTCGCCGCGGCCGACGAGGCCGTTCCGGCTGACTTCGGCCACGACCGTGACGGCTTCGGTCTTGGCGCCCCGGCTGATGGTGAAACTGCCGGCGATGGGAAAGCGCTCGATTCGCGCCCGAAGCGCCGGAACTTTGCTGGAAGTCATTTTGAACTCTGGCGAAATCTGAACCTGCTGGTTACCTGTAGCAACTAACATTAACCAGTTGGGGATAGCTTCTCTGGGCAAGGGCGTGTGTGCAACCATCTGATTTCCTCCGCGCCGGCACGGGAGCGGACATCTTGACTGGCGATCCGAAGCTGGAACGGATTGCGAAAGGCAATGCGCTGGCCCTCTGCGCCACCGGAACCTGGACCGCGAGCTTCGCGCCGGTCCTGGAGCGGATGGTGGCCGACGCGGAGAAGCTTGCCGGCGGTTCGCAGAATATCTTCATCGACGTCTCAGAGGTCGCCAAACTCGACACGTTCGGCGCTTGGCTGATCGAGCGGCTGCGCCGCAGCCTGACCCAGGGCGCCGTCGAGGCGCAGATCGCGGGTCTCTCCGCCAATTATTCGAGCCTGGTCGACGAGGTGCGCCGGGTCCGGGCGACGCCCGTCATCGACCGCGGCAACATCACCATCACCGGCATGCTCGAGCAGATCGGCCGCGCCGTGGCCGGCGTCGGCGGCACCGTGGCCGGCCTGATCGACATGCTGGGCGCGGTGCTGGCGGCCGGTGCGCGCACCCTGATCCACCCTCGTTCGTTCCGCCTGACTTCGACGGTGCATCACCTCGAGCAGGTCTGCTGGCGCGCCGTGCCGATCGTGGTGTTGATCACCTTCCTGATCGGTTGCATCATCGCGCAACAAGGCATCTTCCATTTCCGCCGCTTCGGCGCCGATCTCTTCGTCGTCGACATGCTCGGCGTGCTGGTGCTGCGCGAGATCGGCGTGCTGCTGGTGGCTATCATGGTCGCGGGCCGCTCGGGCAGCGCTTACACCGCCGAGCTCGGCTCGATGAAGATGCGCGAGGAGATCGACGCGCTGCGCACCATGGGTTTCGACCCGATCGAGGTGCTGGTGCTGCCGCGCATGCTGGCGCTGGTGCTGGCGCTGCCGATCCTGGCGTTCCTCGGCGCGATGGCCGCGCTTTATGGCGGCGGTCTCGTCGCCTGGCTCTACGGCGGCGTTCAGCCCGAGGCGTTCCTGCTGCGGCTCCGCGACGCCATCTCGATCGATCATTTCATCGTCGGCATCGTCAAGGCACCGGTCATGGCCGCCGTGATCGGCATCGTCGCCTGCGTCGAGGGCCTCGCCGTGCAGGGCAGCGCGGAATCGCTCGGGCAGCACACGACGTCGTCCGTCGTGAAAGGCATCTTCTTCGTCATCGTCATGGACGGCGTGTTCGCCATCTTCTTCGCCGCGATCGGGATGTGACGATGGCGCAAGACGTTCAAAACGGGATCCAGAGCCCTATCATCCGCGTCCGCGGCATCACCGTGCAGTTCGGCGCGGCGCGCGTGCTCGACGGACTCAACCTCGACGTCAGGCGCGGTGAGATCCTCGGCTTCGTCGGCCCTTCCGGTGCCGGCAAGTCGGTGCTGACGCGCACCATCATCGGTCTCGTGCCGAAGATTGCGGGCAGCATCGAGGTGTTCGGCGTCGACCTCGATTCCTCCAACACATCGCAGCGCCGCAACGTCGAGCGGCGCTGGGGCGTATTGTTTCAGCAGGGCGCGCTGTTCTCCTCGCTCACCGTGCGGCAGAACATCCAGTTTCCGATGCGCGAATACTTACGCGTCTCGCAGCGGCTGATGGACGAGATCACCATGGCCAAGCTGACCATGGTCGGCCTCAAGCCGGAGGTCGCCGAGCGTTTTCCGTCGGAACTGTCCGGCGGCATGATCAAGCGCGTCGCACTCGCCCGCGCGCTATCGCTCGATCCGGACCTCGTCTTCCTCGACGAACCGACCTCGGGCCTCGATCCGATCGGCGCCGGCGATTTCGACGAGCTGGTCAGGACGCTCCAGCGCACTTTGGGGCTGACTGTTTTCATGGTAACGCACGACCTCGACAGCCTTTACACAGCATGTGACCGCATCGCCGTTTTAGGGAACGGTAAGATCATTGCGGCAGGGTCGATCGCCGACATGCAGGCCTCGCAGCATCCCTGGCTGAGGCAATATTTCCATGGCAAGCGCGCTCGCGCGGTGATGGGCTGAGGGTGCCGGAGTAGCTGATGGAAACGCGGGCGAATTACGTATTGATCGGATCGTTCACGCTGGCGGTGATCGCCGCGGCGATCGGCTTCGTGCTGTGGTTCCAGTCGCTGCACACCACCAAGCAGCGCAGCCCCCTGCGCGTCGTGTTCGAGGGCCCGGCGGCGGGCCTGCGCAACGGCGGCAGCGTCAACTTCAACGGTATCCGGGTGGGCGAGGTGGTCTCGGTGAAGCTGGACAACCCGCGGCGGGTAGTCGCACTCGCGATGATCGAGAACAACGCCCCGATCCGCAAGGACACCCTGGTCGGCCTCGAATTCCAGGGACTCACGGGCGTCGCCGCGATCTCTCTCAAGGGGGGTGACGAAGCCGCTCCGCCGCCGGCGCTCGATCAGGACGGCATCCCGACGCTGACGGCTGATCCCAACAAGCTCCAGGACGTCACCGAGGCGATCCGCGGCACGCTCCAGAACATCAACAGGATCGTGGCCGATAACCAGGAATCGGTGAAGAATTCGCTGAAGAACCTCGAGACCTTCACCAACTCGCTCGCCCGCAACTCCGAGAAGATCGACGGCGTGATGGCCAAGGTCGACGGCGTAGTGCTCAAGGCCGACAGCCTCATGCTCGGCCTCAACACGCTCGCTGGCGGCAAGGACGGCGGCGAGCTGTTCCAGGCGGTGAAGTCGATCCGCGAGCTCGCCGACGATTTCGACAAGCGCTCCGGCGCTCTGATGTCCGACGGCCGCCGCACGCTCGGCGATATCAGCCGCGCCGTGAACAATTTCGATCGCAACCCGACCCGCGTGCTGTTCGGCGCCAGCAACAGCGCACCAGCCGCCGCTCCGCCGCCACCGCCCGAGCAGCCGAAGCCGGCAGTGACGCCCAGGCGGCAGTAGGCGCTTGGGGTATTCCTGCGCCGCAAGACCCGTCATCCTGAGGTGCGCGGCTCGCGTTGCGTAGCAGCGCGGGCCAAGCCTCGAAGGATGCACGGCCCGCATGTTGCGGCAGAGCCTAACTTGTCGACTTCGTCGATCCAGCGCGTCGCCGTGCTAGCTGGCTGACAGCCTTCCAATCCGAAAGGATCAGCGCCTCCTTCTTGGCGCGGCTCCAGCCTTTGAGCTGTCTCTCGGCCGCGATCCCATCGGTGATCCGATCGAAATATTCCGACCAAACAAGCACGACCGGCCGTCGCGAGTATGTGTATCCCAGGTAGGCCCCGGCATTGTGCTGGTCGACACGTTTGGATGTGTCTTCGCCCGTGGCGCTCCCGATCTAGAAGGAGCCATCTGCGCATCTCAGCATGTAGACGAAAATGCCCATGCGAACACCTCTGGAGGCTCGCGCATCAGGATGACGCCAGCTCATGTGGTGTCAAGCACACGGGCTGTCGCCCTTCGAGGCCTCCGCTACGCTCCGGCACCTCAGGGTGACGGGATGGATTGGTGGGGGCGGCTGGCGGGCCTTTCCCTAGAAACGCCGCTCCAAACAACAACGGAGGCCGTAAGGCCTCCGTTGTCTGGTTGCATCTGTCGCCGCCTTACCCCAGCCGTCCCGCCGCATGCGCGAGCAGCGTGTAGACCAGACCCGTTTCCGAGGTCAGGTGGTTGCGCAGCTCCTGTGGGCCGCGGCCGTCGCGGGCGACTTCGTCGAGCAGGCGCTCGAATTCGGCGACGTAGCGATCGACCGTGCCCTTGAAGTTGCGGTCGGCGCGGTACTTGCGGGCGACCTCGTCGAAGGCCTTCTGGCCGGCCGGCGTATAGAGGCGCTTGGTGAAGGCCTTGTTCTCGCCGCGCTGGTAGCGGTCCCACATCTCGGCCGCGAGGTTGCGGTCCATCAGCCGGCCGATGTCGAGCGACAGCGATTCCAGCGGATTGCCGCCACCCTGCGGAGCCTGCGGCTGCGGCGCCGGTGCAGCCTGGCGGCCGCGCGGAGCTTCACGCCCCGTGGGCGCACCCTGGTTGGCGTCGGTGCGGTTCAACAGGTCCGACAGCCAGCCGTCGCGACCCTGGTCGTTGCCCGCGGGGGCAACCGGCGGCGCTTCGGTGCGGCGCGAAGAGGCGGGCATGCCGAGGTCCGGCGGCGGCAGCGTCGAGGCGCTGCCGGTATCGCGCACGCGCGTCTCGGCACCACGACCGCCTGCGGTTGCCATCATCGGCTCTTCCTGGCGCTGGACGGCGACAGAAGCGCGGCCCGCGGTGGAGACGTCGAGCCCGCGGCCGTGCTGGGCCACGATGCGGTTGAGTTCGGCGAGGGCCTCGATCTGGTCGACGATCACCTTGCGCATCTGCGCAGTGCTCTCGGCGGCCTCCTGCGGCATCTCGAGCACGCCGCGGCGCAGCTCGTTGCGGGTGGCTTCGAGCTCGTTGTGCATCTCGTACGCCATCTGCTTCATGCTGGAGACGAGGTTGCCGAACTTCTCGGCCGACTGCTTGAACATCGCATCCGCCTCGTCGGTGGTCTGGCGGTAGATGTCGTGCATGGACTCGATGGTCTGCCGATGCTCTTCCTCGGAGGCCGACCGTACCGCCTCGAACTGGCGGGTGATCGCGGCCGAGCCTGCGCCGGCGGTCTCCGCGACGACGCGGGCGATGTCGCGGGCGCGCTCTTCGGCGGCGGCCAGCGATTCATCGAGCAGGCCGGTGAAGCGCGACAGCCTCTGGTCGAGATCGGTCGTGCGCAGGTCGATCGTGGTGACGAGCGATTCCAGCGCCAGCTTGCGTTCGGTGAGCGAGGCGGTGGTGTTCTTGTTGCTCTGCTCCACGACCTGGGCGGCTTCGACGAGCGCCTTGCCGTGCGCGTCGAACTGCGTCGAGAGCTCGCCGAGGTCCTGGAGCGCCCGCGTGGTCTTCGTGTTGAAGACGTTGAGCTGGTCTTCCAGGTTCTGCGTCGCAGCCCCGTTGCGCGAGGTGACGTCGTTCATCGCCGAGACGAAGTCGGCGACACGCGTCACCAGCGCCCGCTCGAGCGAGTTGAGGTTGTCGTGCGCACCGGTCAGCACCTCCTGGAGGAGGATGTTGCCTTCGCGCAGGCGCTCGAACAGGGCGACCGTGTCGGTGCGCAGGATCTTGCTGGTCTCCTGCATCTCGGTGACCGCCGCGATCGAGACCTGGCGCGACTGGTCGATTGCCGAGCGCGAGGATTGCTCGAGGTCCTTGAGCGACTTGCTGACCGCGCCGGTGGCCATCTCGCTCGCCGCGTTGATGGTGCGGGCGACTTCCGAGCCGTTGCCCATCATGGTCTGCGAGAACGCGTGACCGCGGGTCTCGATCGACTTCAGCGCGTCGGAGGTGACGCGGTCGATGTCGAGCGTGAGCTGGCTGGTCTTCGAGCCGATCGCGTCCACGAGCGAGCCGCGCTTGGCGTCGATCATGTTCGACAGGCGGTCGGCCTGCTGCTGCACATAGGTGACGATCTCGTCGGTCTTGCCGGTCATGGCCTGGCCGAAGCTGCTGCTGGCGGCGAGCACCGAGCGCTCGACGTCGGCCGAGCTCGACTTGACCCGCGAGCTCGCCTCGTTGGAGGCGTTGATCAGCGCATTCTGGGCGTTGAGCGCGCTGGTCTGGATGTCGTTGGTCGCATTCGTCGTCGCCGTGCTGAGCGCGCGCTCGATCTCGGTCGAGATCGTGCGGATCTGGCTCGCGGCATCCGCCGACGTCGAGGTCAGCGAGGTCTGCGCCTCACGCGCGCTGTTGAGGATCGTCGAAGCGGTGTCGGCGCCGACCGCGGTCAGCGTGCGCTCGATGTCCGTCGTCAGCGACTTGATCTGGCTCGCCGCGTCCGTCGAGGCGGAGATCAGCGTGCCCTGGGCCTCGCGCACGCCGCTGGTGAGGGCCTCGATGGTGGCGCCGCCGGCCGTCGCCAGCGCGCGCTGCATCTCGGCCGCCAGCGAACGGACCTGGCCGGTCTGTTCTGCGGAGACAGCAAGAAGGGTGCTCTGGGCGTCGCGGGCGCTGGTGGTGATCGTCTCGGCAGTCGACTGGCCGACCTGCGAGAGCGAACGGTGCACTTCCGCCGCGAGCGACTTGACCTGGCTCGCCGCATCCGAGGATGCCGTGACCAGCGTGTTCTGCGCTTCGCGGGCGCCGGTGGTGATGGTCTCGGCGGTCGCGGTGCCCGCCATCGAGAGCGAGCGCTGCACGTCGGAGGACAGCGCCTTGATCTGGTTGGCGGTCTCGCTCGAGGCCGCGATCAGCGCGCTCTGCGCATCGCGGGCGCCGTCGGTGATCGATTCCGCCGTGGTGGTGCCGGCCAGCGACAGCGAGCGCTGCACGTCGGCGGTGAGCGTCTTGACGTGGTTGGCCGCGTCCGAGGACGCCGTGACGAGCGTGGTCTGCACCTCGCGGGCGCCGGCCAGGATCGAGGCGGCGGTCGCCGAGCCCGCCGACGACAGCGTGCGTTCGACGTCGGCCGACAGCGCCTTGATCTGGTTCGAAGCATCGCCGGAGGCGGCGACCAGTGTCGACTGCGCTTCGCGGGCGCTGGTCAGGATCGAGTTCGCGGCACCAGTGCCGACCGCGGTCAGCGCACGCTCGACCTCGGAGGAGGTCATCTTGAGCTGGGCGTTGACGTCGGAGGAGACCGTCATCAGCGACTGCTGGGCGGTGCGCGCACCGGTCTGGATCGTCTCGCTGGTGTTGACGACGAGGTTGGTGAGCGAGCGCTCGGCGTCCTCGACATGCGAGCGGATCGCGGTCGAGATCATCTCGGCGCGGGACATCATGTCCTCGCTGGCCTGGCGGCCGCTGCTTTCGATGCGGCCGGCAACGGCCTCAACGCGCGAGCCGAGCAGGTCCTCGAACTGCGCCACGCGCACGTCGATGTCGTTGGCGACCGAGCCGACCTTGGTCTCGATGGCCTGGTGGATGTCCTGGAAGCGCGCCGTGACCGTGTCGGTCAAATGCATGCTGCGGCCGTCGATGAGCTCGGTGACGCCGGTGATGCGGCGATCGACCGCCTCGATTGCCTGCGCGGTGCCGTCCGTGAGCGTCGAGGTCAGCAGCGTGAGGCGCGTGTCGATCGACTGCACCGCCTGAGAGGCGCCATTCGTCACCGCGGTCGTCAGATAGGTCAGGCGGGAGTCGATGGACTCGAGCGCCTGCGAAGCGCCACCCGTGAGCGTCGTCGTGAGATGGGTCAGCCGCGTATCGATCGTCTGGATCGTCTGCGAGGCGCCATCGGTCAATGTCGTCGTCAGGTTGGTGAGACGGGAGTCGATGGACTCGAGCGCCTGCGAAGCGCCACCCGTGAGAGTCGTCGTGAGGTGGGTGAGGCGCGAGTCGATCGACTGGATCGCCTGCGTGGCGCCGTCGGTCAGCGACGTCGCGAGCGTGTTGAGACGCCCGTCGATGGTCTCGGTGACGGACCGGGCGCGGGTGTCGAACGATTCCTCGAGCGCGGTGACGCGGCCGCCGAGCTGCTCGTCGAAGGTCTTGATGTGGCCTTCGATCGTGCCGTCGAGGCTTGCGATCTTGCCGTTCAGCGACGAGTCGAGGTTGGTGACGCGTTCGCCGATCGTGGTCTCGAACTGTACCAGGCGCTGGTCGAGCACGGCCGTGATCGCGCCGCCGTTCGAGGTGAAGCGGGTGTCGAAATTGTCGACATAGGTCTTCAGCGACTCATGGATGTCCTGCGTGCGCTGGCCCATGCGATCGACGATCTCGCCGCCGAACGTCTTCACGGTGCGGTCGAACTCGGAGATGTGGCGCGTGATCAGGGCGCCCAGCGTGCCGCTGTCGCGGGCGAACTTCTCGACCAGCTCGGTGCCCTGGTTCCTCACCAGTTCGTCGAACGCGCTCATCTGCAGCGACAGCGAATCGTGCGCGGTCTCGGTCTGGCTGACGACCTTGGCGACGAGGGTGTTGACCGTGGCGTCGAGCGCCTCGCTCGCCTTGTCGCCGGAGGTCATGATGTGGCCGGCGAGGCGGTTGCCGGCGTCGTCGATCTTGGCGGAGAGGTCGTTGGAGCGCAGCTCGAGCTCGAGCAGCAGCGAGTCCGACGAGTTCTTCAGGCTGTCGTGCACCTGCTCGGTGCGCTCGGAGATGCCGTCGACGATCGCGGCGGAGCGCTGCTCGAACTCGCCGGTGATGCGGTCGATGCGCTCGTTCAGCATCTCGTGGACGCGGTCGGCGAGGTCGACGAACTCGTCGTGGACGTGGCCGGTCTTGAAGTTGAGGCTGGTGGTCAGCCGCTCGCTGGCGTCGAGCACGGCGCGCGTGGTCTCGTTGCTGGCTTCCTCGAGGCGGTCGAGCAGGTCGCCGCCGCGCTCGCCGAGCGCGAGGATCATGTTGTCGCCGGCGTTGCTCAGCGCGCCGGTGATGTGGGCGCCGCGCTCTTCCAGAGCGCCGGTGATGGACTTGGCGACCTCGTCGACGCGCGAGGCGATCGCGTCCGAGATCAGCGCGATGTCGTGGCGCAGATCGATCTGCACGCCGGAGATGGCGCTGCGGACCTGCTCCGCCTGGCCGACCAGGTTGTCGCGCTGGTGCGCGATGTCCTGGAGCAGGGCGCGGATGCGCACTTCGTTGTCGGAATAGGCGCGCTCGAGCGCCGCGACCTCGTTGGCGACCAGCGTCTCGAGCTCGCCGGCGCGCGCGATGGCGCGCTCGATGCCGTCGCCCATCGCCGCGACCTCGCGGCGGATGGCCTGGCCGACGGTGACCATGGAATCGGAGGCCGAGCCCTCCGGCTCGGAGAAGCGGATCGCGACCTGCGCCATCGCCTGCGCGACGGCACTCATCTGCTGGCCGCGCCAGACCAGGCTTGCCAGGAAGAAGAACAGCATGACCGGCGCGAAGAACATCGTGACGAGGCCGGCAATGGCCAGCACGCCGCCGCTCTGGCCCATCGCGGCCTGGATCGAGGGCAGGAAGCCGACGGTCAGCGCGGCGCACGCCGCGAGCCAGATGACGGTGAAGATCGTCGCGCCCGTGTAGATGTTGCGGGACGGGCGCCCCGTCTGCAGCGTCTGCAGGAGCTGACCGATGGTCGCGCGGTCGTCGTTGGCGGCGCGGCGCGAGGAACGCGGTTCTTCGATCGGATCGAACACGGCACGCTCGTTGGCGGCGGGGCGCGGTTCGAAGGTCGGCTCGTCGAACATCGGGGGAGACGGGGGCGCCATGGACGGCGCCGTCTCGTTGCGCATCGATGCGCTGCGGCTGGTATCGGCCGCCGTGTCGCTGATGTTCAGGGCTTCCTGGATCGCAGAAAGCGCAACTTCTGTGGGGTCTTTGGCCTTTTTCGGAGTGTTTGCCATGTTCAGTCCGAGCCCTCGTTACTTGTACGCGTCCCCCGCGAGCCCCGCGCGCTACGCAAGCCCACAGACCGGATCATGCCGCTTTTGCGGATTTCCGAGCCGTCCCCACCCGGACGGCTTGTCCGCTAATTTCCGCAACATCCTATTGGCAGAGCGTCGCGAATGAAATGCCTGCGATTAAGACAATCTTAATCATCGTTAACAGGATCGCGCCGTAACGCCTTAGCAATAAATGCAATTCTCCACTGGACTCGTGGGATTGCGGCAACTTTTCGTCAATAAACCGGCAGAATTAGGCAAAACGGCCCAAACATTTCATTAACCATTTTCGTGGTTGGGTGGAGGGAACCTGACCGCCGGACCGGCGGATCATCGCGTGATGCCGGGGCCTGCGCCATGACGCCTGAACTGCAACGGATGGACTGGATGCCTTCGCCCCCGCTTGCACCCATCGACAGCCCGCTCGACCTCGACCACCTCTCCCGCATGACGCTCGGCGACGCCGAGCTGGAACAGGAAGTGCTCGCGATGTTCGCCGAGCAGGCGGTTCGCCTGATCGTGGCCATGGCGGCATTGCCGGCCGAGGCCGGTGCGCTCGCACACAAGCTCAAGGGATCCGCGCGCGGAATCGGCGCCTTTGCGGTGGCGGATGCCGCCGCGAGCCTGGAGACGGCGATCCGGACCGGCCACAACCGGCCCGATGCCTTCGCCGCGCTGAAAGAGGCGGTGGCCGAGGTCCGCGCCGCCATCGAGGCTATCCTGAAGCACTAGGCCGGCACCCCGACAAAAGCGGGTGGCTTTAGTGGTTTGTTTTGACGCGCTTTCTTCCCGCGAACCGGTATCCACTTCGCTCGAAAACGCTATGGCGCCGCCCTGATCGACCCGTTATAGGACAGCCCGGACCCTCCTTTCTCCCAGATCGCGGCAGCACGAGCACACATGGCCAAAATTCACTTTGTCGACCACAAGGGCGAAACCCGTACGGTGGAAGTCGAGAACGGCGCAACCGTGATGGAAGCCGCCATCCGCAACAGCATCCCCGGGATCGAGGCCGAATGCGGCGGCGCCTGTGCCTGCGCCACCTGCCATGTCTATGTCGACGAAGCCTGGCGCGAGAAGGTCGGCAGCCCGACGCCGATGGAAGAGGACATGCTCGACTTCGGTTTCGACGTGCGTCCGAACTCGCGCCTGTCCTGCCAGATCAAGGTCTCCGACGAGCTCGACGGGCTCGTCGTGGCGACGCCGGAACGCCAGGCCTGAGCTTCTTGCTCGTTACGTGCGCGGCGGCGCGACCTCGACGCCGCGCTTGTGCCAGGGTCTGAGCTTCTCCAGCACTTCCGCCGTCAGCGCCGCGGGCCGGCGTGTCGCCTCGTCGAGCAGGACGCCGACCGACGTCGCTGACGCGATGCACTTCCCGTTCGAGAACACGACCTGTTCGAAGGTCACTGACGTCCGTCCCAGCTTCACCACACCGAGGCCAAGCTCGATCGTGTTGGGCCAATGCAGCTCGGCGCGGAAATGCATGTCGAGCCGCACCATGATCCAGGCAAGGCCCGGCGGGGTCAGCCCGTATTCGGGTAGCTTCATCAGCGTGACACGGCCGGTCTCGAAATAGGTGGCGTAGACCGCGTTGTTGACGTGCTGGTTCGGATCGAGGTCGCCGAAGCGGACATTGTCACCGAGGCGAAAAGGGAAGTCCTCGAGGCGCGGCGTCGTATTGAGGCGGCTTGGTGCGTTCACCGATTGATCTCCGTCATATCGCATCCCGTTACAGCCCAGTTATCCTGACCCGGCAAGTGGGGGCGGCTGCGGGGCGCTACCGCTTTTATGCCTTCCCTGATCCATCCCCGTTGGCTAGACAGGCAGGGTCACCTCTGCCCGCCGGGCGCCGTCCAACCGATAAAGAGACGACATGAGCGACGTGATCAAAACTGATGTGCTGATTATAGGCGCCGGCCCTTGCGGTCTGTTCGCCGCCTTCGAGCTTGGCCTTCTCGACATGAAGGCACATTTCGTCGACATCCTCGACAAGGTCGGCGGCCAGTGCGCCGAGCTCTATCCGGAAAAGCCGATCTACGACATTCCCGGCATTCCCCAGGTTTCGGGCCAGGGCCTCACCGATGCGCTGATGGAACAGATCAAGCCGTTCCATCCGACCTTCCACCTCGGCGAGATGATCGAGACGGTGGAGAAGATCGGCGATCCCGGATTTCGCTGCACCACCGACGCCGGCAAGGTGTTCGAATGCAAGGTGCTGGTGATCGCGGCCGGCGGCGGCTCGTTCCAGCCGAAGCGTCCGCCGGTGCCGGGGATCGAGGCCTACGAAGGCACCTCGGTGCACTACGCCGTGCGCAAGATGGAAAATTTCCGCGACAAGAACGTGCTGGTCGTCGGCGGCGGCGATTCCGCGCTCGACTGGACGCTCAATCTGCATCCGCTCGCCAAGCGCATCACGCTGCTGCACCGTCGCGACGATTTCCGTGCCGCGCCTCACAGCGTCGAGCAGATGCGCGCGCTGGTTGCGGGTGGCAAGATGGACCTGCGGCTCGGCCAGGTCACTGCGCTCTCAGGCGCGGACGGCAAGCTGACCGGCGCCACCGTCAAGGGCAACGACAACAGCGTGACGGAGATTGCCTGCGACACCATGCTGCCGTTCTTCGGCCTGACCATGAAGCTTGGTCCGGTCGCGAACTGGGGCATTGCGCTGGAGAACAATCTCGTGCCGGTCGAGACGTCCGCGTTCGAGACCAATGTGCCCGGCATCTTCGCCATCGGCGACATCAACACCTATCCCGGCAAGATCAAGCTGATCCTGTGCGGCTTCCACGAGGGCGCGCTGATGTCGCAAAAAGCACATCGCTACGTCTATCCGGAGAAGCGGCTCGTGTTCCAATACACGACCTCGTCCTCCAGCCTGCAAAAGAAACTCGGTGTCAACTGACGACACCGGGAACGACAGGCGATGCCCCATGTTTCTGGTGCTGGAACCGTTCGCGAAATCGCCGTAGTCTGCGGCCATTGCAGTGGCGGCTCAGCAAGGTGATCATAATGCGGAATTTCTTTTTCAGCTTTCGGCTGCTCTCGCTCCTCGCGCTGTCGTTCAGTGCGGTGAGTCCTGCTGCCGCGCAGGCCCAGCAGCCGACGGCTGCGGGGTTGTGGCAGAAGGTCGAAGACGGCAAGACGGTGGGCTGGTTTCTCTTCATCGACCACAACGGTATCTTCGAAGGCGTGATCGCAAAGACCTTCCCGCGCCCCGGCGATGATCCGAACGAGGTCTGCGCCAAATGCACCGACGATCGCAAGAACGCGCCGGTGCTCGGCCTCTCCTTCATCCGCGACATGAAGCGCGACGGCTTGAAGTACGACGGCGGCAACGTGGTCAATCCGCGCGACGGCAACATCTGGAAGGCCAAGATGACGGTGAGCCCCGATGGCCAGACGCTGACCATGCGCGGCTTCCTCGGCATTTCCCTGTTCGGCAAGGACGAGACCTGGACGCGCCTGCCTGATGCCAACATCGCCCAGGTCGATCCCGCCATCGTCGCCAAATATCTTCCCGCGCAGGCGACCGCCGCGACGACGAAGCCCGCGACCGCGCCCGCACCCGCGACCAAGAAGGGCGGCGCGATGATGGCGCCGGCGCCGAAGCAGTAGGCTGCGTCCGCCTCTCTTGTAGCCCGCATCAGCGAAGCGATATGCGGGACGGCTTTTGCCGGATGTCGCTGCGCTCACCCGGGCTTCTGTAACGGGCCCTGGTTAGTCAATCCCTTTTTGCGTCGTCCACTCGCCGGGAACCTGCTTCTGTACGGGATCGGCGCGGTGGCCGTCGCCTGATGGGGTTCTAGAGAGGAGCAGGTCGGCCAATCTACGGAAGCGTGATCGCATCGACGGATGCGTCGACAACCCGGATGACGGCCTGGCCTGATCCATCGTCCCGGCGAAGGGACTTCGCTTCGGGGAGGCTGGTGTGATGCCCGCCCGAATCTGTGTGCTCTTGCTTTAAGCCATGGCAGTCGTCCTGAACGGTGCGTTGTCCTTGAGCATGCGCAGCATGATCACGGCGAGCTTGCGTGCTAACGCTACCTTGGCCTTGTTCATGCCGGCGCGCTTGGCGATCCGCATGGCCCAGCTCTTGAGCGGCGCGCAGCCCTTGATCGGCTTGGTCAGGATGATGTGGGCGGCTTCATAGAGCGCCTCGCGCACGGAGGCGTCGCCATTTTTACTGATGCGGCCGCGGTAGTCGGTCTCGCCTGACTGGTACTTCTTCGGCGTCAAGCCGAACAACGGTCCCGCGCGCTTCGCCGAGTTGAAGCGCGAGGGGTCATCGATGGCGCTGGCAAAGGTCAGCGAGATGATCGGTCCCACGGCCGGTGTCGACATCAGCAGCTTGGCTTTGGCATCCAAAAGCGACATCGCCCGCACCCGCTTCTCAAAGCCGTTGAACTCGCGCAGTAGCACTGCATGAACCGCCAGCGTCGCAGTAGCGATCGTCTCGAGGGCCTGATGGCCGGCCACCAGCTCACGGATGCGTGCCGCAAAACTGCGCTTCGTCGTTTTGCCAACCTTCAATCCGAAGCCGCGCAGGATCCCGCGCAGGCTGTTCTCGATGTCCTGAAGCTTGGCCTGGATCAGCTTGCGCGCCGTCAGCATCGCACGGGTCTCCTGGGCACTCATCGACTTGCAATGCACCGGCCGGAACCAGCCGAGCCGCATCAATTGCGCGATGTTGCGGGCGTCGTTACGGTCCGACTTCACCGGCATCGCCTTGAAGGCATCGCTCACGTGCCGCGTTTCCAGGAGCTCGACCGCGAGGCCCTCGTGCTTCATGGCTGTATAAAGCCACTGAGACAGCGGTCCGGCCTCCAGCCCGATCCTGGCGAGTTCGAACCCGAGCGAGCGGAACCAGCCAATCAGCGCCACAGGCTCGCTGGCAACCTTGACCTCCCGAACGATCTTTCCGCTCGCGTCGACAACGCACACGCTGGAGCATTCCAATGACACGTCGATTCCGGCATAGTAGTCCATGGTCGTTCCTCCTTGATGCTTGGAGCGAAGCTTAGGCCTCGACTCCGCTACACCATCAATGTGAGGGACGACCGCAAACCTTCCAGTCAAGCCGCGCGACGCGCGCAATCAAAATAGCGCCGTAGCTAGCGCGGCTTGACTGGAAGGCCTCCGGGGCCCGTTACCCCATCTACGACACCGTCAATACGTCCGCGCCTTCTTGCAGGGCGCATAGAAGGTGCCGTTGCCGGCGACGACGCGCTCGAGGCATTGCCGGGGATCGGTGATCTCGCCGTCGACCTGGAAATAATAGGCCTGCGATCCCAGGCTGAGGACGTAATGTCCCGGTGCAAGCTCAAGCCCTGAATCGCCGGTGTGAAGCTCGTACATTTCGGGTTTCCCCGGAATCGGCGATACCCGGAACGGATAGGCGAAGTTGCGGATGACGGCCACATCGTCTCCGCCGGCCAGCGCCTTGCCTGCGGCGTCGGTCGAAAACTCCCGCGCGATCTTCGCGACGACCCGAACCTCGACGCGCTCGGGAATCGCGTTGGCTGCGTCCCGGCGAAACACGATGAACTTGACGCGGCCGTTCGGCAGATGCGGCCGGTCCGGCTTCTTGAACTCCGGTGAAATCGCAATCCGCATGTCGGGCGCCATCACGCCGGTCGCATTCAACTCCGCCAGCGACTTGTCGTCGATGAGCGCGTAGATGCCGTAGTCGGTTGGCAGCACGCGCGCCGGAGGCGCTGGGACAGGCGGCACCATTTCCGGCTTGGCGACCGTGACCGTCGTCTCCGGCCTGGGCGCGACCAGAGCGATCTCCGGGGACTGGGACGAGATCAGCCGGCGCAGCGCGGCGATATTGTCTCGCTGCGAGACGATCAGGATGACTGCGCCGACCGCAAGCAGGATGGCCGCTGTCCGCTTGATCACCGGTAGAAGCGGGCCCGAATGCGCGGGCAGCTTGCTGCCGGACATCCCGATTCCGGATCGCAAAACGGTCGCCTCGCCGGACACCAGAAGACCGCCTGTCTCCTTTGACGATGTGAGTTGCTGCGACGGCAGGCGCTCCAGCGGCGCCTCGTCACGCGAGAACTTCTCGACCTCCTCGATCGCGACCTCGAGGGCCCGCTTCATCTGGTCGATATTCTTCGCGTCGGCGTAGGTGAACTGCTCCTGGAGCTTGTAGCGGGCAAGATCGTAGACCATCTGCCGCCTGGCTTCAGCGTCGTCCTTCACCGTTTCGAGCATGCGCGAGATCACCAGCGCAAACTGCACCTGGTTTGCGGGCAAATCGGTCGGGTCCTGCTGGCTCGGAAGCAGATCTTTCGAACCACTCATCGCGCCGACGGTCCGATGCCAGTCACGCCAACACCCAATTCTTCCATTCGAAACAGTCGGTTAAACGATGCGATCCGCGCCCGCGGCAGCTTCGTACACGTCCTGACGCAACAAGGAAAGCCTCCGAAACATCGCGGCAAATCGCCGGCCGTCACACATGCGGCCTGCGCGCCCCGGCGAGGGTGAGGCTTCGCGCCAGTAGTTCCCCGGAATGCGCGTTGGCGTCCGATTTGCATAGCGGTCGCAAAGCAGCTGGGGGAACGAGTCGCCGGCGCCGCGCATCTGTAACCGCGCCGCGCGCGAGCGGCTTCGTGCGCCCCCGCGATGACAATCTCGATCCGCGGGAAGACCACATGAGACCTGCAAGTATGAGGCCTGGAAGAGTGTGTGCGGCGATGCTGCTGGGGCTGATGACGCTGCTGGCGACATCGGCGCTTGCGCGCGACGACGGACGTTATGCCAACTCGCTCTTGAAGCCCTGGTTCGAGAGCCTGCACAGCGAATTCGGGCAATGCTGCTCGGATGCCGACGGCTACGTGGTCGCCGATGTCGACTGGGAGTCCGACAAGGGCCGCTACCGCGTGCATCTCGACGACGAATGGGTCGTCGTGCCGGACGGCGCCGTGATCACCGAGCCGAACAAGATCGGCCGCACCATGGTGTGGAAGCACTATATCGACGGCCACCCGCGCGTGCGCTGCTTCATGCCCGGCAGCATGACGTAGAGGTCGCTCCGGGGCGCCGTGCGCCCCGGGAACGACACGAGGCGCTCAGCGCGCCGCGTTCTCCGAACTCATGCTCGCAAGCCGCTTGACGCGCGGCGACAGCACCGAGAGCTGCGCGGGCGAGGCAGGCATGCCGGCGAGGGTCATCGCGGGAGCAGTCAACTGCTCTTCGACGCCGGCGCCGCCGAGCACCTGCACTTGTGTCGCCGAGATCGGAAACGACTTCGCTTCGTAAGAGGGCAGCTCGCCGGCGAATGCGCCGGCCGAACTCGCAATCATGGCGCCGGCAATGGCAATCATCGAGAGAACACGCATTGGAAAATCTCCGTTGAAGACATCAATCGGAGGTTTGGTCGCTGCGTTGCCGCACCAGGTTCGCTCGTGTGCGAACATTAGACCGCCGCCCGCGGATCTATTTGATTGCGTGATGCGACAGGACGAAACGAAAGCGAAATGCTTCGCTGCCGTGTTTCAGGACTGCTTCGTCGCCGCCCTCAGGTCACCGGCGCCGGATTGAACAGCGTGAGATCATTGTGAATGCCCCAGCGGTCCGACCACGGCTTGGTCCGGCCGCTGGCGACGTCGAGGATCAGGCGGAACAGGTCCCAGCCGGTTTCCTCGATGGTCTTCTCGCCGGTGGCAATGCCGCCCGCGTCGAAGTCGATCAGGTCCTTCCAGCGGCGGGCAAGCTCGGTGCGGGTCGCCACCTTGATAACGGGCGCAGCCGCAAGGCCGTAGGGCGTGCCGCGGCCGGTGGTGAACACCTGCAGCGTCATGCCGGAGGCGAGCTGGAGCGTGCCGCAGATGAAGTCGGAGGCGGGTGTCGCCGCGAACAGCATGCCCTTCTGCGTCGCCTTCTCGCCGGGCGCGAGCACGCCGGTGATGGCGCTCGAGCCGGACTTGACGATCGAGCCCAATGACTTCTCGACGATGTTGGCGAGGCCGCCCTTCTTGTTGCCGGGCGTGGTGTTGGCGCTGCGGTCGGCGCCGCCGCGGGCGAGATAAGAATCGTACCAGGCCATCTCGCGCACCAGCGCGCGGCCGACATCCTCGTTGATGGCGCGGCGGGTGAGCAGCTGGATCGCGTCGCGCACTTCGGTGACTTCGGAGAACATCACGGTGGCGCCGGCGCGCACCAGCAGGTCGGCGGCAAAGCCGACGGCGGGGTTGGCCGTGACGCCGGAGAACGCATCGCTGCCGCCGCATTGCAGCCCGATGACGAGATCGGAGGCCGGACAGGTCTCGCGGGTGCGCTTGTTGAGGATTTTCAGGCGCGCTTCCGCCTGGGTCATGATCGCATCGACGATCGCGCCAAAGCCGTCGAAGGCTTCATCCTGCATGCGCACGATGGCGTCGCTGACGCCTTCCGGCACCAGCCGCTCGGGCGCGAGCTTTTCGCATCCCAAGCTAATGACCAGAATCTCGCCGCCGAAATTCGGATTGAGCGCGATGTTCTGCAGCGTGCGGATCGGCACCACCGCATCGGGGGCATTGATGGCGACGCCGCAGCCATAGGCGTGCGTCAGCGGCACGACGTCGTCGACGTTCGGGTATTTCGGCAGCAGCTCGGCGCGGATGCGCTTGACCGCATATTCCATCGTGCCCTTGACGCATTGCACGGAGGAGGAGATTCCGAGGATATTCTTGGTGCCGACCGAACCGTCGGTGTTGCGAAAGCCCTCGAAGGTGAAACCTTCGAGCGGCGGCAGCGGTGCGGGGACGGCGGTGGAGATTTCGAGCTTGTCGAGGGCAGGGGCCTCCGGCATGCGGATGCGCGCCTCATCCACCCATTCGCCGGCCGGGATCGGCGACAGCGCATGGCCGATCACCTCGCCATAGCGGACGATCGGCGCGCCTTCCGCGATGTCGACCAGCGCCGTCTTGTGCCCCTGCGGCACGAAGGCGCGCAGTGTCAGGCCGCTGGCGAAGCGGGAGCCGGCGGGTAGCCCGAAATCATTGACCACGATCGCGACATTGTCGCGCTCGTTGAGCTTGATGTAGCGAGGCTGCTCTTTCGCTGCGACGTCCTGGTCCATGGAAGGACTCCGAAGTGTAGGGTGGGTTAGCGTAGCGTAACCCACCAAGGGCTCTATCCGCGGAAGCAGAAGAGGTGGGTTACGCCCGCGGACTGCGCTGCGCGCAGCCGCGGGCTAACCCACCCTACGATATCAGCCTATCAACCCGGATAGGTATAGGCCGTCTTCACCGTGGTGTAGAATTCGCGCGCATAGGAGCCCTGCTCGCGGGCGCCGTAGCTAGAGCCCTTCCGGCCGCCGAACGGGACGTGATAGTCGACGCCGGCGGTCGGCACATTGACCATCACCATGCCGGACTCGCTGTTGCGCTTGTAGTGCGAGGCGTATTTCAGGCTCGACGTGCAGATGCCGGAGGCGAGGCCGAACTCGGTGTCGTTGGAGATCGCCAGCGCTTCGTCGTAATTCTTCGCACGAATGACGGCGGCCACCGGGCCAAAAATCTCCTCACGCGCGATGCGCATGTTGTTGTTGGCTTCGGTGAACAGAGCTGGCTGGAGGTAGTGGCCGGGCGTCTCGCGCTTGAGCAGCTCGCCGCCGAAGGCGAGCTTGGCGCCTTCGTCCTGGCCGATCTTGATGTAGCGCAGGTCCTGGTCGAGCTGGCTCTGGTCGACGACGGGGCCGATATGCACGCCGGCCTTGAGCGCGTCGTCGATCGAGAGGCCCTTCAGCCGTTCGGCCATCGCCGCGACGAAGCGGTCGTGGATGCCTTCGGTCACGATCAGGCGCGAGGAGGCGGTGCAGCGCTGTCCCGTGGAGAAATAGGAACCGTTGACGGCGACCTCGACGGCGGTCTTCAGGTCGGCGTCGTCGAGCACCACCAGCGGATTCTTGCCGCCCATTTCGAGCTGGAACTTCTTCATCGGGTTCGACAGCACGCAGGCCTGCGCGATCTTGCGTCCGGTCTGTACCGAACCGGTGAAGGAGATCGCGGCGACATCAGGATGTTCGAGCAGGGTCTGGCCGACCACGGAGCCGGAGCCGATCACGAGATTGAACACACCGGCGGGAATGCCGGAGCGGGTGATGATCTCGGACAGCGCATGCGCGGAGCCCGGCACCAGCTCAGCCGGCTTGAAAACCACCGTATTGCCGTAGCAGAGCGCCGGCGCGATCTTCCAGGCCGGAATCGCGATCGGGAAATTCCAGGGCGTGATCATGCCGATGACGCCGACCGGCTCGCGCGTGAGCTCGACGTCGAGACCGGGACGCACCGAAGCGCCCTTTTCGCCGATCAGCCGCAGGGCCTCGCCGGCGAAGAACGCGAAGATCTGGCCGGCACGCGCGACCTCGCCGACGCCTTCCGGCAGCGTCTTGCCTTCCTCGCGCGCCAGCAGGCGGCCGAGCTCGTCCTTGCGGGCGAGAATTTCGAGCGAGATCTTGTTCAGCGCGTCATAGCGCTGCTGGGGCGTCGATTGCGCCCAGGCGGGGAAGGCGGCCTTGGCGGCCGCGATAGCCGTCTCGGTCTGCGCCTTGTCGGCCTTGGCGTATTCGCCGACGACATCGTTGGTGTTGGAGGGGTTGATGTTCCTGGTGACGCCGGAGCCGTCGACCCATTCGCCGCCGATGAAGTTTTTCAGGATCGCAGTCATAGCTTCCTCCAGAGTTTCTTAGCGCACAAGGCATGGGCGCTTGTCGTCAAACGTCCAGCCCGGGATCAAGTCCTGCATGGCAATAGCGTCATCACGGGCGCCAAGTCCATGCTGTTTATAGAGCTCATGCGCGGCCTCGATGGCCGTGCGGTCGATCTCGATGCCGAGGCCCGGACGTTCCGGCACGGCGATCTTGCCGCCCCTGATCTGGAGCGGCTCTTTGGTGAGCGCCTGGCCATCCTGCCAGATCCAGTGGGTGTCGATCGCCGTGACCTTGCCGGGGGCGGCCGCGCCGACATGGGTGAACATCGCGAGTGAAATGTCGAAATGGTTGTTGGAGTGCGAGCCCCAGGTCAGGCCGTTGTCACGGCAGGTCTGGGCGACGCGCACCGAGCCCTGCATGGTCCAGAAGTGGGGATCGGCGAGCGGAATGTCTACCGCCCCCAAGCGCAGGGCATGGGAGAGCTGGCGCCAGTCGGTCGCGATCATGTTGGTCGCGGTCGGCAGGCCAGTTGCGCGGCGGAACTCGGCCATGATCTCGCGGCCGGAGAAGCCGACCTCGGCGCCGCAGGGGTCCTCGGCATAGGCGAGGATGCCATGCATGTTCTTGCAGAGGCCGATCGCTTCATCGAGCGACCAGGCCCCGTTCGGGTCCAGCGTGACGCGCGCGTTAGGAAAGCGCTTGGCGATCGCGGTGGCGGCCTCGATCTCCTGCTCGCCGCGCAAGACGCCGCCCTTGAGCTTGAAATCGGCGAAGCCGTAGTGGTGATGGGTGGCTTCCGCGAGCCGCACCACGGTTTCCGGCGTCATCGCCTCCTGATGGCGGAGGTTGAACCATTCCGCCTTGCCGGTCTCGCCCTTGACGTAGTCGAGCTTGCTCTTCCGGCGGTCGCCGACGAAGAACAGGTAGCCGAGCGTCTCGACGCTGCTGCGCTGCTGGCCTTCGCCGAGCAGGGCGGCAACGGGCAGATTGAGATGCTGGCCGAGCAGGTCGAGCAGCGCGGATTCGATTCCCGTGACCGCGTGGATCATCACGCGCAGGTCGAATGTCTGCTTGCCGCGGCCCCCGGCATCACGGTCGGCGAAGGCGGTGCGGACGTCGGCGAGGATGTTGTTCATCGCGCCGACGGTCTTGCCGATCACGAGATCTCGGGCGTCCTGGAGCGTCTGCCGGATCTTCTCGCCCCCCGGCACCTCGCCGGCGCCGGTGTGACCGGCATTGTCGGTGAGGATGACGATGTTGCGGGTGAAGAACGGCGCATGCGCGCCGCTGAGATTGAGGAGCATGCTGTCCCGGCCGGCGACCGGGATCACCTGCATCGACGTAACGACCGGTGCACCAGAAATATTGGTTTCGGCCATCGCACGCTCCTCCCTGTTGTCGTCTGTTATTCTGCAGCCTGTTGTGACGATCGAATGGCGGGCAGATTCTTCACCAGCGCGGCCAGCTCCGCGATCTCCTGCTCGGTGAGATCGGTCAGCGGCGGACGGACCGGGCCGGAATCGCGGCCGATCACCTTCATGCCGGCCTTGATGATCGAGACTGCGTAACCCTTCTTGCGGTTGCGGATCGCGATCAGCGGCAGGATGAAGTCCTTCAGCCCGGCGTGGATGGTCGCATGGTCGCGCTTGCGCACCGCGGCATAGAAGTTGGTGGCGAATTCCGGAACGAAGTTGAACACGGCCGAGGAGTAGGTCGTCACGCCCATGTCGAGATAGGGCAGCGCGAAGGTCTCCGCGGTGGGCAGTCCGCCGATATAGGTCAGGCGGTCGCCGAGCTTGGTATAGACGCGGGTCATCAGCTCGATGTCGCCGATGCCGTCCTTGTAGCCGACGAGGTTCGGGCAGCGCTCGGCGAGGCGGGCGAGCGTGTCGGGCTGCAGGATGGCGTTGTCGCGATTGTAAACGATGACGCCGATCTTCACGGAGGCGCAGACCGCCTCGACATGGGCGGCAAGTCCGTCCTGCTCGGAATGGGTGAGATAGGGCGGCAGCAGCAGCAGGCCGTCGGCGCCGGCCTTCTCCGCGCCAATAGCGATCTCGCGGGCGGTGGCGGTGCCGTAGCCGGTGCCGGCGAGCACGGGCACGCGGCCCTTGGTCTCGTCCACGGCGATCTTGACGATCTCTGGCACTTCGCTCGCCGTCAGCGAGAAGAACTCGCCGGTGCCGCCGGCGGCGAACAGACCTGCGACATCATAGCCGCACAGCCAGTCCATGTTGGCGCGGTAGGTCGCCTCGTCGAAGGAGTAGTCCGCCTTGAAGGGTGTGACGGGGAAGGACAGGAGGCCCGATCCGATCTTCTGGGCCATTTCCTGCGGGGTCATCTTGCTCATGGGCGCGGCTCCCTTGTCCGGTGTTGTGGAGGACGCAAGCGTGCGCGTCCATGCGCCGTGGTTTAGGAGACCGTTCAATGCGCGTCCAAGCCAAAGCCTATATCGACCAATGCGAAATCAGCATCAATCTTCCATCGTGTCCGCGGAGGACAATTCACCTGCGATCTTGATCAGTGCCGACAGCAGCGGATTTTCGTCGTCGCGCCGCCAGACCATGAACAGCTCGACCGGAATGCGCGTGCGCAGCTTCAGAGGACGCAGGCGGACGTCGGAGATCTTCAGCCCGGCAGCTGCGGCCGGCACGATGGCGAGGCCGAGGCCGGCCCGCACCATGGCGAGGATCGAGTGGATCTGGCTGAGATGCTGGACGTAGCGCGGCAACACGTCGGCGCGGGTGAATAGCGCGACCAGTAGATCGTGAAAGTAGCCGCTCTCATAGGGCGAATACATCACGAAGGGCTGGTCGTCGAAATCCTTGATGGTGATGGTGTCGGCATTCGCCAGCGGATGCTTCTTCGGGATCGCGGCGAGCAGGGGTTCGGCGACGACGCGGCGGCTGGCCACTTCGGGGCGCGCGATCGGCGGGCGGAGCAGGCCGGCGTCGATTTGACCGGAACTGAGCGCCTCGAACTGATCGCCCGAGACCATCTCCTTCAGCGAAAAATCCACCTCCGGCAGCTTGGCGCGGCAGGCCGCGACCAATTCGGGGAGGAAGCCGTAGGCGGCGGCCGCGGTGAAGCCGATCTTCAATGAGCCGGTCTTGCCGAGCGCGATGCGGCGGGCGACCTGCGAAGCGCTCTCCGCAAGCTTCAGGATGCGCCGCGCTTCCGGCAGGAAGCTGCGCCCGGCCGGCGTCAGCCGCACCGAGCGGCTGGTCCGCTCCAGCAGCGGCGCATCGATGATGTGCTCGAGCACCTGGATCTGCCGCGACAGCGGTGGCTGGGTCATGTTCAGCCGCGCGGCGGCGCGGCCGAAGTGCAGTTCTTCGGCCACCGTAACGAAACAGCGGAGCTGGTTGAGGTCGAACATCGATACATGCCTTAGATGGATAAGGCGCTTCCCCGGCACTTCTAGCATCGATCATCCCCAAAACAAAGACGGCGGCCTTTTGAGCCGCCGTTGAGTTGCCTGTCCCGCTCCGCTCACCTGGAACGCTCAGGAGGAACGTTTGAGTACCACCCGCTCGATCTTGCCGACCACCACGAGATAGGCAAAGGCGGCCACCAGCGCGTTGGCGCCGACGAAGACGAGCGCGCCGTTGAAGGAGCCGGTCGCCGCCAGGATGTAGCCGATCACGATCGGGGTCGAGATCGAGGAGAGGTTGCCGAAGGTGTTGAACAGGCCGCCGGAGACGCCGCCGGCTTCCTTCGGCGAGGTGTCGGAGACGACCGCCCAGCCGAGCGCGCCGATGCCCTTGCCGAAGAAGGCGAGCGCCATGAAGCCGACCACGAGCGCCTGTCCGTCGACATAGTTGCAGGCGACGATCGACATCGACAGCAGCATGCCGCCGACGATCGGGATCTTGCGCGCCATGGTCAGCGAGCCGGTCCTGCGCAGGATCGTGTCGGAGATGACGCCGCCGAGTACGCCGCCGATGAATCCGCACAGCGCAGGCAGCGTCGCGACGAAGCCGGCTTGCAGGATCGACAGGCCGCGCTCCTTGACGAGGTAGACCGGGAACCAGGTCAGGAAGAAATAGGTGAGCGTGTTGATGCAGTACTGGCCGAGATAGACGCCGAGCATCATGCGGTTGGAGAGCAGCTGGCGGATGTGGTCCCAGCGGGGGCCGGAGTCCGGCGCGCGCTCGCCTTTCGGCGCGTCGAGATCGACCAGCGCGCCGCCTTCCTTGATGTAATCGAACTCGGCGTCGTTGATGCCGGGGTGCTCTTTCGGGCCGTAGATGGTCTTGATCCAGGCAAGGCCCATGATCACGCCGAGCGCGCCCATCACGAAGAACACGTAGCGCCAGCCGTAGTCGTGCGCGATCCAGCCCATCAGCGGCGCGAAGATCACGGTGGCGAAATACTGGCCGGAGTTGAAGAAGGCGGAAGCCGTGCCGCGCTCGCTGCTGGGAAACCAGGCCGCGACGATGCGGGCATTGGCCGGGAAGGAGGGTGCCTCCGCGATGCCGACCAGGAAGCGAAGGCCGAACAGCACGGCGATGGCGGTGCCGGCGCTGAAGAAGCCGACCCAGCCCTGCATCATCGTGAACAGCGACCAGACGATGATGCTGAAGGCATAGACGACGCGCGAGCCGTAACGGTCGAGTAGCCAGCCGCCCGGCACCTGCGCGATCACATAGGACCACCCGAACGCCGAGAAGACCCAGCCCATGGCGACGGGATCGAGATGCAGCTCCTTGGAGAGCGCGGGACCGGCGATCGACAGCGTGGCGCGGTCGGCATAGTTCACGGTCGTGACCAGGAACAACATGGTCACGATGAACAGCCTGACGCGAGACCTCCTCACGCCCGCTGCGGACACAACTGCGCTCATCAGGCGCCTCCTTAGAACTCGAACTGTTTCCTCACCACGACTCCTAGAGGCGCGTGCGGCAGAGTGTCCAAGTTGAAGGGAGTATTGATTGATGCCGTTTTTGGATTGATGGAACGCTGAAAAGAGTCCGTTCTCGCTTCTACTGCTGCGTGCCCAACAACGGCGCGAGCAGCCCGCGTGTGACGCCCGGCGGCACGGCGTCGAGCCCGAGCACTGAGCTCGCCGCCGGCAGCGTGGCGTCCGCCATCGCGGCGTGGCCTTCGGCGCTTGGATGAACCGCGCCGCCATAGACGGCTGACAGCACGCCCCAGGTGGCGTCGTGGATATCGGTCGGCTGGCTCGCCGCCGGCAGGCCTTGCGGATAGGTCATCGCGGCAAAGTAACTGTCATTGGCGTCGCGGATCCAGCGCGCGCGCGGCAGGTAGGCGCGATATTCGGAGGCGCCGCGACCGCACAGCATCGGTTGGCTCGCCGCACTGACGATATCCGGATTGAAGCTCTGGCCGTTCTCGGCAAAGCAAGTGCGGTCGAATTCGGGATCGTTGCCGGCATGAGCGCAGAAGCCGTGATCGGCGAACGCGGCCTGATGCGAATCCACGAAGGTCATGCGGTCGGCTTCGGGATCGCGGCACAGCGCGCCGCGCGTGCAGGTGGCGAGACCCTTCAGTTGCGGCAGGAACTCGGTGTCGACGAACGTCGAAACGCGGGCGAGACGCTGCGGGTCGGCGTTGAAGGACGGATGGATGTCGAAGCCGGCGCGGCCGCCGCGGCAGGGCACGCCGCCGTCGGCGAGCGCGGGATTGGCGTAGGAGACATAGACCACGCGCGAGAGGTCGCCGCCGACCAGCGGTTTCAGCGCCTCGCGCAGCTTCACGAAATTCTGCGGCAGTTCGCGGGCGAGCGCATCGCGGGAATCGTCGACGCTCGCCATCACGCCCGAGCGGCGGAAAATCGCGCGTTCGGTAGCGGTCTCGACGATCACGTCGGCGACGAGGCCGGAGAAATAGACATCGTTGGCCCCGACCGAGAGCAGCACGAGGTCGAGGTTGCGCTCGGGCTGGCGCTTCTTCGCGGCGGTGAGCGCTTCGCGCAGCTCGGCGACCTGCGCGTTCAAACTGGTGTTGCAGACGCCGGTTTTGCCGGGCGGGCATTCGCGGGCACGCTGCGAACCGAGCAGGCCATCGCTGATGCTGGCGCCGGTGCAGGCGAGCGGGAGGAAGGTCACCGCGATGTGGGTGTAGCGGACCGCGAGCGCGAGCGCGGTGCGGGCCTGGTAACTGTAGAGCGAACGGTGGCAGGGCGAGTTGAACCAGAGCGCGCCGTAGCGCTGCCAGTTGGCGAGCGTGTCCGGCGCCTCGCAGGCGCGGCCGCCCTTGTAGCCGGCGCGGCTCGGCCGGTAGTACTGCGCGCCGGCGGTGCCGAGATAGGAGCGGAAGCAGAAGCCTTCGTCCGACAGCGCCAGCGGCCGGTCCGGATTGCCTTCGCCGGAGGCGATGCTGTCGCCGAGGCCGGCGACGAAGATGTCGCGGACCTGGATCTCGGTCTGGACGCGCTGGGTCGGATCGGCGCCGGAGGAGACGTCGACGCTCGCGACCGTCTGCTTTCCGTAGCGGACGCGCAGATTGATCGGCTCGGCGCAGTCGAAGGTCGATTGTTGCGGACCGTCGCCGTCGTCGAACGACCAGGCGCAGGTGGCGCCGACCGGCACCGCGCCGGTCAGGCGCACAGTCACCGGGTGGTCGATCGGGGTGATGTAATTCTCTTTGACGTTGTCGCGGGTGCAGGGCTGGTTGACGCGGCCCTGCAGGTCGATGCAGAGCCGGTTGACCATGTTGCGGGCCCAGCCGCGGCCCTCGCTCTGCAGCTCCAGCGACTGCTCGGCGGCGAGAATGCTGCGGTTACGCGCGTTCTCGACGTGGAGCAGGAAGTCGCGCTCTTCGCGAAAGAGGCGAAAGCGGTTGCGCACCTCCCAATTGATCTGCATGGCGCCGGCGTCCTGCGCGGCGGCGTGCTGGAGCGGCAAAGACGTCAGAATTCCGGCAAGCAGCAGAGCGCCTGCGGAGAGGGTACGAAAGGATAAAGGGATCATGGCCCGCGTGTTCAACGGCAAAGTTGAGGCGGAAATAAGAGAGGATTGCTCCGCCGCCCGCAACCCTTGTTTGGACCGGCCAGCCTCTTAACGCTTGCTGGCCTGCCGCAGCGACCGCTCGCGCTCCATCGCTGCCACCTGCTTGGGCAAATTGGCCTGGGCGCAGGCTTCCGCCAGCCGCCGCCGCTCCTGCCAGGGCTCGACCACGTTCATCCAGAGTTCGCGCGTGCCCATGATGGAGATGGCCAGACCGAACGGGATCATGAAATAGAGGATGCGGAACACCAGCAAGGTCGCCAGCAGCTGCTCGCGGCCGAATTCGGGCAGCGCCACCAGCATGGCGGCGTCGAACACGCCGAGCGAGCCGGGGGCGTGGCTGGCAAAGCCGAGCAGCGTCGCCAGGATGAACACGACGGAGAGCGACAGGAAATCGATATGTGGATTGGCCGGCACCAGCAGGTACATCGCCAGCGCGCAGAAGCCGAGATCGACCACGCCGATCATGATCTGCACCAGCGTCAGCGGCGCCGACGGCAGCATCACCTTCCAGCCCTTCTGGCCGAGCTCGCGGCGCTTCTCGCCCATGCACAGCCAGGTCAGATAGGCGCCGATCGAGGCCAGGCCCCCGAACCCGATCAGCCGGTTGATCGACGGCGGCAGCTGATCCATGTAGGTGGCAGCATCCGGATGAATGACCATGCCGATCGAGAGCACGAAGATGTTACCGAGCCAGAAGGTCAGGCCGGACAGGAAGCAGATCTTGGCGACGTCGATCGCGTTCAGCCCGTAATCCGAATAGATCCGGAATCGGATTGCGCCGCCGGTAAACACGGTGGCGCCGATGTTGTGGCCGATCGAATAGGACGTGAAGCTGGAAAGTGCTGCGATGCGATAGGGCACGTGTTTCTTGCCGATCGTTCGCAGCGCAAAAAAGTCGTAGAAGGTCAGCGTACAGAACGCGAAGACGACGCAGAGCGCCGCCAGCCCGATATTGGCGCGGGGGATTTCAGTCAGCGCGGTCAGGATGACGCCGGTATCGATCCCCTTGAGGGTCCGCACCAGCGTGGTAACGGCGAAGGCGATGATGAAGACGCTCGCGGCAATGCCGAGCCGTCGCCAGCCGATCCATCTCTTGAAGCCGCGCTTCAGCGCGGGCAGCAGTCCGTGCATTCGTCCTCCCGGCGGGGGGCAAAACCGACCAGGCCAGACATTGGCCGGTCGGATACGATCACTGCCCGAACCGGGCGTCGATCGCTAGGCATGATGTAATTCATTTAAGGCAAAAACAGCGACTTGTGCAGCCCTTGACAAGGATAGGTTCTGCGTTGGACCGGCCGCTTTGTCATATGTGGTTCATATGGGCGCGCGTTAAGCATATGAGTCGTGACGCAGCCGGCGGATCGTGCGCCCGTATGGCGGGCATCATCTCAAATCCGCCCGTCGCCGGCATTGTTCCAGCGCAAGGGATCCCGGGCTTTTCTGGAACGTCGATGCCGCGCGCCGGTTCGCACCGCATCGAGCAGCAGCTCGTCAAGCGACTGCCGAAAATGGCGGACAAGGCGACCGCCCCGCCGCTGAAGCAGGGCTTTTTGACGCACCTCGAGGAAACCAAGCGGCACGTGACGCGGCTCGCGGAGGTGTTCAGGATGCACGGGACGCAGGTGGAGACGATCGACTGCCCGGCGATATCGCGCGGCGTTTTCGTGTTCAGCCGCGGCGCAGCGCGAAATGCGCACCGCAGAACGCCATCACCGCGCCGAGGCAGAGCGCGGCCAGCCCGGCGAGCACGCCCGACACGGTCGGGCTCGGCGCCGAAGCCACCTGGCCCGCACCCGCGAGCAGGAGCACGCCGACCCCGATCAGGAACTGCCGCATGCGCTGCGGGATCTGGCCGTCGGCGGCGCTCTGCATCAACGTCGCGGTGAAATAGCCGCCGGAAAAACCGACCGTGGCGATCAGCCACCAGGCGATCGCCGCGCCCGCGGGAATGAACTCATGTGTGTCGGAGTGCCAGAGGCCGCCGAGGTCGAGCCCGTAGCGCGCGCCCAGCATGTGCACCGCGAGCGCGAGCAGCACGCCGGAGATCACGGCGGCGCCGAGGATAAGGCGTCGCGGAAAAAAGGTCGTCTCAGCCATGTCCCGCTTGTAGGATGGGCGAGGGCGATCGTGCAAGCGGATCGCGGACCGGATCGCGCGCAGGGGATTGCGCGGAGGGGATTGATCGTCGAGATGCCGGTTTCGGAAGCTGAGGCGCCCTCGGGTGTGAGCTACGCCTACAAGGCGTCGCTGATCGGTTCGGCGCATCGCTTCGAGCTGACGGACGAGGGGCTGTCCTGGCACATCTCCGGCCGTTCCGGCCTTTGGCGCTATGACGAGATCAGTGCTGTCAGGTTGTCGTTCCGCCCGGTGTCGATGCAGCAGCACCGCTTTCGCGCCGATGTCAGCCACGCCGGTGGCGGCCGCATCAGGATCCTGTCGACGAGCTGGCAGACCCCGGCGCTGGTGGCGCCGCAGGACAACGGTTTTCGCGCGTTCATCCTCGCGTTGCACGCGCGGATGGCGAAGGCCGGCAGCGGCGCGACGCTGACGGCAGGCCTCGGCCGCAACACTTATGCCGCGGTGCTGGCGTTCCTGGCCGTGCTGGCGGTGGCGATGACGGGGCTGCTGATCCGCGCGCTGATGATCGGCGAGTTCGCCGGCGCACTGTTCATCCTCGGCTTTGCCGCGCTGTTCACCTGGCAGGTCGGCGGCTTCGTCCGGCGCAACCAGCCGCAGAGCTACGGCTTCGATCGCGTGCCGAAGGCCTTGCTGCCTTAACGCGCGAGGAGATCGCTACTCCGTCGAGTCGAAATCCTCTTCCTTGGTGGCGAGCAGCGAGACGAGCGTGCGCAGGCCGGAATCGAGTTGCTCGGGCGAGGGCGGTGCGAGCGCGAGCCGCACTGCGTTCGGTGCATGTCCATGCGCGATGGCGAAGGTCGAGGACGGCGTCAGTGCAATGCCGCGCCGGGCGGCCGCGGCGACGAAGGTCTGCGAGCGCCAGTGCGGCGGCAGCGTCAGCCACAGATGATAGGAGCGCGGGTCGGCCGCGAGCTGGTAGCCGGCGAGCAGCCGTGCCGCGGTGTGCTGGCGGCGCGTGGCGTCGATCCGTTTCAGCCGTGTCAGCTCGGCGACGGTACCGTCGGCCATCAGCCGCTGCCCGGAGGCGAGCGCGTGGCCAGAGGCGATCCAGCCGCCAGTGCGGACCGCGCCCATCACGCTCTCGCGCAAATGCGGCGGTGAGACCATGATGCCGAGTGCAAGTCCGGGCGCGACCTTCTTGGACAGGCTGTCGATCACGATGCAGCGGTCGGGCCCGAGCGCCGCGAGCGGCGTGTCGTCGGCGAGGAAGCCGTAGACGGCATCCTCGATGATGGTGAGATTGAGCTTCTCGGCGACGCGCATGATGTCGGCGCGCCGCGTCGCGTTCATGGTGACGCCGAGCGGGTTCTGGATGATCGGCTGCAGATACAGCGCCGACAGATGCGCTTCGCGATGCGCCTTCTGGATCGCATCGGGACGCGCGCCGAATTCGTCCATCGGAATCGGGACCAGCGTCACGCCCAAGCGCGCCGCGATGCTCTTGACGTAGGGATAGGTCAGCGCCTCGACGCCGCAGCGGCCGCCGTTGGGGACGAGCGCCGCGAGAGCTGCCGCGAGTGATTGTTTGCCGTTGGCGGTGAAGACGATCTGCTCGGCCTGCGGCGCAAAATCCTTGCGCGCGAGATAGGCCGCGGCTGCGTTGCGCGCGCTCTTGGTGCCGGTGCTGGTCGAGACGCGTAGCGCGGATTCGAGCGCGTCGACGCGCTCGAGCCCCGCAAGGCTCTTGGCGATCATCGCCCATTGTTGCGGCAGCAGCGGGTAATTGACCTCGAAGTCAATCCGCGCGTCGCGCGGCTCGCTCAGCGCCTCGACCTCGCGCCTGATGTCGCCGGAGATGAAGGTGCCGCGGCCGACCTCGCCGACGACGAGGCCGCGACGGAGCAACTCCGTATAAACACGGCTCGCGGTCGAGACCGCAATGCCACGGTCATAGGCAAAATTGCGCTGCGGCGGCAGGCGGTCGCCCGGCCTTAACGTGCCGTTAGAAATATCCGAGGCAATAGCATCGGCAAGCTTCACGTACTCGAACTTGGACATTATTGCACCGAGAGCAATGTTTTTCTTGCTCCGAGCAATGTACTGGAGCATTTAAGTTCCATCAAGGTCCGCGATTGTGCCGAGGAGAGCGAGAGCAATCCGATGGCAAATGAGGTGCAAACGCTCAGGCGTCTGTGCCAACGGCATCCGCTTCGCCGCGTAGACCACAGGCCGGAGAAGAAACATGACCACGATTTCCCAAACTGCGGGGCGGAGTTTACGCCCAGCCTCGTCGGGCGGATTTTTCAGCACGCTCGTCAACGCCGCCTATGCCCTGTTCGATCGTCTCGAGCACCGCACCGCCGTCAAGACGCTGAACGAGCTCGACGACCGCGCCCTGCGCGACATCGGGATCAACCGCAGCCAGATCGAGGACGCGGTGTACGGCCAGTTCAAGGCCGAGCTGACGCGGTATCTGTGAGCGCTTCGGCTCTTGTCCCGGACGCGCTGCGGCGTTCTTACGCTGCTGCGCAGAGCCGGGATCCAGCAGGCCGCGGTACTCGCTGCGACATGGGCCCCGGCTCTGCAGCGCACCACACCGGACGATGCTTCGCATCGCCGGGAGCGCTGCGCAACGTCCGGGGCACGAGACCGCGGTCTCGGGCGCAACTGCTTCCGCATCGTCATTGCGAGCGCAGCCAGAATCTCGCCGCGGCGACAATGTCCATTCCGTCATCCTGAGGTGCGAGATTTGCGATGCGATAGCATCGCAAGTCGAGCCTCGAAGGATGAACGGCCGAGATGCAGCCGGGCCGTCGCCCTTCATTCGACTTCTGAAGCGTTAGACACAGCTTCGCATCCTCGCGGCGTGTTTCGCCCGAGCTTTACATCTCGCGTCACCCTCAAACGAAAGAGGGCGCAGGGAAGACCGGGTGCCGGCCGGGCACCCACGGTCCACTGTGCGAAGGTGGCAACAAGAATCTGCACAGCGGCATACAGGTGTAGCCAGGACATCCCGGCCTTCCCTGCGCAGTGGCTTTACGGCTTATGTCGCGCTCTCCCCGGGGAGCGATGCACTCTTGCCCCCGTCGCCTTGCGGATGGCTGATGCGCGAGTCCGGTTGGACCCCACCCATCACCGCAACGCTTGACGCCAGCCTGCGGGCGCCAGGACCACACGATTTTGCCGTACGCGGATCACACCGGTCGTGCGTGCGATGTGCCTCGCTCACGGTTTCCCGCCCTGCGATCACCCTCGCACCGATGTGGCCCACGTCCACCGCCGTCCGGCCCGCGTTCGTGACGATCGCGATGCGCCCCTCTTCCTTGGGCCGGAGTGCGCGCAATATCCGCCTATTCCGAATTTCTGTAAAGACGAATATTTTTGGCTGCGCGGATTGACCGATCGCTTGGGTGTTTTGCCCGTCGGGCAACGCGATATCTTGTAGCCAGGCTCTCGTGTCCCGGACGCGCTGCAACGCCCCATAGCGCATCGAAGACGCGCGTAAACGCGCTTTAGGCGTTGCTGCGCAGAGCCGGGACCCAGCAGGCCGCGGCATTCCTTGACGCATGGGCCCCGGCTCTGCAGCGCATCACACCGGACGATGCTTCGCATCGCCGGGAGTGCTGCGCTGCGTCCGGGGCAAGAGAGTGGAGTTCGCTCCGAGCTAGTGCCTGACCACCAGCACCGAGCATTTCGCGTAGCGCACGACATGGCCGGCGTTGGAGCCGAGGAAATAGGTGCGCATCGCCGGCCGGTGCGAGGTCATCACGATCAAATCGGCCT
The DNA here is from genome assembly GCF_008932115.1 of Bradyrhizobium betae. Classification (NCBI taxonomy): domain Bacteria; kingdom Pseudomonadati; phylum Pseudomonadota; class Alphaproteobacteria; order Hyphomicrobiales; family Nitrobacteraceae; genus Bradyrhizobium; species Bradyrhizobium betae. Next base: position 5,640,645 of record NZ_CP044543.1, read on the forward strand.
TCATGTGCACGGCTTCCTCGAGGATCTCGTGGTAGATGCCGCCCTGGCGCACCACGCTGGAGATGCGCGCCGCGTCGATGCCGGATTCACGCGCGACGATGGCGAGGGCTTCTTCCGAGGTCTGGCGCTGCTGTTCGTCGAAATCGGCCGGCACGTATTCGGCCAGCATCACCGGCGTCATCGGCAATACGTTGAGCAGGCGCACGACGCCGCTCCAGGTTTGCGACAGCGTTGCCGCGGTGGCGATCGCCGGCTTGGCGAGGTCGGTGTCGGCGAGGTCGATCGGCACGAGGATGGACTTGAACATCTGCGCCTCCAAATCTTCCGGTCAGGACGTCTTCCCGGCACGTCGCGCGATCAACCCGATCGAAGCAGCCTTGCGTTACCGAAGCAGCTTTGGACTCACGAACAGCACCAGCTTGCCGCGGCGGTAGGCTACGTCGTTCCAATCCTTGACGTCAAAGTCGAAGATCGCAAGCCCCGCGGTGGGCAGGTTATCGGCCAGCGCCTTGGCGCCATCAGGATCGCCACTGCCCATCAGCATCAACGCGGCCTCGTGCATGCCGGGATTGTGGGCGATCAGCAGCAATTGCTTCGGGTCGGCCGGGGCGGTTGCAGTGCGAATGGATTCCAGGATCTGCGCGGAATCGGCGCCGTAGAGTTCCGGCACGACCTCGACCTGCGGCGCCGCGACGCGGTCCTTCATCGTCTCCCAGGCGGCATCCCAGGTCTGCCTGGCACGGACGGCGTGCGACACCAGCACCGCATCGGGGAAGGGGGATGGGTGGCGATCCAGTCGCCAATCCGGGCCGCGTCCTTGTGGCCGCGGTCGTCGAGGCGGCGATCCTGGTCACGGCCGCTCGGCGCGTCGGTCTCGGTCTTGGCGTGACGCAGCAGCATCAAACGGCGCATGGCATTCTCGAATCGTTACAGGTCCAGGATAGTCCAGATGGATCATCTACAGGCGCCGGCTGAGGACAAGGTGACAACGGCCCGCACGGTCCTTTAAAGCGCGACGAGATCAGGACAAACCCTCGTCCCGCGTAAAATTTTCGTTTGGAGCATGATCTTTTCGGAAAACCGCTGCACACTTTTCCGGATCATGCTCTAAGAAAACGACATGAGCGAGACTTTCACAAGCGTAGCCCAGGAAGAAGCCGGCTTTCGCGACCGTGCGCGGCTGTCGTTCGATCTCGACGCCGACATCTGCGTCATCGGGGCCGGGCTCGCCGGGCTCTCGATCGCGCTGGAGGCGGCCCGGCTCGGGGCCAGCGTCGCGGTGCTCGAGGGGCGCCAAATCGGCTGGAACGCCTCCGGCAACCAGCTCGGCACCGTGATGCCGGGCTTCGCGCTGCCGCTGACGGAACTGATCGAGCGCATCGGCTTCGAGGACGCGCGCGAATTGTGGGCGATGTCGAAGGAGGGCGCCGAGTTCGTCCGGGCCAACGCCACCGAGGCGAACATGCCGGGGATCGGGCCCAGCGACGGGGTGCTGGAGGTCTCCAATGTCGATGCCGGCGACCGGCTTATCAGCCGGCTGCAGATGCTTCACGAGGATTTCGACACCGAGGTCGAGGGCTGGCAGGTCGATCGCGTCCGCGAGGCGCTCAAGACCGACCATTACTTCCACGGCGTCTACTATCCCCGGGGATTCCAGGTCGACGGCCGCAAATACGTGCACGGCCTTGCGGCGCTGGCGCGGCGGGCAGGCGCCCGCATCTTCGAGGACACGCCGGTCGTCAGCATCGATCATTCCGGCATCCGCAAGCGCATCGTCACGCCCTCGGCGCGGCTGCGCGCCACCCACATCGTGCTCGCCGGCAACATCCACCTTGGCGCGCCGCTGCGTCGCCTGTCGGAGACGCTGCTGCCGGTCTGGCGCTATGCCGGCATCACCGCGCCGCTCGGCGAGCGTCTGCACGAGATCATCGCCTTCAAGGGATCGGTGATGGATTCCGACGGCGTCGACCATTTCCGGATCGTCGACGGCGACCGGCTGATGTGGGAAAGCCCGGAGACCACCTGGGCGGCACGTCCGCAGCGCTTTGCAGGCAGCGTCAGGCGGCGGATCCGATCGATCTTCCCTGAGCTCGGCGATGTCGCGATCACCGACATGTTCGGCGGCGCCACCGGCCAGACCGTGCACGGCATGCCGCAGATCGGCCAGTTGCGCAAAGGCCTGTGGGTGGCGAGCGGGTTCGGCCGCCAGGGCATGAACACCTCGGCCATGGCCGGACAGTTGATCGCGCGCAGCATCCTGTGGGGCGACGAGCGCTGGAAGCTGTTCTCGCCGTTCGAGCTGGTCTGGGCCGGGGGCGCGACCGGGCGGGTCGCGGGCCAGCTGGTCGGGGTCTGGGGCAGGGCGAGTTCCGCCGCGGCAGGCTCGCTGGCCCGCTACCGCGAGCGGGCCAGGCTCAAGGACCGGGAGCGCGAGGCGCGGCTGGCCGAAGCCAACCGGGCCGCCGGAACTGGCCCGCGCCGTCCGCCGCCAGGTGCCCGGCCAAATGTCCCTCCAGGTCTCCGGCCGCGACCGGCCCCGCCGCCGCAACCCGCGGCCGGAGAGGTGGAACCGGCCCCGCATGACGGCGGCGTCTCGCAATAATCCTGCGAAAAATTCCGCCCGGAAGTGTAACGTCGGCCGTTAGAGCCCGTATCTCAGGACGTGGGACTCCCCGCGCACGGAGAATGAGATGTTTGACCGCCGCATCCTGCTAACGACCGTCGCCGGCCTGTTCGGCCTTTCGGCTTTCCGCTGGCTGAGAGGAACGCCTGCCGAGGCCGGCGAGAAGGCCGCGCAAAAATTCGAGATCGAGAAGACGGACGCCGAGTGGCGCGCCCAGCTCACGCCGCAGCAATACGAAATTCTCCGCAAGGAGGGCACCGAGCGGCCGGGCTCCAGCCCGTTGCTGAAGGAACACCGCAAGGGCGTCTTCGCCTGCGCCGGCTGCGACCTGCCGCTGTTTGCGTCCGACACCAAGTTCGAGAGCGGCACCGGCTGGCCGAGCTTCTACCAGCCGATCGAGGGCAATGTCGGCAAGACCGAGGACCGCACCTACGGCATGCTTCGCACCGAGGTGCATTGCCGGCGCTGCGGCGGCCATCTCGGCCACGTCTTCGACGACGGCCCCAAGCCGACCGGATTGCGCTACTGCATCGACGGTTTCGGGCTGGTGTTTCACCCGGCTGCGGCGTCGGCGACGTAGGCTTCATGTGACCTCATGCCCCGGCAATTGTTGCCGGCCCCGGCAATTGTGCCCCGGTCATCCGACCGGGGCAGTCTCTCTAAGTCATTGATTTCCTGAGAATACCCGCATTGGCATAGCCCTTGCGACTGTCTCCCCCGACTGCGGCCCTGGTCGACCGGCCGCCGAGATCGGATTTGGAGACAAAGTTATGGGTATCTTCGATGCAATGAACACCTCGGTGGGTGGCCTGCAGGCGCAGTCCTACGCGCTGCAGAACATTTCCGGCAACATCGCGAACTCATCCACCACCGGTTACAAGGGCATCGGCACCAGCTTCGTCGACCTCATCCCCGACTCCTCCACGCCGAGCAAGCAGGTCGCGGGCGGCGTGACGGCCAACGCCAAGGCCACCATCACCACGCAGGGCACGATCTCGTCCTCCAGCGTCGCCACCAACATGGCGATCACCGGCGACGGCTTCTTCTCGATCCAGAAGGCGACCGGCACCGTCGACAACGTGCCGGTGTTCAGCGGCGTCACCTACTACACCCGCCGCGGCGACTTCCAGCTCAATGCCAACGGCAATCTGGTCAACGGCGCCGGCTATTATCTGATGGGCGTCGCGGTCGACTCCAAGACCGGCAACCCGACCGGCAGCGTGTCGACGGTGCTGAAATTCCAGAACAACTTCATCCCGGCGCAGGCGACCACCTCGATCCAGTACGCGGCCAACCTGCCGACCCAGCCGAACACCTCGGCGAGCACGACGGCGGCGAGCGGCTCGCTGCTGGCGGAAGGTGGCCTGAACCCATCGGATTTCGCGGCCAACCCGCTGCCGGTGGGCACGCCGCCCGCGCCCTACACCAACGCGACGGCGTCCGGTGCAGCCGCCACCGGCAACATCCGCTCGGCCTATTCGTCGACGACGGCGACGGGCACGACTGCACTCCAGAACAACTCCTCGGCGGTGGCCTCGACCACCACGTCCCTCGACAACACCGTGGGCACCCATCTCGCCTCCAGCATCCTCTCCGCGCTGAGCGGCCAGACCCTGACGATCAACGGCAACACGATCACCTTCAACGCCGGCACCACGGTCACGACGGCCGGCAGCAATACCACGATCGGTCTCGGCGCAGGCACGACGGCCACGGTGGCCAGCATCCTGAGCGCGATCCAGACCGCCGGCGGCGCGGGCGTCACGGCCTCGCTGAGCGCCAGCGGCAACATCGTGATCTCGAGCGGCACCGGCACCGACGTGGCAGTCAACAGCGGCACGGCAGCCACGGCCCTCGGCATCAGCAGCGTGACGCGCGGCGGCAACGTGCTGTCCTCGCCCGCGATCTCGGGCGCCACGGTGCTGAGCGGCTCCGCGACCGCTGGCGGCGCCCAGGTACTCTCGTCCGGCTTCGCCGCTGGTGACACCATCACGGTCGACGGTCAGACGTTGACCTTCATGGCCTCGGGCGCGTCAGGCACGAACCAGATCAACGTCACCGACAACATCACGACCCTGCTCGGCAAGATCGATGCTCTCGCGGGCGCCTCGGGCTCGGCCGTCAGCACTGGTGGCGTGATCACGCTGAACACCGGCACGGCGGCCAATCTGTCGGTGTCGAGCTCCAACAGCGCCGCCTTCGCCGCGCTCGGTTTCACCTCGACCATCACCAAGAACCGCAATGGCGGCGGCACCGCCGGCACCGGCGGGGTGATCGGCAACGACATCTCGACCTTCACCAAGGAATCGATCAGCGGCGGCGCGGTCACGGCCTACAACGCCGCCGGCACGCCCGTGAATCTGCAATTGCGCTGGGCCAAGACCGACAGCGCCGCGCTGGGCGCGGGTCATGCCGATACCTGGAACATGTTCTACCAGACCGATCCGAACGCGACCGGCACGACGGTCGGCTGGGTCAACACCGGACAGGCCTTCACCTTCGCCAGCGACGGCTCGCTGACCTCGCCGAGCGGTTCCGGCATCACCATCAACAACGTCTCCGTCAGCGGTCAATCGCTCGGCTCGGTCGCCTTCAACATCTCCACGGGAGGGCTGACGCAATATGCGAGCACCAGCGGCGCGGTGACCATCAACACCATCACGCAGAACGGCTACGCCGCCGGTCAGCTCCGCTCCGTCTCCGTCAACAACAGCGGCCTCGTGGTCGGCACCTTCTCGAACGGCCAGAACCTCAACCTCGCCCAGGTGACGCTGTCGCACTTCAACGGCACCAACTATCTGAAGGCGATGGACGGCGGCGCTTACGCCGCGACCGAACAGTCGGGAACCGCCATCGACGGCGCCTCGGGCAGCATCAGCGGCTCGTCGCTGGAAGGCTCGAACACCGACATCGCCGACGAGTTCACCAAGCTGATCGTGACCCAGCAGGCCTATTCGGCCAACACCAAGGTGATCACGACGGCGAATTCGATGGTGCAGGACCTCCTCAACGTATTGCGCTGACCGGCGCGTGACGTAACCAAAGGCGGGTAAGTCCACATGGGTTTGAGTTCAGCCCTTGCCAGTGCGATGAGCGGACTGCGTGCCAACCAGGCCGCGCTCTCGATCGTCTCCTCGAACGTCGCCAACTCGCAGACGCCGGGTTACGTCGTCCAGAAGGCGAACCAGATCGAGGTCACCACCGGCGACTTCGGTTCGACGGCGATGACGACCGGCGTCAGCCGGGAGCTCGACACCTATGTGCTGAACCAGCTGCGCACAGAGACCGGCGGCAGCGGCTACGCCGACCAGATGGCCAGCATCCTGAAGCAGCTTCAGAATGTCTATGGCACGCCGGGCAACAGCGGCACGCTCGAAACCGCGCTGAACAATTTCACCACCGCGCTGCAGGCGCTGTCGACCAGTGCGGGCTCGTCGTCGGCGCAGACGGTGGCAGTCGGTGCGGCTCAGACGCTGGCGCAGCAGCTCAACGTCACCACCAAGGGCATCCAGTCGCTGCGCTCCAACGTCGAGCAGGACCTCGGCAGCTCGGCGCAGCAGGCCAATCTGGCGATGAACCAGATCGCCGACATCAACACCAAGCTCCAGGGCCTGTCGGCGAACGATCCGTCCGCCGCGACGCTGATGGACCAGCGCGACCAGGCCATCAACACGCTGTCGAAATACGTCGACGTCCGCGTCACCACCGACGGGTCGAACCAGGCCAACATCTACACCACCACGGGGATCCAGCTCGTCGGCGCGGGGCTCGCCTCGCAGTTCTCGTTCGCGTCGGCCGGCGCCCTGACAGCGACCTCGCAGTACAACATCGATCCGGCCAAGTCGGGCGTCGGCGCGTTCAACATCAAGCTTCCGAACGGCTCGATGGTCGACGTCGTCGCCAACAACGTGGTGTCCTCCGGGCAGGTCGCGGCCGATCTGAAGCTGCGCGACCAGACGCTGGTGCAGGCGCAGAACCAGATCGACCAGCTCGCCGCCACGATGTCGAGCGCGCTGTCGGACAAGACCACGACGGGCAGCACCGTCTCCGGCCCGCCCGCCGGCTTCGACATCGATCTTGCCGGGGCGCAGCCGGGCAACACCGTCAACATCAGCTATACCGACACGACCACCAACACCCAGCGCCAGATCACGCTCGTCAACGTGACCGATCCGGCCGCCCTGCCGCTGCAGAACGCCACCAACGCCAACCCGATGCAGATCGGCGTGAACTTCTCCGGCGGCATGGGCGCGATCGCCTCCGCGCTCAACACCGCGCTGTCAGGCGCGCATCTGACATTCGCCGCCGCGTCGTCGCCGGCGACGGCCACGACGCTGCGCGTCACCGACGACAATACCGGCCTTGCCAAGGTCAATTCGTCCTCAAGCACCAAGACGATATCGTCGCTGACCTCGGGCAATCCGCAACTGCCGCTGTTCACCGATGGCGGGCAGGCGCTCTACACCGGCGCGATCACGGCGTCGGGCTCGCAGATGACCGGCCTTGCCGGGCGCATCGCGGTGAACACGCAGCTGGCCGCCGATCCAACCAGGCTGTCGGTCTACAGCACCTCGCCGGTGACGCCCACGGGCGATACCACGCGCTCGGACTATCTCTATTCGCAGCTGACCAATGCGGTGTTCTCCTATTCGCCGCAGACCGGCCTCGGCTCGGCGAACCAGCCCTTCACCGGCAGTGTCTCGAACTACCTCCAGCAGTTCCTGAGCGTTCAGGGCAATGCCGCGACGCAGGCGACCCAGCTCCAGCAGGGCCAGAGTGTCGTGGTCTCGACGCTCCAGGCGAAGTTCAACTCGACCTCCAGCGTCAATCTCGACTCGGAGATGTCGAACCTGATCCAGCTCCAGAATGCCTATGCCGCCAACGCCCACGTCATGTCGGTGGTGCAGACCATGATGAATACGTTGCTCCAGGCGCAAGTGTAACCAGTACAGGGCCCTGAACCATGTCGATCAGCAGCATCAACTACTCTTCGTCGGTTCTCGGCTCGCAGATCCGCAACATCAACCAGCAGCTCACCGACCTGTCGACGCAGCTCTCGACCGGCAAGCTGTCGCAGAACTATTCCGGCATGGGCACCAACGAGGGCTTTGCGATCGCCGGGCGCTCGCAGATCTCCAACATCGCCGCCTATACCGACACGATCACCAACGTCAACGTCAACATCAACCTCGCCAACACGGCGCTGCAGTCGCTGACGACGATCCGCAACACGGTGCAGACCGGGTCCGCCACCACCGCGCAGGATCTCAACGTCAACGGACAGACGGTCGCGCAGAACACCGCCGCGGCGCAGTTCGGCTCGATGGTCGGCGTCCTCAACACCCAGTCGGGCAATCGCTATCTGTTCTCCGGGACGGCGTTCAACACGCAGTCGGTCGCCAATGCCGGCGACATCATCAACGGCACCACGACGCAGGCGGGCCTGAAGACCGTGATGGCGGAGCGTCAGGCCGCCGACCTCGGCGCCAACGGCATGGGCCGGTTGGTGCAGACGCAGCCGACGCCGAGCTCTGTAAAGGTGTCCGAGGATGTCGCGGGATCTCCGTTCGGGCTCAAGATCGCGGCGGTCTCCTCGACCCTGACGGGGGCGACCGTGACCGGCCCGAGCGGCTCGCCGGTGTCGTTCTCGGTCGATCTCAACGGCGTCAACCCGAACAACGGCGACAAGCTGAGCGTCCAGTTCACGCTGCCGGACGGCTCGACCGAGCAGATCGACATGACGGCATCGACGAAGATTCCGACGCCGCTCGGCAGCTTTGCGATCGACGCGAGCGTCCCGGTCAACCCGAACAACACCGCTGCGAACCTCAACACGGCGCTGAACACCGCAATCACCAAGCTCGCCAATACCTCGTTGGTGGCGGCATCCGCCGTCACTGCGGGCGACAATTTCTTCAACACCGCGAGCTCGGCGATCGGGGCGTCCGTCAACAACCAGGCGGCGACGCCTGCGCCGATCACGGGCGCGACGGCACTGTCCGGCGCGAGCCCATCGGACTCGATCTCGCCCGGCTTCGTCGCCGGCGACACCATCACCGTCAACGGGACCACGCTGTCCTTCGTCAATTCCGGCGCGACCGGCAACCAGCTCAATGTCGGGGACAGCATCCAGACCCTGATGAGCAAGATCGACGCGATCACCGGCACCTCGAAGCCTTCCACCGTGCATGGCGGCTCGATCACGATCAACACCGACAATGCGGCAAGCCTGAGCATCACGACCTCGAACACCGCTGCGCTGGGGTCGCTCGGCTTCGGCTCGACGCCGGTCACCGCCACGCAACCGCCGCTGCGTGTCGGCTCGTCGCCGGCAAGCTCGGCGACGACGCTGGTCAACGGCTCGGCCAATACCGTGAAATGGTACACCGGCAATGACGGGCCCGGCTCGCCGCGCTCGACCGCGGTGGCGCGGGTCGACGATTCCATCACGGTGCAATATGGCGCGCAGGCCAACGAGGACGCGATCCGCAAGCAGATGCAGGCGGTCGCCGTGTTCGGGACGTTCTCGACCTCGCCGACCGGACAGTATGCCGGCGGCCAGGTCGCGGCGCTGAGCCTGCGCACGACCCAGGCGCTGACGAAGCAGCCCGGCGAGCAGCGCATCGAGGACATCCAGACCGACATCGCAATGGCCCAGAACACGATGAAGGACGCCTCCACGCGTCAGACCCAGGCCAAGGCGCAGCTCCAGTCCATCATCGACCAGGCGGAGTCGGCTTCGCCGGACCAGGTCGCCAGCGAGATCCTGTCGCTGCAGAACGCGCTTCAGGCGTCCTACCAGGTTACCTCGAAGCTCGCGCAGCTGTCGCTCGTCAAATTCCTGTAAGGCGGCATTAAGGCGCCGTTAACCATGCCTCTTTACCTCTTGGTGAGGATTTGAGCGGGGCGGAGCCGTCAATGTCGGACAAGATGCAGCTGGTGGTGGCCACGCCGTGCTTCGGCGGGCAGGTGTCGAGCATTTATGCGAGCTCGATCTTCGCGCTCCAGCGGGCCGTGCACGGCATGTCCAATCTCGAGCTCAAGGTGCTGTTGCGCGACGGTGACGCGCTGATCACGCGGGCGCGGGCCAATCTGGCCGCGATGTTCCTGGACGATCCCAAGGCGACGCACTTCCTGTTCATCGACGCCGACATCGGGTTCAAGCCCGAACAGGTGTTCCGGCTGATCGAAAGCGGCGCGGATGTCGTTGCCGGCTGCTATCCGATCAAGCGCGTCAACTGGGACAAGGCGAAGCGGGCGATCCAGTCCGGCCGCGCCGACGTGCCGGCCGCCTCGCTCGACTATGTGCTCGAGATCGAGGACCCCGACCGCATCGTGGTGGTCAACGGATTCACCCGCGTGCGCTACGCCGGCACCGGCTTCCTGATGATCCGCCGCCACGTGCTGGAAGCGATGTGCCGCCACCCCAACCATGCGAACCTGCAATTCTTCCGCGAGCATTCGCACGATACGCTGGCGGCGAGCCAGAACCGCTTCGCCCTGTTCGAATGCATGATCGACCCCGCGACGGGCACGTATCTGTCCGAGGACTTCGCGTTCTGCAAGCGCTGGACCGACATGGGCGGGGAGATCTGGGCCGACATCCAGAGCTCGCTCGACCACGTCGGGCCGTCAGTGTTCCACGGCGACATCGCTTCGCAGTTCGCACCGGCGCCCGCGGCGGCGGCCGATGCGGCGTGAGCCTCCCGGGATGAGCGCCGGCGCATCCCGTCTGTCGACCCCCGAGCGCACGCCCGACGACGGCTCGCGCTACCGTCTGCGCGATCTCTTCACGCCACTGGACACGCTGCTCGTCTCCGGCGGAGATCAGCGGCTGGCGCTCGACGCCAGGGATCGCGTCAACGGCTATGGTTGTGCGGCCTCGCCGGAGCCGGAGCTGTGGAATTTCGCCTCGTCGACCGCTTCGACGATCTCGCAATTGGCTTATGACCGCGCCGCGCTGGCGCGCGAAGAGCTGATGCACAAATGCCTGTTCGACGAGGTCGAGGTCGCCTTCGATGCGCGCTGCGAGGACATGCGCGAGGAGTTGCGCGGCCATCTCCAGCTCCCGTCGCGCGTCGACATCGTGTTCTCGCCTTCGGGGACGGACTCGCAGCTCCACGCGCTGTTCCTGGCGCGCGCGGTGCTCGGCGCAGCTCCAGTGACGATCGTGGTCGGCGCCGACCAGACCGGCAGCGGCACCGTCCACACCGCGCGCGGCCACCATTTCAGCTCGCTGACGGCGAGCGGCTTTACGGTGCGCAAGAACAGCCCGGTCGCGGGTCTTGCCGGCGACAGCATCGCAGTGCCGCTGCTCGATGACGCGTCCGACTTAGCGATGCGCCGGGATCCGGATGCCGCTGCAATGTGTGCAATCCAGGACAGCCTCGCGCAAGGTCGGCGCGTTTTGTTGCACATCATGGATTCGTCAAAACTCGGCTGGCGTGCCCCAAGCGAGGCCTGCCTCGACGAGATCGCCAAGCGCTGGAACGGCCAGGTGCAGATTGTGGTTGATGCCTGCCAGATGCGGCTCGGGCGCCGGCGTCTGCGCGGTTATCTCGATCGCGGCTACATGGTGCTGATGACAGGCTCGAAGTTTTTCGGCGGCCCCGCCTTCTGCGGCGCGCTGCTGGTTCCGAAGGGATTGTCTCGCGCCGTCGATGGGCTGGGTGAGATCGCGCCGGGCGTCCTCGACTACGCCGGCCGCTGCGACTGGCCTATGGCCTGGACGGCGCTGCGCTCGCGCTTCGAACGCCGGCCGAATTTCGGTCAATGGCTGCGCTGGGAGGCGGCGCTCGCGGAGATCGGCAGCTACTACACAGTATCAGGGGCTTTCCGTACGAGAGTGCTGGCCGAGCTTGCCGCCGGCATCGACAGCATGATTGCGTTGTCGCCATCGCTTCGCCGCGTTTCCAGCGCGACCCGGACGACCGGTCCGGACGACGAGGAATTTGCGCACGCCACCATCTTCCCCTTCACGCTGCAGCGCGACGGCAAGCCGGTCTCGATTGCCGAGACGACCGCCGTTTACCGGGCGCTGGCGCGCGACATGAACGAGGAGATCGGCGGCAGCGCGGCAGACCGGCAGGTCGCCACGCAGCGCTGCCTGATCGGCCAGCCGGTTCGGCTGGAGCGACCGGACGAGGCGCCGCAGGCCGTATTGCGCCTCTGCGTCGGCGGGCGGCTCGTCACCGAGGCCTGGTCGGCGGACGCCGCGCAGGCGCAACGCAATTTGCAGCACATTCTCGATCGCATCGCCCATGTCGTGGCGAAGATCGAACTGCTGCTTGATCGTGCCACGGCTGCGCCGGGGAAGTTTGTGCTCGAGGCTTAAGATGCTGCATCCTGTTTTCGCGCCCGATAGCGTGACCACGCCGAACTATTCCGACCGCATCGGCTTTGCGCAATTGACGCGCCGGGCTTTCGAGGGCGGCGATCTGCATCCGTTGCGCGAGCATCTTCTGGCACGGATCGCGGAGGGAACGGCGGAGGCGGGCGAAGGCCTGGATCTGTCGCTGATTGCCCAGCTTCTGGGTGAGAAGGAGGCCGGGCTCGTGATCCAGAGCGAGGTGCTCTCCTTCCATCAATTGTTTCGTACCCCTTGCGCGGCTGCGAAACCCCGCCTGCGCGTGCTCGCGCTCGCGGCCGATATCGACATGGGTGGCAACACCCCGATCGAATTCCTGCTCGAAGGCTCCGACATCGAGCTGTTGACGCTCTATGTCATCAAGGGCGTCGGCCTTCCCGAGACATTGCCCGATCACGACGTCGCCATCGTGGTCGCCTCCGATTCCGAGGAATGCCGCGAGACACTTGCCGTCATCGCAAAGGCTGCGCCACGCTGGCCGCGGCCGCTGCTCAATCGCCCCGAGTTCATCGGCAATCTCGACCGCGACAAACTGTACCGGTTGTTGGCCGGCATCTCCGGTCTCGACATTCCCGTGACCGCCCACGCGACGCGCGGGCAATTGTCGGAACTTTCGCAAGGCAAGATCGCGTGCGAGAGCATCACGGGCGAATTGCGCTTTCCGATGATCGTCCGGCCGCGCGGTACGCATGCCGGCGTCGGACTCGCGAAGATCGACGACGCTGCGGCGCTCGCTGCGTATCTCGCCGAGCGGCAGGAGCACGAATTTTTCGTCGCGCGCTTCGTCGACTATGCGAGCCCGGACGGACTTTACCGCAAATACCGTCTCACCGTGGTCGACGGCAAACCTTACGCCTGCCACATGGCGATCGCCGACCGCTGGGACATCTGGTATCTCAACGCCTACATGGCGTTCAGCGAAGAGAAGCGCGCTGAAGAAGCCGTCTGGATGCAGGACTTCGATCACGCCTTCGCTGCACGGCATAAAGCTGCGCTCGACGAGATGAGCAAGCGCGTCGGCCTCGACTACTTCATCGTCGATTGCGCCGAGAACCGGGACGGCGAATTGCTGGTGTTCGAGGCGGACAACACCGCCGTCGTACACAACATGGACCCACCCGCCGTGTTTCCGTACAAGCCGCCGCAGATGCGCAAGATCTTCGCCGCGTTCACGGCGATGCTGTCGCGGCACGCCATGAACGGCGAGGGGAGGGCCACATGAACGAGATCATCCGCAACGCGCAAAGCGCCGTCACGCACACCTCGCTCGATCCGCAGGACTGGAGCGAATTTCGCGCACTCGCGCACCGCATGCTGGACGAGGCGATCGACGGCATCGCCAATGTTCGTGCGCGTCCGGTGTGGCAGCCGATCCCCGATGCTGTCAGGGCGGCGATGAAGGCCGAAGTGCCGCGCGAGGCGAGCGATCTCGCCGAGGTCTATCGCGAATTCTCAGAGCATGTCGCGCCCTATGCGACCGGCAACGTTCACCCCGGTTTCATGGGCTGGGTGCATGGCGGCGGTACCGCGGTCGGCATGCTCGCCGAAATGCTCGCAGCCGGCCTCAACGCCAATCTCGGCGGGCGCGACCACATGCCGATCGAGGTCGAGCGCCAGATCGTTGCCTGGATGCGCGATCTGTTCGCTTTCCCGGAGAGCGCCAGCGGCATCTTCGTCACGGGCACGTCGATGGCCAATCTGATGGCCGTGCTGGTGGCGCGCACGGCTGCGCTCGGCGCGCTGGCGCGGCAGCACGGCATCGGCAATGATGGCGCACTGCTCACGGCTTACACGTCGCGGGCCGCGCATGGCTGTGTCTCCAGGGCGATGGACATTGCCGGGCTCGGCACCGATGCGCTGCGCAAGATCGATGTCGATTCCGATCATCGCATCGACGTGGCCGCGCTGCGCGCGCAGATCGCCACCGATCGCGCGGTCGGATTCAAGCCGTTCCTGGTGGTCGCGTCCGCCGGCACGGTCGATATCGGCGCAATCGACGATCTCAAGGCGATCGCCGAGCTGTGCCGCGAGGAGGGGATCTGGTTTCACGTCGATGGCGCCTTCGGTGCGCTCGCGATCCTGTCGCCGGAGCTTGCGCCCCTGCTCGGCGGCATCGAGCTCGCCGATTCCATTGCGCTCGACTTCCACAAATGGGGGCAGGTGCCTTACGATGCCGGCTTCCTGCTGGTGCGCGACGGCGAGCAGCATCGGCAGGCCTTTGCGCAGCCGGCGGCGTATCTGAGCCGCGAGGCGAGGGGCCTTGCAGCCGGCGCGGTCTGGCCCTGCGATCTCGGCCCCGATCTGTCGCGCGGCTTCCGTGCGCTGAAGACCTGGTTCACGCTGAAGACGTTCGGTACCGATCGGTTGGGCGCGGTGATCGCGCGAAGCTGCGCGCTGGCAAAATATCTGGAAGCGCGCGTTCTCGCCGAGCCGCGGCTGGAGCTGCTCGCGCCGGTCAATCTCAATATCGTCTGCTTCCGTTACCGTGCCGACGATGCGGTCAATCGCGAGATCGTCGCCGATGTCCAGGAGTCCGGCATCGCGGCGCCGTCAAGCACGACGCTGGACGGCAAGTTCGCGATCCGCGCGGCCATCGTCAATCACCGCACCGACGAGAGGGACATCGACGCGCTCCTGGCTACGGTGCTGGAGTTCGGCGAACGCCGCAGCGCCGGCGCCGTGATCGAGGTCGAAGCGCCGCCGCTCGCGGCGCAGTGACATCAGCACTTGTCTTGACGTGTTGAAACGAAAACGCCCCGGACCCGGTCCGGGGCGTTTTCGTTCGGATGTGCGAAGCGCTCAGGCGGCCGAGCTGACGTCGGCCGCGACGCCGTCCTTGGGATGGGTCGCCTCGAACTGCTCGCGCAGCTTGTCTTCATAGGAGATCAGCTTGCGGGCGTCCTTCAAGGCTCGATAGAGATCGCCGCTCATGATGTGGTTGTTGATGCTTTCGATGATCGGCCAGGCGCTCGGCACCGCGGTGACGATGTCGCGCACCAGGTTGAAGTAGGTGCCGTGCTGGCTCTGCGGATCGGGCGAGATGTACATGAGCTGCACCGCCAGATAGACGAGCTTGGCCGCCGTATCGGCGGTCTCCGGCGTGAGGATGTCACGCTCGCGAAGGATCGGCACGTTCTCGCCGTCGATCAGAAGGCGGGCGCGCTGGTCGGTGTTGGTTATTACGCAGTTACCGACGATGATGCGTTCGTGCGGTCTCAGCTCGACCTTGAGGGCCATGCCTGTTCTCCATCAACGCTTTCGTAACCGAGCGTGTGTTGCGGCGGATCAGGGCGCAATACTCTCTCAAGACTAGTTAACGAGTTGTGAATCCCCGGTTTTTTCGAGAAAAATACCAATCATTTCAATGGCTGGTTCGAGCCGCAGCGCGGTGGCGGTGACGCTTGTCCTGCCGAATCATCCCGCGACTCGGCGAAAGCGACGGTTTCATTTCATGCTTCGTTAGATTCTCGGCGCCACGGTCCGCCGGTCGCTTGGCAAATCTCGATCAAGCAGACGCGTAACAGTAAGCGTCGTTTACCAGAAAGGTAACACCCAATGTCCGGTATCGTTCTCTCCTCCTCGGTTCGTCAGAACCTGCTCTCCCTCCAGTCCACCGCTGATCTTCTCGCCACCACGCAGAACCGTCTGTCGACAGGCAAGTCGGTCAACTCGGCCCTGGACAATCCCACCAACTTCTTCACCGCGCAGTCGCTCGACAACCGCGCCAGCGACATCAACAATCTGCTCGATGGCATCGCCAACGGCGTGCAGGTGCTGCAGGCCGCCAACACCGGCATCACCTCGCTGCAGAAGCTGATCGACAGCGCGAAGTCGATCGCCAACCAGGCGCTGCAGACCACCGTCGGCTACTCCACCAAGTCCAACGTCTCCACCACCATCTCCGGTGCGACGGCTTCGGACCTGCGTGGCACGACGTCCTTCGCAAGCGCCACCGCGCTCAGCAACGTGCTGTATGACGGCACGGCAGGCGGCACTCACGCGGCAACCTCGGCGATCACTCTGGGCGCGACCCAGGGCGTTGACACCGGCGCGACCGCGACGGCTGGCGACGGCTCGACGGCTCTCTCCGCGGGCATCACCCTGATCGCGAGCGGTGCGGCGACGGCGACCGGCCTGGTCGGCACCGCCCAGCCCGCCGACGGCGACACGCTCACCGTCAACGGCAAGACCATCACCTTCCGCGCCGGCGCTGCTCCTGCCTCGACTGCTGTTGCCAGCGGCTCGGGCGTCAGCGGCAACATCGTCACGGACGGCAGCGGCAACTCGACCGTCTTCCTCGGAACCTCCGGTACCCCGGCCGCGACCGTGGGCGATCTCGCCACCGCGATCGACCTCGCCAGCGGCGTCAAGGTTGCCGTGAACACCGCCGGTGCTGCGGTCATCAGCACGAGCGCTGGTGAGACGGCATCGGATGTCGGCGTCACAACTGCCAGCAAGGTTACGCTGCGCAGCTCGACCGGTGCCGACCTCAACGTCACGGGCAAGGCGGATCTGCTGAAGGCCCTCGGCCTGAGCTCGGCCGTCGGTGGCGGCAACGCCACGGTGAACGTGGCCCGCACCACCAGCGCTGCCTCCCTCGGCCAGCTGATCCAGGACGGCTCGACGCTGAACGTGGACGGACACGTCATCAGCTTCAAGAACGCCCCGGTTCCGGGCTCTGCCGGTGCTCCGGCAATTCCGACCGGCTTCGGCAAGAGCGGCAACGTCATCACCGACGGCGCCGGCAACTCGACGGTCTATCTGCAGGCCGGCACGATCGCCGACGTCCTGAGCGCGATCGACCTTGCCACCGGCGTTCAGTCCGCCAGCATTGCCGCTAACGGCACTGCCACTCTGTCGACCGCCACCGGCCAGACGGCTTCGTCGATCAACGCGTCGGGCCAGCTCAAGCTGTCCACCGGCGTGAACGCCGACCTGTCGATCACCGGCACGGGCAATGCGCTCAACTCGCTCGGCTTCGCCGGCAACACCGGCACTGCGACCGCCTTCACCGCGGCCCGTACCTCCGGCGTCGGCGGCATCACCGGCAAGACCTTGACCTTCAGCTCCTTCAACGGCGGCACGGCGGTCAATGTCACCTTCGGCGACGGCAGCAACGGCACGGTCAAGACGCTCGACCAGCTCAACACGAAGCTTCAGGCCAACAACCTGACCGCGACGATCGACGCCAACGGCCTGCTGACGGTGTCGACCACCAACGACTACGCGTCCTCGACGATCGGGTCGAGCGCCGCGGGTGGTGCAATCGGTGGTACGCTGACGAGCTCGCTGACGTTCTCGACGGCTTCCAGCCCCGTCCAGGACACGGTTGCGCAGACGTCCCGCGCCAACCTCGTCAACCAGTACAACAACATCCTGAACCAGATCGACACGACCTCTCAGGACTCCTCGTTCAACGGCGTCAACCTGTTGAACGGCGACCAGCTCAAGCTGGTGTTCGACGAGACCGGCAAGTCCAACCTCAGCATCACCGGCGTGACCTACAACTCCAAGGGTCTGGGCCTCGCCGCTCTGACCAGCGGCGTTGACTTCATCGACAACTCCGCGACCAACAAGGTGCTGTCGAACCTCAACGCGGCCTCGAGCACGCTGCGCTCGGAAGCCTCGGCGCTCGGTTCGAACCTCTCGGTGGTGCAGGTTCGTCAGGACTTCAACAAGAGCCTGATCAACGTGCTGCAGACCGGTTCGTCCAACCTGACCCTGGCCGACACCAACACTGAAGCGGCCAACAGCCAGGCGCTGTCGACCCGTCAGTCGATCGCGGTCTCCGCGCTGTCGCTGGCCAACCAGTCGCAGCAGAGCGTGCTGCAGCTGCTCCGCTAATAAGCGGCAGACATCGCAACACATCTTTAAGCAAGACATGGCGGCGGGGCTTCGGCCCCGCCGCTTTCTTTTGTGCCGGTGTATGAAGACGTCGTGTGGTGAGACGAAGAGGATGCATTCGAATGCAGCCAATTGCTCTCTCTGAGTTATGGTTGACAAGTAGCAAACACACCGTCGCTGCACGAAAAAGCATCAATCTATCATGGCGATACACGCGGGCGTGATCTGGCCTCGATCGCGTTTATGGTGAATCCGCGCAAGGACTGGTGCGACACGCTTCATGCTTTGTTAGCCCCAAACGGTCACCGTCCCGGCATCGATTAATCCTAATCGAAGTTTGTTGCGTTGCGTACCAGAAGGGTAACAGTCAATGTCCGGTATCGTTCTCTCGTCCTCGGTTCGTCAGAACCTGCTCTCCCTCCAGTCCACCGCTGATCTTCTCGCGACCACTCAGAGCCGGCTGTCGACCGGCAAGAGCGTCAACTCGGCCCTGGACAATCCCACCAACTTCTTCACCGCGCAGTCGCTCGACAACCGCGCCAGCGACATCAACAATCTGCTCGACGGCATCGCCAACGGCGTGCAGGTGCTGCAGGCTGCCAACACCGGCATCACCTCGCTGCAGAAGCTGATCGACAGCGCGAAGTCGATCGCCAACCAGGCACTGCAGACCACCGTCGGCTACTCCACCAAGTCCAACGTCTCCACCACCATCTCCGGTGCGACCTCTGCCGACCTGCGCGGCACGACGTCTTTTGCAAGCTCGGTTGCCACCAGCAACGTGCTGTATGACGGCACGGCGGGCGGCACGCACGCGGCAACCTCGGCGATCACTCTGGGCGCGACCCAGGGCGTTGACACCGGCGCGACCGCGACGGCTGGCGACGGCACGACGGCTCTCTCCGCGGGCATCACCCTGATCGCGAGCGGTGCGGCGACGGCGACCGGCCTGGTCGGCACCGCCCAACCCGCCGACGGCGACACGGTCACCGTCAACGGCAAGACCATCACCTTCCGTGCCGGCGCTGCTCCTGCCTCGACTGCTGTTGCCACCGGCTCGGGCGTCAGCGGCAACATCGTCACCGACGGCAGCGGCAACTCGACCGTCTTCCTCGGCACCTCCGGTACCCCGGCCGCGACCGTGGGCGATCTCGCCACCGCGATCGACCTCGCCAGCGGCGTCAAGGTTGCCGTGAACACCGCCGGTGCTGCGGTCATCAGCACGAGCGCTGGTGAGACGGCATCGGATGTCGGCGTCACAACTGCCAGCAAGGTTACGCTGCGCAGCTCGACCGGTGCCGACCTCAACGTCACGGGCAAGGCGGATCTGCTGAAGGCCCTCGGCCTGAGCTCGGCCGTCGGTGGCGGCAACGCCACGGTGAACGTGGCCCGCACCACCAGCGCTGCCTCCCTCGGCCAGCTGATCCAGGACGGCTCGACGCTGAACGTGGACGGACACGTCATCAGCTTCAAGAACGCCCCGGTTCCGGGCTCTGCCGGTGCTCCGGCAATTCCGACCGGCTTCGGCAAGAGCGGCAACGTCATCACCGACGGCGCCGGCAACTCGACGGTCTATCTGCAGGCCGGCACCATCGCCGACGTCCTGAGCGCGATCGACCTTGCCACCGGCGTTCAGTCCGCCAGCATTGCCGCTAACGGCACTGCCACTCTGTCGACCGCCACCGGCCAGACGGCTTCGTCGATCAACGCGTCGGGCCAGCTCAAGCTGTCCACCGGCGTGAACGCCGACCTGTCGATCACCGGCACGGGCAATGCGCTCAACTCGCTCGGCTTCGCCGGCAACACCGGCACTGCGACCGCCTTCACCGCGGCCCGTACCTCCGGCGTCGGCGGCATCACCGGCAAGACCTTGACCTTCAGCTCCTTCAACGGCGGCACGGCGGTCAATGTCACCTTCGGCGACGGCAGCAACGGCACGGTCAAGACGCTCGACCAGCTCAACACGAAGCTTCAGGCCAACAACCTGACCGCGACGATCGACGCCAACGGCCTGCTGACGGTGTCGACCACCAACGACTACGCGTCCTCGACGATCGGGTCGAACGCCGCGGGTGGTTCGATCGGCGGCACGCTCACCTCGTCGCTGACGTTCTCGACGGCTTCCAGCCCCGTCCAGGACTCGGTTGCTCAGACGTCTCGCTCGAACCTGGTCAATCAGTACAACAACATCCTGAACCAGATCGACTCCACTGCGCAGGACTCCTCGTTCAACGGTGTCAACCTCCTGAACGGCGACCAGCTCAAGCTGGTGTTCGACGAAACTGCCAAGTCGAGCCTCAGCATCACTGGCGTGACCTACAACTCCAAGGGTCTGGGCCTCGCCGCTCTGACCAGCGGCGTCGATTTCATCGACAACGCGGCGACCAACAAGGTGCTGACCAACCTGAACTCGGCCTCGAGCACGCTGCGTTCGGAAGCTTCGGCACTCGGTTCGAACCTCACGATCGTGCAGGTGCGTCAGGACTTCAACAAGAACCTGATCAACGTGCTGCAGACCGGTTCGTCCAACCTGACCCTGGCCGACACCAACGTCGAAGCCGCCAACAGCCAGGCGCTGTCGACCCGTCAGTCGATCGCGGTCTCCGCGCTGTCGCTGGCCAACCAGTCGCAGCAGAGCGTGCTGCAGCTGCTCCGCTAACAAGCGGACGACATCGCAACACATCTTTAACCAAGACATGGCGGCGGGGCTTCGGCCCCGCCGCCTTCTTTTTGCGTCCATGTTCGCGGCGGTGCTGATCGAGCTTCCGAAAAGTAACCCGCGGTTATGGTTAATGGAGCGTAAGCGCGGAAAAACGCCAGTAAATTCAGCCGGATTTTGGGGCGGCGCCGGTTTCTCCCGCCGGTTTATGGTGAACCGGCGCTTATGCTGGCGCGTCTCATTTCACCCTTTGTTAGCCATGTCGCGGCAGGCTGTCCCTGTCACTCGATCCGAAGCGATCGAACGAAGACGCGTAAACCAGAAGGGTAAGAGTTATGTCCGGTATTGTTCTCTCTGCGTCGGTTCGCCAGAACCTGCTGTCTCTCCAGTCCACCGCCGACCTCCTCGCCACCACACAGAACCGTCTGTCGACCGGCAAGAGCGTCAACTCGGCCCTGGACAATCCCACCAACTTCTTCACGGCCCAGTCGCTCGACAACCGCGCCAGCGACATCAACAATCTGCTCGATGGCATTGCCAACGGCGTGCAGGTGCTCCAGGCCGCCAACACCGGCCTGACCTCGCTGCAGAAGCTGATCGACAGCGCGAAGTCGATTGCCAATCAGGCGCTGCAGACCACGGTCGGTTATTCCACCAAGTCGAACGTCTCGACCACCATCGCGGGTGCGACGGCTGCCGACCTGCGCGGCACCACCAGTTTTGCAAGCGCTGTCGCTTCCAGCAACGTGCTGTATGACGGCACGGCGGGCGGCGTGCATGCGGCGACTTCGTCCGTCACGCTCGGGGCGCCTCAAGGTGTCCAAACGGGCGCAACCGCAACCGCCGGCGACGGCTCGACGGCGCTGAGCGCCGGCATCACCCTGATCGCGAACGGTGCGGCGACGGCGACCGGCCTGGTCGGCAACGCTCAGCCCGCCGACGGCGATACGCTCACCGTCAACGGCAAGACCATCACCTTCCGTGCAGGCGCGGCTCCGGCTTCGACCGCTGTTGCCACCGGCTCGGGCGTAAGCGGCAACATCGTCACGGACGGCAACGGTAACTCGACGGTTTATCTCGGCACCACCGCAACTCCCGCTGCCACGGCCGGCGACCTCGTCACCGCGATCGACCTCGCCAGCGGCGTCAAGGTTGCCGCGATCACCACCGGCGCTGCGGTCATCAGCACCAGTGCCGGCGAGACCGCATCCGACGTCGGCGTCACCACTGCCAGCAAGGTTACGCTGCGCAGCTCGACCGGCGCTGACCTGAGTGTCACCGGCAAGGCCGACCTGTTGAAGGCTCTCGGTCTCAGCACCGCGACCGGCGGTGGCAATGCCGCGGTGAGCGTGAACCGCACCACCAGCGCCGCGTCGCTCGGTCAGCTGATCCAGGACGGCTCGGCGCTGAACGTCGATGGTCACACCATCACCTTCAAGAACGCTCCGGTGCCCGGCTCCGCGGGTGCTCCGGCGATCCCGTCCGGCTCCGGCAAGAGCGGTAACGTCATCACAGACGGCAACGGCAATTCGATCGTCTATCTGCAGGCCGGCACGGTGGCCGACGTGCTGAACGCGATCGACCTCGCCACCGGCGTGCAGGCCGCCAGCATTGCCGCCAACGGCACTGCCACACTGTCGACGGCCACCGGCCAGTCCGCCTCGTCGATCAATACTTCCGGTCAGCTCAGGATCGCGACTGGCGTGAACGCCGATCTCTCGATCACCGGCTCGGGCAACGTGCTGAACGCGCTCGGCCTCGCCGGCAACACCGGCTCGGCCAACACCTTCCAGGCGGCTCGCACCTCCGGCATCGGCGGCATTGCCGGCAAGACCCTGACCTTCACCTCCTTCAACGGCGGCACGGCGGTCAATGTCACCTTCGGCGACGGCACCAACGGCACGGTCAAGACGCTCGATCAGCTCAACACGCAGCTTCAGGCCAACAACCTGGCCGCGACGATCGACGCCAACGGCCAGCTCACCATCACCGCGTCCAACGACTACGCGTCTTCGACGCTCGGCTCGACCACCGCGGGCGGTACGATCGGCGGCACGCTGACGTCGGCGCTGACCTTCTCGACCGCAACCACCCCGGTTCAGGACGCGGTTGCGCAGACGGCCCGTGCCAACCTGGTTTCTCAGTACAACAACATCCTGAACCAGATCGACACGACCTCGCAGGACTCCTCGTTCAACGGTGTCAACCTCCTGAACGGCGACCAGCTCAAGCTGGTGTTCGACGAGACTGCCAAGTCGAGCCTCAGCATCACCGGCGTGACCTACAACTCCAAGGGTCTGGGCCTCGCTGCGCTGACCGTCGGCGTCGACTTCATCGACAACGCCGCGGCCAACAAGGTCCTGACCAACCTGAACGCCGCGTCGAGCACGCTGCGCTCGGAAGCCTCGGCGCTCGGTTCGAACCTCTCGGTCGTGCAGGTGCGCCAGGACTTCAACAAGAACCTGATCAACGTGCTGCAGACCGGTTCGTCCAACCTGACCCTGGCCGACACCAACGTCGAGGCGGCCAACAGCCAGGCGCTGTCGACCCGCCAGTCCATCGCGGTCTCCGCGCTGTCGCTGGCCAACACCTCGCAGCAGAGCGTGCTCCAGCTGCTCCGCTAATAAGTAGCTGAATTAACAGTATAAAATCAGGCGGCGGGGCTTCGGCCCCGCCGCTTTTTTCGTTGGCGCGGGGTCCGTGTGAAACCGGGGGAAGGGGGCTAACCCCCCATTAACCCTATCCCTTAAACCGCCGTTAACCATACTTTAAAGGACAGCCCCTAAGACTGGACAAAAGCCCGCTTTCCAAACCGCGCGGCCGATTCGTATCCGGTTCAAGAGGAAGTCTCGCCAATGTCCAACATCGTTCTCTCGGCGTCCGTTCGCCAGAACCTGTTGTCGCTGCAGTCGACGGCCAATTTGCTGGCCACGACGCAGGAGCGGCTGTCGACCGGCAAGAAGGTCAACACGGCGCTCGACAATCCCACCAACTTCTTCACCGCACAGGGGTTGGACAACCGGGCGAGCGACATCAGCAACCTGCTCGATGGCATCAACAACGGTGTCCAGGTGCTTCAGGCGGCCAACACCGGCATCACCTCGCTGCAGAAGCTGATCGACAGCGCGAAGTCGATCGCCAACCAGGCGCTGCAGACCACGGTCGGCTACTCGACCAAGTCCAACGTCTCGACCACCATTCCGGGTGCAAGCCCGGCGGACCTGCGCGGCACGACCTCCTATGCGAGCGCGACCGCCAACAGCAACGTGCTCTATACCGGTGCAGCCGGCGGCGTGACGCCGGTGACCTCGGGCGCATCGCTCGGCGCGTCGCTCGGTTCGACGGCCGGCACGCTGACCGGCGCAGTTGCCAAAGCCGCCGACACCACCACTAACCTCGCCGGCACCGACACGCTGATCGGTGCGACCGCCGCGACCACGTTCGGAGCGTCGCCGGCAGACGGCGACTCGATCACCGTCAACGGTAAAACCGTGACCTTCCGCACCGGTGCTGCACCTTCGTCCCAACCGACCGGCTGGGGCCTCGACGCCAGCGGCCACATCGCCACGGACGGCAACGGCAATTCCATTATCTACATGGGCACGACCGCTGCTCCGACGGCCACCGTCAACGACCTGCTCAGCGCGGTCGATCTTGCCAGCGGGGTCAAGACGGCGACGATCAGTGCGGGCGCAGCGACGATCGCGACGAGCGGCGCGACGGTTGGTACGGTCCAGACGCCGTCGTCCATTACCGCGGGCGCCGTTACGCTGAAGAGCTCAACCGGTTCCGATCTGAACGTGACGGGTAAGGCCGACTTCCTGAAGGCGCTCGGTCTGACTTCGGCGACCGGCGCAGGCAATGCCAGCATCAGCGCCAACCGGCAGACCACCGCGGGTTCGCTCGGCAGCCTGGTCAAGGATGGCTCGACGCTGAACATCGACGGCCACACCATCACCTTCAAGAACGCCGAGACGCCGCAATCGGCGACGAGCGTGACCTCCGGCGGCGTCAACGGCAATATCGTCACCGACGGCAACGGCAACTCGACCGTCTATCTCCAGAGCGCGACGTTGACCGACCTGCTCAACTCGATCGACCTTGCCACGGGCGTGAAGACCGCCAGCATCTTCCTCGGTGCCGCGACGCTTTCGACCACCGCTGGCCAGATCCCGTCGTCGGTGAATACCAGCGGTCAGCTGGCGCTCTCGACCGGCATCAACGCCGACCTTTCGATCACCGGCACCGGCAACGCTCTCAGTGCATTCGGTCTCAGCGGCAACACGGGAACGGCGACGGCGTTCAGCGCGGCACGCACCTCGGGCGTCGGTGGCGTCAGCGGCAAGACGCTCACCTTCAGCTCGTTCAACGGCGGCACGCCGGTGAATGTCACCTTCGGCGACGGTACCAACGGGACCGTCAAGACGCTGGATCAGCTCAATGTGCAGCTTCAGGCCAACCACCTGACGGCAACGATCGACGCCAACGGCGTGCTCACGGTGACCACGGTCAACGAGTACGCCTCTTCGACCCTCGGTTCGGCGGCGGCGGGCGGCGCGGTTGGCGGCACGCTCACGGGTGTTCTGGCCTTTACCACGGCGCAGCCGCCGGTCCAGGATCCCGTGGCGCAGACGGCGCGCTCTGGCCTGGTCAGCCAGTTCAACAACATCCTGGCGCAGATCGACACGACCTCGCAGGACTCGTCCTTCAACGGCGTCAACCTGCTCAATGGCGACACGCTGAAGCTGGTCTTCAACGAGACCGGCAGCTCGACGCTCGGTATCAACGGTGTGGTCTTCAACGCGGCGGGTCTCGGACTCAGCAATCTCGTCCCGGGCACGGACTTCATCGACAACGGCGCCACCAACAAGGTGTTGACCAGCCTGAATGCCGCCTCGAGCACGCTGCGCTCGGAAGGCTCCGCGCTCGGTTCGAACCTCTCGATCGTGCAGGTGCGTCAGGACTTCTCCAAGAACCTGATCAACGTGCTGCAGACCGGCTCGTCCAACCTGACGCTCGCCGACACCAACGAGGAAGCGGCCAACAGCCAGGCGCTGTCGACCCGCCAGTCGATCGCAGTGTCCGCGCTGTCGCTCGCCAACCAGTCGCAGCAGAGCGTGCTGCAGCTGCTGCGCTAATTCGCAACGCAAGATCGCTGAGACGTCGCGGCGGAGCTAATGCTCCGCCGTTGTTTTGAGGGAGATCGCTAAGGCAGGATTAGCTGAGATCGACACGCATCACGCAAAGCAAGTTTACAGCGTGCGTATGTGCATCTAGCGTTGTGCTGAGAAGAGCTCCGAGCCCCGTAATAATCCGGAGTGCCTTCCATGCACACACGTAAGCAAATCTTAAGCGGTGCTGCCTAGGGTTGGGAAAGAAATCCTTAAGCGCGTTCAACGGGCTAGGTAACCTCCAAGGTGTGATTGATGTCGAATTCCGCTGCCTCGGCCTACGCGCGTGTCGCAACGACAACCGCATCTCCTCGCGACGTCGAGGCGCAGACGCTGCTCAAGGCCGCCAACAAGCTGCAGGACGCGGTCAACAGCGCCGACCCGTTCAGCGAGCAGACCACACACGCCCTGATGTTCAACCGCAAGCTTTGGACGATCTTCCTGAGCGAGGCGATGCGCGACAACAATCCGCAGCCGCTGGACGTCCGGCAGAAGATCGCCAACATCAGCGTGTTCGTGTTGAGCCAGACCGCGGCGCTCCAGATGAGCCCGCAGTTCGATCACTTCCGTCCGCTGATCGAGATCAACCGCAATATCGCCGCCGGTCTGTCCGGTCGTCCCTGACGGAAAACCCGTCATGGCCGACCTCATGAGCATTCTGTCGACCGCGTACAAGTCGAACGTGCTGTCGAGTACATCCGGCTCATCGAAATATGTCGCGGTTGATTCCTCGCTCTACCAGGGCAGCTGGACCGGGAAGTATCCGGACGGCAAGACGTTCTCGTTGAACGTCTCGCGGGTCAGCGGATTTCGCGCGCAGATCCACTACCAGAGCGAAGGCACGTCGCAGTACCAGCAGGTGCTGATCAAGGACGGCTCATTCCGTTTCGGGAATACCAAGTTCACGCTGACCGATACCGGCAAGGCGCAGATCAAGAACGTCGTGACGGATCCCGCGACCGGCTCGACCTATCTCGACACCGCGCAGGCCACGCTCGATACGTGACCGTCAGGCGCTGACGTCCGTATTGAGCGGACGCGAGGGCTGGGACTTCAGATCCTCTGCATGGAAATAGGCCCGCCGGCGCAGCATCGCTTCGTCGGGGAACTGATTGACCACGGCGTCGGTCCTGTCGTTGACCACCTGAAAGACGAAAGACGCGGCGGCCTGGTCGAACACGACCTGACGCGAGACGTTCTCGTTCTTCGGCAAATCACCGCGCAAGGCCGCACTGGTATCGCTTGCGGCGACCGTCTGGCTCACCGGCAAATCAGTTTGCACCGCCTCGTTCGCCGCCGAATTCGACGTCGTTACGGTCTGCACGGGGGCCGGTATCCCCACCGGCCTGATGCTGAAATCTGTACTCATGGCAGCCTCCTGGTTGCCTCACGTGAGTCAAATCCCAACCCCTCTCAATACGCAACCATGGAACACCAGGTTTGAAGACCTGGTAAGGAAACGTGCCTAACCGCGCGACGAGATCGCCGCGCGGGTTTTCGTAAAATTGTCGCTGGTTTTTGCGCGTGCTCAGAGCGAGCGGCTGACCGCGAGCGGCGTGATGTGGCGCGGGCCCGGCGTGGCGCGACGGCCCGCGGCCGTATAGGTGTTCGGCACGTTGCGCTTCTGGATCTCGGCATTGACGCCGCGCACGACGCTCTCGGAGACCGCATGTGCGGTCGCGAGCACGGTGAGATTGACCTGGAGCATTGCGCGGAACGCATCGTGGTGCCGATGCAGCGTCGAGAGCAGCTCGGGCGCGGATTTGGCGAGCTGGGGCTGGTTCGCCTTCAATTCGCTGACGGCGCTGACATAGTTTCGCGACAACTCCTGCTTCTTGCTTTCGAGAGTCATCGCCTCGCGGACCTGGCCGGCGCGAACGAGCTCGGTCTCGCGCTCGATCAGTCCGAGCAGGGCGCTCATCGCGTCCATCAACTGCTCGGCGACCTTGCGCGCCTCGGTGCTGCCGGGAGCAGTGTTCGGGCGCTGCGCTTGCACCGGCTGTCGTGAGGCGTTGAAGTGGTTCATCTCGTTTGACCTTATGCCGTGCGGATGGTTTTCGCCTGCTGCATGATGAGGGTGCGGTAGACCTCGGTTGCGACGCCGACGCCGCCGGCCTTGGCGAAGTTCCTGGAATATTGCTCGGTCAGCATCGAGCGCCACACGCCGGTGCCCGTCGTGTCGCCGAACGGACCTTCGCCCTTCAGGCCCGAGGTCATCTGCGAGAACATGCTGTTGAGGAACATCGCCTCGAAATCGGTGGCGGTCTTCTGCGCCTTCGCCTGCTGCTTCGGCGGGACCTTTTGCAGTGCGGCGGCGAGCTCGAAATCGGGCCGGCCGTTACGGCTCTCGACGGAGAACGCCGGCGACGTTGCGACGTGCGGGGTGTTGATCATGCTGGTCTGCATCACATCACCTCGATGTCGGCTTCGATCGCGCCTGCGGCCTTGATCGCCTGCAGGATGCTGATGAGGTCGCGCGGGCCGATGCCGAGGCCGTTGAGGCCGTCGACGAGCTGCTGCAGCGAGACGCCGTCCTTGACGACGGCGAACTTCTTGCCGTCCTCGGTGACGCTGACGCCGGTGCGCGGCGTGACCACGGTGCGGCCGCGTGACAGCGGGTTGGGCTGGCTGACCTGCGGGCTCTCGGAAATGGTGACGGTGAGGTTGCCCTGGGCCACCGCGACGGTGGCGACGCGGACGTCGCGGCCCATCACGATGATGCCGCTGCGCTCGTCGATGATGATCTTGGCGGCGAGGTCGGGATCGACCTGGAGCTGCTCGATCTCTGTGAGGAAGGCGACGACGTTGCCCTTGAAGTCCGGCGGGATCGACAACTGCACCGTCGAGGGGTCGATCGGCTCGGCGGTCTTGAGGCCGAGATAGTCGTTGATCGCGGCCGCGATCCGCTTGGCCGTGGTGAAGTCGGCGTTGCGCAGCGCCAGCCGGACGTTCGGCAGCCGATTGAGTGCGAACTCGATCTCGCGCTCGATGATGGCGCCGTTGACGATGCGGCCGACGGTCGGAACGCCGCGCACGATCTTGGCCGCTTCACCCTCGGCCTGGAAGCCGGAGATCGCGAGCGAGCCCTGTCCAACCGCGTAGACGTTGCCGTCGGCGCCGAGCAGGGGGGTGACCAGCAGCGTGCCGCCGCGCAGATCCTTGGCGTCGCCGAGCGCGGAGACGGTGACGTCCATGCGCGTGCCCTGGGTGGCGAAAGCCGGCAGATTGCCGGTCACCATCACGGCGGCGACGTTGCCGGTGCGGATGGTGGCGCCGCGGATATTGACGCCCATGCGCTCGAGCATCGCTTGCAGCGACTGCTTGGTGAAGGGGATGTTGTTGAGCGTGTCGCCGGTGCCGTTGAGGCCGACGACGAGGCCGTAGCCGATGAGCTGGTTCTGCCGTACGCCCTCGATATTGGCGAGATCCTTGATGCGCGACGTCGCGCTCGCGGGCGCGACCGAGAGCGCCAGCGCTGACAGCGCGGCGCAGGCCACCCCAAGAATCCTTACCCAACGAACGGCTGGCATCCTCTGCTCCCCGAGGCTCCTCAAATCTCGGACCAATCTCGACACTCCCATGACGAGCTGGTCCGACGCTGTCCTTGCGAGCGCTGTGCCAACACGGGAAAATTGGGGTAGTCGATTGAATAGGTTGAATAAACCTGTTTCGACCGGTGTCAGCCGGCGTTCTCCCTGAGGCGCGAAACTGCCGCCTCTCGGCAGATTTTGCCGGGCTGTTTACGCGCCGTTAACCATAAGACGGCGAATGTGGCGCATCGATCACCCGGATTGCTGCGATGCGCATCTACGGACCGAACGGCACAACGCTTGGAACGCCGGCCAGCCAGGCCAAGCGGACGGGCTCCGGCACCTTCGTCCTGCCCGACGCCTCGTCGGCGCAGGAGACGCGGAGCGCTGCCGCGCCGAAGGCCGCCGCGAACATCGATGCACTGCTTGCACTGCAGGGCATCGAGGAGGATCCGGTCGAGCGCCGCAAGCGTTCGGTCGCTCGCGGCAGGACCGCGCTCGACGTGCTCGACGATCTCAAGATGGGCCTGCTGTCCGGCAATCTCGACGCGTCGACGGTGATGCGGCTGCGGGATGCCGCGACGAATTTGAAATCGTCCTCCGGTGATCCCGGTCTCGATTCCGTGCTGTCCGAGATCGAGCTGCGCGTCGAGGTCGAACTCGCCAAGGCCGGACAGGCTTAGACTAGTCGGGCAGGTTGTCGTCGCCCGGCTTGACCGGGCGACCCAGTATTCCAGAGACAGTCGTCTTGAATCGAGAAGCCTCAGCGTGCTGGATGCCCCGGTCAAGCCGGGGCATGACAGCGGAGTTTGGGGCGGCGCGCGAACGGCTCGCTCCAGAGCTTGCCATTCACGCCGCGACGTCCTTAAGCTGCGCATCGTAACGGCGCTGGGCGGCGAGCACGTCTTTCAGGTTCTGCTCGGCCCAGTCGCGCAGCGGATCGACGGCGGCGGCCAGCGTCACGCCGAGCTGCGTGATCGAATACTCCACCGTCACCGGCACGGTTGCGATGGCGTGACGCTTGATCAATCCGTCGCGCTCGAGCGACTTGAGAACCTGGCTCAGCATCTTCTGCGAAATGCCTTCAATCGTGCGGCGCAACTGATTGAAGCGCATCGGCTCCTCGCGCAGCAGCAGCAGGATCAGCACCGCCCATTTGTCGCCGACGCGGTCGAGGATCTGGCGCGTGGGGCAGTTCGCTGCATAGACGTCTGGCTTCATCGTCGGGGTCCTCGCAATCTTCTTCGGCCGCTCGCCGGTTACTCCTGCGTAATCAGGTAAGCGCAAAGTGCTCTCTTAACACCAGCATCCTTTGCGATATCTAGTCACCATTAGTTACCACAGAAGCAAAGGAAGCCTTTCATGAAAATCGCAGTCGCCGGCGCCTCGGGCCGGGCCGGGTCGGAAATCACCAAGGAACTGGCCCGTCGCGGCCACACCGTTACGGCCATCGCCCGAAACCCCGAGAAGATCGCGGTCCTGCCGCATGTCACGCCCACCAAGGGCGACGTGCTCGATCAGGCGGGTCTTGCCAAGCTGTGGGCCGGGCACGACGTCGCTGTGAGTTCCGTGCACTTCCTGGCCAGCGACCCGCTCAAGCTGATCGGCGCGGCAAAGGATTCCAGGGTCGGCCGCTACCTGGTCGTCGGTGGAGCCGGCAGCCTGGAAGTCGCTCCCGGCGTCAAACTGGTTACAACCCCTGGTTTTCCGGCCCAATACAAGGCGGAAGCGGAGAAAGGCGGCGCCTTCCTGGACCTGCTGCGGCAGGAAAAGGACCTGAACTGGACCTTCATCTCGCCCTCGGCCCTGTTCGTCGAGGGGGAGCGCACGGCCAAGTTCCGGCTCGGGACCGACCAGCTTCTCGCAGATGCGAGCGGGAAGAGCTGGATCAGCTTTGCCGACTACGCCATCGCGCTCGCCGACGAGATCGAGCGGCCGGCCCATGCGCGGCAGCGTTTCACGGTCGGTTACTAGGCTTTTGGCCGCCTCCGGACCCTCCAGGATAAACCTTCCTGTGCAAGGGTTTGGGGGCGGTAACCGAGCGATTAAGGAAATATTGTCTGTCACAGGAGGTCGCTATATAAGCCCCGGCTCAACGGACGTCGTTCCGTTCACGAGTCGTTGCTTAAGAAGATAGGCCGCCCTTGGAAAAGTTGAAAAACTACCGACCGACCGAAAAAGAGCCTTTCATGAACGACCGGCAGAAGGAGTACTTCCGTTTGAAGCTCCTCGCCTGGAAGGATGAGATCCTCAAAGAGTCCAAGCTCACCCTGCAAGCGCTGCAGGAGGAGAACGTCAACCACCCCGATCTCGCCGATCGGGCATCGTCCGAAACCGACCGCGCCATCGAACTCCGCGCCCGCGACCGCCAGCGCAAGTTGATCGCCAAGATCGACGCCGCGCTCCAGCGCATCGAGGACAACACCTACGGCTATTGCGAGGACACCGGCGAGCCGATCTCTTTGAAGCGGCTCGAAGCCCGGCCCATCGCGACGCTCTCGGTGGAAGCGCAGGAGCGCCACGAGAAACGCGAGAAGGTCTATCGCGACGAATAGAGTTCGAGCCGCAGCGATGCGGCTCTTTGTTTTTGGACGCAAGGCGCCGCTTCGCGCTGTGATCAGCATGTTGCCTGTCGCTTGCCGACGCGCGCTTCAACGCGCGGCTGCAATCGCGAAAAGTGAATCGCGATCAATGAGCTAGACTCGACTCCTCCGAGCTCACGTGAGTTCGGATGAGAAACAGCCTTCACTTCAGGTGCGGGATGTTTTGCGAGTCGCATCAACGGGATCGGCCCGGATGCTGAGACACCGATCCGGCAGCATCAGACATCGCTGCAATCAGGCCTGCTGCGACGTCACGAGGCGCGCATCCCCATAAAGCCTGGACCAGCTCAATATTTCCTTAAACGCCGGCAGCAGGCCGTAGGCCGCATCGGTCAGCTCGTACGCGACCTGCAACGGCCTCGAAGCGAGGACCGTCCGCGACACCAGTCCGTCCTGCTCGAGCTCGCGCAGTTGCGTGGTCAGCATGTGCTGGGTGATGCCGCCGATCGATCGCCGCAAGGCACCGAACCGAACCGCGCCGTTCATCAGCGCAAACAGGATCTCCAGTTTCCACTTGCCGCCGAGCGCGTGGATGGCGCGCTTGAAGTCGGCGAGCAGGGCGGGGTCGGGGCTGCAATCGCAGTCGCCGTCGCAAATGCTGGTCAGGTTTTCCATACCGGTCTCGAAATCCATTCTACTTGTCCCCCGGGAGATAGTGACCAGATGCGGCCTTGAGCAGGGCCGGCGGAACCCATTCGCCTGGCCGCACACCGAAGGGGAATTGGCAATGAGCACCGTTCTGGTCACCGGCGGGTCCGGCTTCGTCGGCAGCCATGTCGTCCTGCAACTTCTGGCCGCCGGCCACGGGGTGCGGACGACGGTGCGCCGGCCGGACCGGCGAGACGACGTGCTGACGATGCTGCGCGAGGGCGGGGCGATTTCGCCGGAGAGCCTGTCCTTCCTGATCGCCGACCTTACCAGGGACGAGGGTTGGCGCGAGGCGGTCTCGGGTTGCGACTACGTGCTGCATGTCGCCTCGCCCCTGTCGACCAGCGTTCCCAGGGACGAGAACGAGATGATCATCCCGGCGCGTGACGGCACGCTGCGGGTGCTGCGCGCCGCGCGGGATGCCGGCGTCAGGCGGGTCGTCATCACCTCGTCGCTGGGCGCGATCGGCTACGGCCATCCGCCGCGCGAAAAGCCGTTCGACGAGACCGACTGGACCAATCTCGAAGGCGCCGACGTGCAGCCCTACATCAAATCCAAGACTTTGGCGGAGCGGGCGGCCTGGGATTTCCTCGCGCACGAGGGCGGCGGGCTGGAACTGTCGGTGGTCAATCCCGCCGGCATTTTCGGTCCGGTGCTGGGGCCGGACTTCTCCGGCTCGATCGAGATCGTCAAATCGCTGCTCGACGGCGCCGTGCCGGCGGTGCCGCGGGTCTATTTCGGCGTGGTCGACGTGCGCGACGTCGCCGATCTGCATCTGCGGGCGATGATTGCGCCCGAGGCGAAAGGCGAGCGCTTCATCGCGGTCGCCGGCGAGACGATGTCGATCCTCGACATCGCCAGGGTCTTGCGGCGGGAACTCGGCCCGGCCGCACGCCGGGTTCCGCGGCTCCAGGCCCCGGACTGGCTGGTGCGGCTGGCCGCCAACCGGATTCCGCTGCTGCGTGCGGTGGTGCCGATGCTTGGCAGGGTGCGGCATTCCACCAGCGCCAAGGCGAGGTCGCTGCTCGGCTGGCAGGCCCGCTCCAATGACGAGGCGATCCTGGCGACGGCCGAGAGCCTGATCCGTCTTGGTCTCGTCAAGGCGTGAGGCCGCCCCGTCCTTGTCACGCCCCGGCGGGGGTGCTGAAGTGCCGTCCTCGATTGTGTTGCGTGGGAGGCGGCGCCGATGGACAAGATTCTCAAAGCCGCAAAGGCGATCGCGCTGGCGCGGCGCAACCACGCGCCGCTTGCCGCGCTTGAGGTTCCTCCCGCCGACGAGGACGAAGGCTACGAAGTCCAGCGCGCGCTGCACGATCTGCTGCTGCCGCATGCCGGGCCGCTGGTCGGCTACAAGATCGGCTGCACCAGTGCGGTGATGCAGGACTATATCGGCATTCCGCATCCCTGCGGCGGCGGCGTGTTCCAGAAGGGCGTGCACGACAGCGGCGTCAAGCTCGCGGCCTCCGATTACGTGCGTGTCGGTGTCGAATGCGAGATCGTGGTGCGGCTGAAGCGCGACCTTGCCGCCGGCGAGGCGCCGTTCACGGCCGAATGGGTCGGTGAAGCCGTCGAGGCCTATCATCCCGCGATCGAGATCGTCGACGACCGCTACGTGAAGTGGGAGACGATGGGCGCGCCGACGCTGATCGCCGACGATTTCTTCGCCGCCGGCTGCGTGCTGGGGCCGTCCGTGCCGCGCTCGTCGGTGCCGGACCTGAAATCGGTCAAGGGCCGCGCCATCGTCAACGGCGAGGAGGTCAGCCACGGCACCGGCGCCGACGTGCTCGGCCATCCCCACAATGCACTCGCCTGGCTCGCCAACCATCTCGCCGCCGAGGGCAAGGGCCTGCACGCGGGACAGCTCGTGCTGACAGGGAGCCTCGTCAAGACGCTGTGGCTGAAGGCCGGCGACAAGGTGCGCATGGAACTGGACGGGTTGGGCGTGGTGGAGGCGGAGTTTACGTGAAGTCGCTCCGTCGTCATTGCGAGCGCAGCGAAGCAATCCAGACTGCCTCCGCGGAAAGACTCTGGATTGCTGCGCTGCGCTCGCAATGACGGAGTGTGGAGCAACGTCTTCGCAAAATAGATGCGGCCCTCGCCAGGGGAGCTAGCGAGGGCCGCGTCGTACATCGTCGTTCGCGCCTAGGTTCGCGAGCACGATGTGGGAGCTCGGGAGAAACTTAGAAGGGCAGCAGCACGTCCATGACTTGCTGGCCGTAGCGCGGCTGTTGCACGTCCGTGATCTGGCCGCGGCCGCCATAGGCGATGCGGGCCTGCGCGATCTTGCTGGAATCGATGGTGTTGTCGCTCTGGATGTCCTCGGGGCGGACGATGCCGGCGACCACGAGCTCGCGGATCTCGTAATTGACGCGGATCTCCTGCTTGCCCTCGACCACGAGGTTGCCGTTCGGCAGCACCTGCGTGACCACCGCGGCGACGTTGGTCTGCAAGGCTTCCGTACGATTGACCGAGCCCTTGCCGTCGCTGGAGGCGCTGGAATCGGCGGTGAGGATGCGGCCGGGCAGCACCTTCTGCGCCTGCACGCCGAGCGTCTTGCCTCCGATGAAGTCGGTGATCCCCGAGTCTTCCTTGTTGGTGCGGCTGCGCTGGGTCTCGTTGGCGATGTTGGCCTTGTCGGTGATGTTCACGGTCACGGTCAGGAGGTCGCCGACATGGGTCGCGCGCTGGTCCTTGAAGAAGGCGCGGCTGCCGTTGCGCCACAGCGAGTTCGGATTGTAGGAGGCGACTTCCGGCTTCGGCATCGGCATCTGCACCGGCTTGTAGCCGGGCTGCGTCGTCGGATTGTCGATCGTCGACAATTTCGGTTGTTCGCCGATCTGTGACAGGCGGTCGATCGAGGAGCAGCCGCTCGCCAGCGCGCAGGTTGCCAGCAGCAGGGCAGAGATCGCGATGCGACGAAGACGGGAAGCCGAACTGAACCTGGACATGACTTACTCTGACTTGGCTGGAGCTTGCGAGACGCGAACTTGCGGGATCTGGGCCTGTGCGACTTGCGCTTGGGACGCCGGGGCCTGGACCAGGTTGCGGAGGAGGGCCGCGGTATCGACGGGGGCGGGCGCTTCGTCGCGCTTGAGCGACGAGCTCTGCTCGACCGCGGCCGGCATCGGCGCGGACTGGCTGGCGCCCTGGACCGTGACCTGGCCGCGGCCGGTGACCGTTCCGGTCAGCGTCCGCTTGGTCTGCAGGTTGAGGACGCTCACGGTGTCGCCCTCGGTGCCGCTCTCGAGCGCCTTGCCGCGGGTGGTGAGGTAGATCCCGGGGACCTGGTAGATCACGGTGACGCTCTGGTCGCGCGACACGAAGTCGGGCTTGACGATGTCGGCGACGCGGATCGGCGTGCCCGCCCGCATCGGCCGGCGCAGCTGCATGCCGACGGTGCGGTCGCGCGAGGCGGCCTCGCCGGTGACTTCGGCCTTCGGCCGGCGCTCCAGCGCGACGTCGGAGGATTTCAGCAGGTCGGCGCGGTCGATGTCGCGCGTCAGCACGGCCACTTCCACCGTCTCGATCGCGTTGCCGGTGAAGCGCAGCTTGGTCGGCGCCGGATTGTTGTCGTTGACGATCTCGAAGGCGACGTCGAAGCGGCCGCTGCGGGCGTCGTAGCGGGTCGCGACCGGCTGCAGCGCGCCGCTGTTGGAGGCGTCCAGCCGCATGTCGGAGATGCCGCGGTCGAAGGTGACGGTGATGTTGGCGGCATCGCCAAGGCCGAAGCGGCGCTCCAGCGCGGCGGCCACGGCGTTTTCGAGGTCCTTGTTGACGAGCGTGCGGGCGAGGCGGGTGACCTGGACTTCCTTGATGTCGCCGGTCATCACGCCAATCACCTGTTTTCCGCGCAGCACCGACAGCACCTGCGCGACCGGCAGCGCGCCGGTGGTGCCGAGATCGGGCGAACGGTAGACCGGGATCAGCGCGGCCGAGCCGGCGTTGTCGATGAGATCGCCGACCCGCACCACGTCCGAGGTGACGGTGACGCTGGCGCGCAGCGTCGGTGCCGCGATGAAATCGTCGGCGGCCCGCGCCGGCAGCGCCAGCGCGAGGAGGACGGAGATCGTGACAAGGGTGGCGCGGATCATCGTCATTGCTTCAGTCCTGGCCTCAGCGGAACAGCGCCGTGGTCGATTGCATCATCTGGTCGGCGGCGCTGATGACCTTGGCGTTCATCTCGTAGGCGCGCTGCGCGGCGATCAGGTCGCTCATCTCCGAGACGACGTCGACATTGGCCTGTTCCAGGCTGCCCTGGGTGAGCTTGCCGTAGCCTTCGGAGTTCGCGGTGCCGTCCTGCGGCGCGCCGGAGGCCGGCGTTTCGGTGAACAGGTTGCTGCCGACCGGCTGCAGGCCCGCCTTGTTGATGAAACGGGTCACGCCGATCTGGCCGATGATCGAGGAGGTCGACGAGCCCGGCAGCGTCACCGAGACCTGGCCCTGCTCGCTCACGGCGATGCCCGAGGCGTTGTTCGGGATGGTGATGGTCGGCTGCACCGGGTTGCCCTGCGCGGTGACGACGCGGCCCTGATTGTCCATCTGGAAGGTGCCGTCGCGGGTGTACTGGTAGGTGCCGTCGGGCATCAGGATCTTGAAGAAGCCTTCGCCCGAGATCGCGAGATCGAGGTCGTTGCCGGTTTGCGACAGCGTGCCCTGCGTCATGCTGCGCGGCGTGCCGACGGTCTTGACGCCGCCGCCGACGTCGACGCCGACAGGCAGGATGGTGCCCTGATCCGAGGCCTGCGCGCCGACGCGGCGGACGTGTTCGTAGATCAGATCCTGGAACGCTGCCGTCTGCTTCTTGAAGCCGGTGGTGCGCAGGTTGGCGATGTTGTTGGAGATGACCTGGACGTTGAGTTCCTGGGCCGCCATTCCGGTCGCAGCGGTGTGGAGCGCTTGCATGTCAGTAATCCCTTACATCAGGCCGGAACGTCGGCGAGCTTCTCGATCGCCGATTTGTGGAGGTCGCTCTGCTGCTGGAGCAGATTGGCGATCGCGGTGTAGCTGCGCATGACTTCGACCATGCGGCTCATCTCGCCGACCGAGTTGACGTTCGATTTCTCGATGTAGCCCTGGCGGACCACGGACTTGGCGTCGGCCTGGATGACGGCGGAGCCGGCGTCATAGAGGTTGGCGCCGAGCTTGGTCAGCTTGGCCGGATCGTCGAACGAGGCCATGCGGATCTTGCCGCGGATCGAGTCGGTCCTGGCCGTGCCCTCGAGCACGGTGACGGTGCCGTCGGGGGCGACGTTGATGTCATGGTCGGTCGGCTGGAAGGTGATCGGGCCGCCGGTGCCGAGCACGAGGTTGCCGTCGGAGGTGACGAGCTGGCCGGTGCTGTTGAGCGAGAACTTGCCGTCGCGGGTGTAGCGCTCGCCGCCATTGGCCTGCACCGCGAAAAACGCGTTGCCGTCGATCGCCATGTCGAGCGGATTGTTGGTCGGCTCCATCGGCCCCTGGCCGACGTCGCGGAAGGTGCCGCGGTCCTGCACATAGGAGACCTTGCGGTCGGAGGCGATGAAATTGTCCTCACGCGCGTTCGAATTGAGGAATTCCTCGAACAGCGAATGGTCGGCCTTGAAGCCGTTGGTGTTGGCATTGGCGACGTTGTTGGCGACGACATCCATCTGCCGTTCCAACGTCATCTGCCGCGACAAGCCGATCAGAAGCGCGTTCTGCATCGGAAATCTCCCCTGAGTGAGCCTGCCACCTCGCTCTCCCAAGCGCCTTGGCCGACCCCGTGAACGAGACTGTCAGGTTCTCCCAAACCCTCCGGTCTCATCCCTCTCTCAGCGAAAGCCGTGCCAACGTGGGAAGTTGTGTAATTTCAATTGGTTGTTGATTTTTCGAGGGCGCGGGAAGCCGGCAGAAAGGTTCTGTTAGCCATGTTTGCCCGGCAGATTTTTCCTAGTGGAGGCCCGATCGAAAGGTTCCGTTAACCATTATTACCGTAGCGTTTGCGAGCAAGAGGAGCGCATCGCGCCGGGGCATTTGTATCGCGTCATTGTCTGCAGGAGGCTTCGCTCTTTCGATCCGTTTAAGATGAGCGAGCCTGATCGACCATGGCAGAGAATGAAGCGGAAGGCGGCGCAGCCGCCGAAGGCGCGGAAGCCGCTGCCCCCAAGAGCAAGTTCAAGCTGATCCTGATCGTCGTCGGCGCACTCGTCCTGCTCGGGGGCGGCGCTGCGACCTGGTTCCTGTTCTTCCGCCATGGCGAGGACGAGCATCACGCCGAGGCGGCGCCGCCACCGAAGCCCCCGGCCTTCGTCGAAGTGCCCGACATCATGGTCAACCTCGCCGGCGCGCCGGGTGAGCGCGTGCAATACCTGAAGCTGAAGGTCGTGCTGGAGCTGAAGGAAGAGAAACAGGTCGAGGTGATCAAGCCGACGATGCCGCGCATCACCGACATCTTCCAGACCTATGTGCGTGAATTGCGCTCGTCCGACCTCAACGGCTCCGCCGGCATCTTCCGCCTCAAGGAAGAGCTGACCAAGCGCGTCAACGCGGCGGTCGCGCCGGTCCAGGTCAGCGCGGTGCTGTTCAAGGAAGTCGTGATCCAGTGAGCATGGTGGGCTAGGGATCATGGCGGGCACCGACCAACCAGACCAGGATGCAATTGCCGCCCAATGGGAGGCCTCGCTCGATTCCGAGGATCCCGCCGAGGCCGCGAAGGCTGCTGCCGAAAACGAACTATCCGAGACCATGGCCCTGCAATGGGCGGCCATGGTCGAGGACGGCAGCCGGGATCTCGGCACCGGCAAGAACTCCGGCGAGCGGGTGCTGTCGCAGGAGGAGATCGACAACCTCCTCGGTTTCACCGTCGGCGACGTCACGCTCGACGACCATTCCGGCATTCGCGCGATCATCGATTCGGCGATGGTCTCCTACGAGCGTCTGCCGATGCTCGAAATCGTCTTCGATCGCCTGGTGCGGTTGCTGACGACGAGCCTGCGCAATTTCACCTCGGACAACGTCGAAGTCTCGCTCGACCGCATCACCTCGGTGCGCTTCGGCGACTACATGAACTCGATCCCGCTGCCAGCCGTGCTCACGGTGTTCAAGGCCGAGGAGTGGGAAAACTTCGGCATGGCGGTGGTCGATTCCAGCCTGATCTACTCGATGATCGACGTGCTGCTTGGCGGCCGCCGCGGCTCGAGCCAGCTCCGCATCGAGGGCCGGCCCTACACCACGATCGAGACCGAGCTGGTGAAGCGGCTGGTCGAGGTGGTGCTGACCGACGCCGAGCAGGCGTTCCGGCCGCTGTCGCCGGTGACCTTCTCGATCGACCGGCTCGAGACCAATCCGCGTTTCGCCGCGATCAGCCGGCCCGCCAACGCCGCGATCCTGGTGCGCCTGCGCATCGACATGGAAGATCGCGGCGGCAATATCGAGCTGCTGCTGCCTTATGCGACCATCGAGCCGATCCGGGGCGTCCTGCTCCAGATGTTCATGGGCGAGAAATTCGGCCGCGACACGGTCTGGGAGGGCCATTTCGCCACCGAGATCAACCAGGCCGAGATCGCGGTCGATGCCGTGCTCTACGAGGCCGATATCCCGCTCAAGCAGCTGATGCGGCTCAAGGTCGGCGACACCCTGCCGCTCGACATGCGCGCGGATGCCAACGTGACCGTGCGCTGCGGCGACGTCACCCTGACCGAGGGGCGGATGGGCCGGGTCGGCGATCGCGTCGCGATTCGGGTGACGAAACCCTTGCGCAAGCCAAGTACGACACTTGCCATGTTCGAGAAGGTCGACGAGCAGAACAAGATGATGGAGGCCCCATGAACCACTCCCTGGGAATGGCGATCGAGACGCTGGTGGCTATCCTGCTGATGCTGACGATCTTCTACTGCGTCATGCTCAACAAGCGGCTGACGCGGCTGAAGGCGGACGAGCATTCGCTGAAGGCGGTCATCGGCGAGCTGATCACGGCGACCGAGATCGCCGAGCGCGCGATCGGCGGGCTGAAGCTCGCGGTGCGCGACGTCAACGAGAACCTCGGCAGCCAGCTCGCGGCGGCGACCCAGATGTCGGACCAGCTCTACAAGCAGCTCGGCGAAGCCGACAACGTGGTGCGGCGCCTGTCCAAGATCGCGATCGCCGCGCGCCCCATGACCGGTCCGGAAACGGTTGCCGCGCCCGTGGTCAAGCCATCCTCGGCGAAGGCGGTGGCGGCCGCGGCCGAAGCCTTCTCCGAGCGCCGACGATCCAACGGCGGCCTTGCCGCATAAAGTCAGGGTATGAAGTCCTTTCGTAACATCCGCGTCATTCCGATCGTCCTGGTCGCCGTCGCAGGCCTCGCCACGCTCAAGGTCGCGGGCCTCGTGATCAATGGTGGCTATGTCTTCGACTACCAGCCGAACAAGCTCAAGAAATCCTGGGCGCAGGAGAATCTGAATTTTCCGGGACGGGAAGACCCCGACATCACCGGCTCGACCCATGGCGCGCCGAAGGAGGCGCCCAAGCCCGCTGCTCCCGAGACCAAGATGGAGGGCGGCACCGTGGTCAAGATCGACGAGACGCAGCCGCAGATCTCTGCCTCGGAGCGCGCGATCCTGGAACGGTTGCAGGCCCGCCGCCAGGAGATCGAGGCCCGCCAGCGCGAGATCGACATTCGCGAGAGCCTGCTCAAGTCGGCCGAGAAGCGCATCGAGAACAAGGTCGACGAGATGAAGGCGGTGGAATCCCGCATTTCCGCAGGCCAGGCCGAGCAGAAGGCCGCCGAAGCCCAGCGCATGAAGGGCCTCGTGACCATGTACGAGGGCATGAAGCCCAAGGACGCCGCACGGGTGTTCGACCGGCTCGAGATGGGCGTTCTGATCGAGATCGCCTCGGCCATCGCGCCGCGAAAGATGTCGGACATCATGGGCCTGATGTCGCCGGAAGCCGCCGAGCGGCTGACGGTCGAGATGGCCCGCCGCGCCAATGGCGGCGGCGATCAATCGGCCTCGGCCGGCGATCTGCCCAAGATCGACGGCAAGCCGACGCAAAAGCCGAATTGAGGGCTCATACTTAAGAAGCCCTTAATTGGCAAAACCTACAATCGGCGGCACGGGCCGGCGCCAGTGCCGGCATGGACCGTCGAACCGGAAGAAATGCCGCCAATGGCGCAGAAGGCTGCCGCTGGATTTGTGTCGCGAGCCCGCGCCTTGGCGCGGGTGCCGTCGCGCCATGTCCGCAAGGCCGCCATGCTGGCTGCCTGCCTGCTGATCGGCATCAGTGCGCCCGCCAGGGCGGCCGACCCGATCCGGGGAGAGGCGAGCTTCTCGGCCGCCGGCGGCTTCGCCCGGCTGGTCATCAAGCTCGGCGAGGACGTTCCCTCCGAGGTCACGACCGCCGGCTCCATTCTCATCATCCGCTTTGACCGGCCGGTCGACGTTCCCGTCGACCGCGTTCCGGAAGGCGCGCCCGATTACGTCAATTCCGCCCGGCGCGATCCCGATGGCGGCGCGATCCGGCTGTCGCTGGCGCGGCGCGTTACCGTCAACACCATGAACGCCGGCGAGCGCACCTTCATCGACCTGTTGCCGGACGGCTGGAAGGGGCCGCCGCCGAGCCTGCCCATGGACGTGGTCAAGGAACTCGCCGAGCGCGCGCGCGTGGCCGAACGCGCCTTGCGTGCCCAGCGCGCCTCGGCCGAGAGCAAGAAGCGTCCGCCGATCCGCGTCCGCGCCTCGGTGCAGCCGACCTTCGTCCGTTTCGTGTTCGAGATGCCCGACGGCGTCGGCGTGTCCTCCGTGCTCAACGAGCAGAAGCTCACGCTGGCCTTCAACGCCAACCTCAATTTCGATCTGGCGGACGCGGTCGTTGCCGCGCCCCCGAACGTCGCCTCGATCAAGCAGAAGGGCGACGTCGATCAGACCAGCGTCGAGATCGCCCTGATCGGCGATTCCGACGTGCACTCCTTCCGCGACGAGAAGAACTACGTCGTCGACATCTCCTTCCAGCCGGACAAGGGCAAGACGGCCGCAACCGCTGAATCCGTGCTCGCGCAGGCGAAGCCTGCTGCCCAAGGTCATGCACCCGCACCGGCGCCGGAAAAACCGGCGGCCGAGAAGCCGAAGGACGCCCAGCGCGAGATCGCGCCGCCGACCTCGGAGACGATCGCCCGCGAAGCCAAAATCGAGGTGAAGCCCGAGGCGAAGGTGGAAGCACCCGCCGCGGTGCCGCCCGGCGAAGCACCCAAGGAAGTGCTCAAGGAAGCACCCAAGCCGGCGCCGGCTCCCGTGGTCGAGGCGCCGCCCGCCGCGGAAGCGCCCA
Organism: Bradyrhizobium betae; assembly: GCF_008932115.1. Lineage (NCBI taxonomy): Bacteria > Pseudomonadati > Pseudomonadota > Alphaproteobacteria > Hyphomicrobiales > Nitrobacteraceae > Bradyrhizobium > Bradyrhizobium betae. The sequence continues at coordinate 5,683,350 of NZ_CP044543.1, forward strand.
AGGAAACCGTCAAGGAAGCTGTCAAGGAAGTCGCCAAGGAAGCCGTCAAGGAAGCCCCGAAGCCGGTCGCGCCGGCAACGGAAGCCGCGGTTGCGCCCGTCAAGCCCGCGGTTGCCGAGGCGCCGGCCGCGCCGCAGCCGCCCATTGCCAGCGTCGATGCACGCCGCGACAGCGACGGCTTGCGCGTCACGTTCCCGCTTCAGGTTGCAACGCCCGCGGCGGCGTTCCGCCGCGGCGACACGGTGTGGCTGGTGTTCGACACGCCGAAGCCGATCGACGTCGAGGCGATCCGCACCAGGGGCGGTGCGATGATCGGCGAAGTCAGCCGCATGCCGCTCGACAAGGGGCAGGCGGTGCGCATCCGTCTCACCCGGCCGCTGGTCTATTCGCTGACGAGCGAGGAGGTCGGCAAGGAGACCAACTGGCTGCTGACGCTCGCCGACAAGATCCAGGCGACGCCGTTGCCGCTGATGATGTCGCGCAACATCACCGATCCCGCGCTCGCCACCATCGCGATCCCCTTCGCCAATCCGGGCGTGTTGCACAAACTGACCGATCCCGACGCTGGCGACATGCTCTATGTCGTCACCGCGCAGCGGCCGGTCCGCGGCTTCATCAAGCGGCAGGACCTCGTCGATCTCTCGCTGCTGGAATCCGCGCACGGCATTGCGATCCGGCCGAACTCCGACGAGGTCGGTGTGGAGGTCGGTTCCGACAAGGTCATTCTCGGCAAGAAGGGCGGACTGACGCTGTCGCCGGTCGATATTTCCGCCGACCGCGCGCCGACCGCGGTGCGGCCGATCTTCAGCCCGGAAGGCTGGCGCAAGGGCCAGTCCGAAGACTTCGTGGCGCGGCAGGGCGAGCTGATCATGGCGGCTGCCGCCGCCGAGCCGGCGCAGCGCTCGCTGCCGCGGCTCGACCTCGCGCAGTTCTACATGTCGCGCGCCATGTATCACGAAGCCAAGGCCGTGACCGACCTGATGCTGAGCGATCCGCTCAACAAGGAGGAGAGCAGCGCGCTGATCATGCATGCGATCGCAAGCATCCTGATCGGGCGGCCGGCGCAGGGTCTGAAGGACCTCGCCAATCCCGTGATCGGCAACAGCCATGATTCCCAGCTCTGGAAGGCGCTCGCCTATGCGCGCCAGGGCAAATGGGCCGATGCGCGCGAGAAGTTCAAGAACGTCGAATTCGCCATCGCCTCGCTGCCGCTCGACATCCAGCGCATCGTGACGATGGACGCGATGCGCGCCTCGCTCGAGGTCAAGGACTATGCCGGCGCCTCCAAGCGCCGCAGCGAGATCGAGGTGGTCGGCGTCCCGACCGAGGCAGCGCCCGGCTTCGCCGTGCTGCGCGGCCGGCTCGCCGAGGCGCTCGGTCACGACAAGGACGCCCTCGACGACTACAAGTTCGCGGTCGCCTCGAACGACCGGCCGGCGGCGGCGGAGGCCAAGCAGCTCGAGGTGGCGCTGCGGCAGAAGCGCGACGAGATCAGCAAGGAAGACGCGCTGCGCGAGCTCGAGACGCTGTCGATGACCTGGCGCGGCGACTCGATCGAGGTCAAGACGCTCCAGTTGCTGTCCCAGATGTACGCGGAGAACGGGCGCTATCGCGACGCGCTCACGGCGGCGCGCACCGCGACGAGGCTCCAGCCGAACGCCGAGGCCTCGCGTCAGGCGCAGGACCTTGCCTCCGACCTGTTCACGCAGATCTTCCTGGGCTCCAAGGGCGACGATCTGCCGGCGGTCGAGGCGCTCGGGATGTTCTACGAGTTTCGCGAGTTGACGCCGATCGGCCGTCGCGGCGACGAACTGATCCGCCGTCTCTCCGACCGCCTCGCCTCGATCGACCTGCTCGACCAGGCGGCCGAGCTTCTGCAATATCAGGTCGACCACCGTCTCGAAGGCGCCGCCCGCGCCCAGGTCGCCGCACGCCTGTCGATGATCTATCTCGCCAACCGCAGGCCGGACAAGGCGATCGCGGCGCTGCGCGCGAGCCGCATCAGCGATCTCTCCGGCGAGCTGCGCCAGCAGCGCCTGCTGCTGGAGGCCCGGGCGCAGAGCGACGTCGGCCGTCACGACCTCGCGCTCGACATCGTCTCCAACGTATCCGGGCGCGAGGTGCTTCGCCTGCGCTCCGACATCTTCTGGGCGGCGCGGCGCTGGCGCGAATCCGCCGAGCAGATCGAGCTCTATTACGGCGAGCGCTTCCGCGACTTCAAGCCGCTCAACGCGGTGGAGAAGAGCGACATCATCCGCGCCGCCGTCGGCTATGCGCTCGCGGACGATTCGATCGGCCTGTCGCGCTTCCGCGAGAAGTACGCGCCGCTGATGAGCGAGAGCGCCGACCGTCTCGCCTTCGACATCGCCAGCAAGCCGGCCGCTTCCTCGAGCGCCGAATTCGCCGAGATCGCCAAGCTCGCCGCCAGCGTCGACACGCTCGACGGCTTCCTGCGCGAGATGAAGCAGCGCTTCCCCGACGCCACCGCCCGCGCACCGGGCTCGCCGCAGGCCAAGGAAGAGGCCGACCACACCGGCTCGCTGCCCACGATCCCCGTCGTGCGGCAGATCAAGATGACGCGTTAGGAACCCTGCTACCTCTGGACCTCTCGACAGGTGCCGCGCCAGGCGGCAACCTGTGCCCCTTCATGCCGGGAGAGCGTTGTTATGAGCAAGCCTGCCAAGACCGAAGCCGAACTCGTCGCCATGGCGCGGGCTGAATTGAAGGTCCATGCCGATGGCCCGGATGGTCTCGCCATCTCGATCGTCCGCGACGGTGACAGCTGGGAATTCCGTGCCGATGCGGACCAGGCGACGCGGGACAAGCCGGGCTTTCCCGAAAGTGTCGCCATGCTGGTGCAGATCGGGGATCACCTCAGCAGGCAGTATGACGTGAAGGGGTAGGGGGCAAGTCTGCCCTACGTAACGCGATTCGTGTCACACGTTCGGTGTCGTCGCCCGGCTCGACCGGGCGACCCAGTACTCCGAGACGGAAGTGATCGATCGATGGGCCGCAGCGTACTGGATGCCCCGGTCAAGCCGGGGCATGACAGCGGAAGTTGCGGTTACTATCCCCCGTAACTCTGCACCAGGCTCCCCGCCACCAGCGACCAGCCGTCGACCAGCACGAAGAAGATCAGCTTGAACGGCAGCGAGATCGTCGCCGGCGGCAGCATCATCATGCCCATCGACATCAGCACGGAGGCGACGACGAGGTCGATGATCAGGAAGGGCAGGAACAGCAGGAAGCCGATCTCGAAGGCGCGCTTCAGCTCCGAGATCATGAAGGCGGGGACGAGGATGCGCAGCGCGAGGTCGTCGGGAGTGGCCGGCGGCGGCTCGCGGGACAGGTCCAGGAACAGCTTGAGGTCCTTCTCGCGCACGTTCTTCTGCATGAAGCCGCGCAAGGGGACGGAGGCGCGCTGGAGTGCGTCCTCGACGCTGATCTGGTTGGCGACGAGCGGACGGATGCCCTCGTCGTAGGATTTCTGCAGGACGGGTCCCATCACGAAGAAGGTGAGGAACATCGCGAGCGCGATGATCACCGAGTTCGGCGGCGCTGTCGCCGTGCCCATCGCGGTGCGCAGCAGCGACAGCACGACCACGATGCGCGTGAACGACGTCATCATGATCAGGATCGACGGCGCGATCGACAGCACCGTGAGCAGGGCGATGAGCTGAATCGCGCGCTCGGTGACGCCGCCGCCCCCCTGACCGCCCAGATTGATGCTGATGTCCTGCGCATGCGCAGGGCTCGCGAGCGAAGCCGCGCCGATCAGGACAGAAAGAAGAAAAACTCTACGCGGGAGGGCCGACAGCCTCACGAAGACGGCTTCGGACGGCCGAGCAGCGAGGCCATCTCGTCTTCGAGATTTTCAAAGCTGGTCTTCTCCACGGCCGGCTTTGCGGGCGGGGCCGGTGGCGTCGGCGGCTCACTACGCGCCACGCGCGGCGGCGGGGCGGGCGGCTCGGGTGCAACCGGCGGCGCGACCGTCTCACCGGCGGGACGGCGCAGCGCGGCTTCGAGCCGCTGCGCCATCTCGGCGAGATTCTGCTCGGCGCTCGATGGCGCCGCGGGGGCGAGAGCCGGCGGCGCTGGAACGGACGGAGCCTGCGGCACGGGCGGAGGTGGCGGAGGTGCGGGCGCGCGCTCGGCGCGGACCGGCGGCACCTTCACAGGCTCGCTCTGGCGCGGCGGACGCGGCATCAGCGGCGGTTCGTTGCGGGCGATGCGGGGCGGTAGGGGTTCGGGACGCAGCTCGCGCTCAGGGCGCGGTGCGATCGGCTCGGGCGTAAAGCCGCCCAGTGGCGGCTCGCCGCGGCGCTCGGCCAAAGCGGGCGCGGGCCGGCGCACCTCGTCGGCGAAGGAGGGACGTGCGGGCCGCGGCGGCGGCTCGGGCATCTGCGGCTCGGGATGATCGAGCAGCTCAGGCCGCGGCGCTTCGTCGGCCCAGCCGCCGGTGTCGGGCATCGGCGCGAGACGCGGCGGCTCGGCGGCGTTGGGACGCTGCGGAAGCTGGTCGCGGCCGGGCGCGCCGCGCACGATATTCGGCTCGACGACGATGTCGGTGGGGCCGCCGATCATCAAGAGATGTTCGACATTGTCACGCCGGACCAGCACCAGGCGGCGCCGGCCGTCGACCGCGGCGGCATCGATCACGGCGAGCCGGGGCATCCTGCCGCGCTGGGTGTTGGCGCCGAGCCGGCTGGAGGCGAATCGGCGAACCAGCCATGCAGCGACGCCGATCAACGCCAGAACGACGATGAACGCGACGATGAAGGTGATAGGGCTGCCTTGCATACTTGTCCCCGACAAATGGCGCTTTTCTCGTGCCCAAGGTCAGATGCGCCGACCACAGGCGTGCGATGCCCCAAACTGCGATTTCTTAACGTCCCACGGCAAGTTTTGCCGTCCCCAACTCTTAATAACCCATGAATCGCTCGATCCAAAACGACTTCTTGGCCTGTGCATGACCGGCCAAGCGATTGGGTTAATGCCGCTTTTCGGGGCGTAGAATCACGGGAGCGCAAACGCGTGTTCCGCGCGATGGCAAGCGTCGATCGCATCCTTAACCACCTGTTAACCATACACGCGGCAAATTCTGCCTAGCTTCGGACCCCAGATCCGCAAGAGGCGGAAGGAGCCGCAACGATGTCCATCAACGACCTTCCGGTGCTGTCGGCGCTTCGCACCAAGATGCAGTGGCACCAGGAGCGCCAGCGCGTCCTGTCCGAGAACGTATCCAATTCCGATACGCCGCAATTCCGGCCGCGCGACCTGGTCGAGCCGAAGCTCGACAAGGCAGGCGCGGTCACGGGATCGATGGGCCCTCTGGCGCTCACCCGCACCAGCGGCTCCCACATCAGCCCGTCAGGCGCGGCCTCGGCCTTCGACCAGAACAAGAATGCAGGCTTCGAGACACGTCCCGCGGGCAATGCCGTCAATCTCGAAGAGGAGATGCTGAAGTCCGCCAGCAACCAGATGGATTATGCGGCGGCGACCTCGCTCTATTCGAAGAGCCTGCATCTGCTCAAGACCGCGATCGGTAAAGGCTAGGGCCGGAGAGGTAGACCATGGCGAATGACAGCAGCGACTTTGCCCGCTCGATGGCGATCGCGACCTCCGGGCTGCGCGCGCAGGCCGGGCGCATGCGGGTGATCTCGGAAAACATCGCGAACGCGGATTCGACCTCGCAGACCGCAGGCGGCAATCCCTACCGGCGCAAGGTGCCGACCTTTTCCTCCGCGCTCGACCGCACGCTCGATGCGCAGGTCGTGACGCTGGGCAAGATCAAGCCCGACCAGTCCAATTTCCGCGTCAAATACGAGCCGAACAATCCGGCGGCGGACGGCTCCGGCAACGTCAAATATCCCAACGTGAACTCGGTGGTCGAGATGACCGACATGCGCGATGCGCAGCGGTCCTACGAGGCCAACCTCAACATCATCAGTGCGACGCGCCGGATGATCCAGCGCACTCTCGACATCCTCAAGAGCTGAACAGGACAATTGAGCCATGGCATCACCGACAGTCGCCGCCAATGCTTATGCCAACCTCGCCCGCGTGCTGGAAAACAGCGGCGCCGGTGCCGGCAAGGGCAGCGAAGCGAGCGGGCAATCCTTTGCGTCGCTGCTGAAAGACGCCGTCGGCAGCGTCATGGAGTCCGGCAAAAAGTCCGACGCACAGACGGTGGCGATGGCCGCCGGCAAGGCCAACGTGATGGACGTGGTGACGGCGGTCGCCGACACCGACGTCGCGGTGTCCACGCTGGTCTCGGTCCGCGACCGCGTGATCGCGGCCTATGAAGACATCATGAAGATGCCGATCTGATTTGGGGCGCTGTCATTCCGGGGCGCGCGCAGCGCGAACCCGGAATCCATGGTGCGACCAACCCCGCGGCTCGATGGATTCCGGGGCTCGCGCTGCGCGAGCCCCGGAATGACGACCAACAATTCACAGTGAGAAAAAGAAAATGACCGGACCCGAAACCCTCGACGTCGCGCGTGATGCGATCTGGACCATCGTGATCGTGTCGTCGCCGCTGATGGTGGTCGGCCTCGTGGTCGGCGTCATCGTGTCGCTGTTCCAGGCGCTGACGCAGATCCAGGAGCAGACGCTGATCTACGTGCCGAAGATCCTGGCCATCTTCGCCACGATGCTGCTGGCGCTGCCGTTCATGGCCGACGCACTTCATTCCCACATGCTGCGGATCTCGTCGCGAATCATCGGCGGCTGAGGCACAATGCGCCGGTCATGCGCATCGACGTCTCGCTGCTGCCGGCGCTCGCCGCGGCCTTCATGCTCGTCTTCGCCCGGGTCGGCGCGATGGTGATGCTGCTGCCGGGGCTGGGCGAGACCAATATTCCGACGCGGATCAAGCTGTCGATCGCGTTGCTGCTCACGCTGATCATCCTGCCGCTGCATCGGAGCGCCTACCAGGTCGACATGGGCTCGATCGCGCCGCTTCTGGTCCTGATGCTGCATGAAATCGTGATCGGCATCGTGCTGGGCGCGACCGCGCGCGTGACGCTGTCGGCGCTTCAGGTCGCAGGTTCCGTCATCGCCCAGCAGATGGGGCTCGGCTTCGTCACCTCGGTCGACCCGACCCAGGGCCAGCAGGGCGTGCTGGTCGGCAACTTCCTGACCATGCTCGGCATCACGCTGCTATTTGCCACCGACAGCCATCACCTGGTGATCGCGGCGCTGAACGACAGCTACGCGATCTTCTCGCCGGGCGAGACCGTGTCGAGCGGCGATGTCGCTTCGCTGGCGACGCGCGCCTTTGCCGCCGCGTTCCTGCTCGGCCTGCAGCTTTCCGGGCCGTTCCTGGTGTTCGGCCTCGTCTTCAATATCGGGCTCGGCGTGCTGGCGCGGCTGATGCCGCAGATGCAGGTCTATTTCGTCGGCGTGCCGCTGTCGATCTTCGCGGGCTTCCTGGTGCTCGCCGTGGTGCTCACCGCGATGATGGGCACGTATCTCGACTACTTCATCGGTGTCATGCACCAGATGATGCCGTTGAACAGGTGATCGATGGCGGACGACAAGGATCCAGAGAGTCAAACAGAAGACCCGACACAAAAGCGTCTCGAAGAGGCGCTCGAACGCGGTGACGTCGCCAAGAGCCAGGAGATCAACACCTGGTTCATGATCGCGGGCGGCACGCTCGTGGTCTCGACCTTCTCGGGATCGGTCGGCAGCGGGCTGCTGACGCCGATGCGTGGCCTGCTCGCCAATTCCTGGATGATCAAGACCGACGGCAAGGCTCTGCTGGCGTTGATGCAGCAGATCGAATTCGCGGTGCTCGCGGCGGTCGGCATACCGTTGCTGATGCTGGCGCTGGCAGCGATCGCCGGCAACATGCTGCAGCACCGGCTGGTGTGGTCGGCCGAATCCCTCAAGCCCAAATTCAGCAAGATCTCGCCTGCCGCCGGCTTCACGCGCATCTTCGGCAAGCAGGCGGCGGCGAACTTCCTGAAAGGCATCGGCAAGCTGATCGCGCTCAGCGTGGTGATGACCATCGTCCTGTGGCCGGAACGGCATCGCATGGAGGCGATGGTCAAGCTCGACCCCGCCGCCCTGCTGGGCGCCACCACCAGCATGACCATCCATCTGCTCGGTGCCGTGGTCGCCGCGCTCGCGATCGTCGCCATCGGCGACTATTTCTTCCAGTATCGCAGCTGGTTCCAGCGGCAGAAGATGTCGCTCCAGGAGATCAAGGAAGAGTTCAAGCAGTCCGAAGGCGACCCGCACATCAAGGGCAAGCTGAGGCAGTTGCGCCAGCAGCGCTCCAAGAAGCGCATGATGGCGGCGGTTCCCAAGGCTGCCGTGATCATCACCAACCCGACCCACTATTCGATCGCGCTGTCCTACGAGCGCGGCATGTCGGCGCCGATCTGCGTCGCCAAGGGCGTCGACAACCTCGCTTTCAAGATCCGGGAGATCGCGCGCGAGCACGACATTCCGATCGTCGAGAACGTGCCGCTGGCCCGCGCGCTTTACGCCACAGTCGAAATCGACCAGGAAATCCCGACCGAGCACTACCATGCGGTCGCCGAGGTCATCGGCTACGTCATGCGGCTGAAGCGCGGATTCAGCGCCGGCCGCGGATAAAACCCCCGAAAAGTACCGGAAATGGCCGTAATCTGGGAATCAGCGTACCTTTCGCCCTTGCTGCCCTTGCGCCTGCGGGTCCGATTCAGGCAGGGAGGGCCGTGCGCGCGGCGTAGCGCGTTGATTCTCTGCCGACAGGCTGTGCCAGCTTGAGATGACTGCCGAGACCGACCACGATCTCCCACGCGAGCCCGTTGCGACGCACGAGCCGTCGCCGCGCTCGGGCAGCATTGCGCTCGTGCTGCTGGTGGCTGCCGGCCTCGTCGCGGTCGCCGTAGGGCTGATGACGCTCGGGCGCGTGCAGGCGCAGCCCTACATTCTCGGCATCCTCGCCGTGCTGGCGATGGTCGGCCTGTTCAACCTGTTCGCCTTCGCCGCCGGCATCATCCGCTTCGTCGACCGCAATCTCGACGATCCCGTGATGGGCCGCATCGCCGACCACGCCTTCGACGGGCTGGCGGTGACCGACCCGCGCGGCCATGTGATCTATTCCAATGCGGCCTATCTGACGCTGACCGGCGCCACCGGTCCGCAGGACGTGCGCCCCGTGGAGCGCGTCTTCATCGGCAACCCCGACGTCTCCGAAGCCGTGTTCCGCCTGCTGAAGGCGGCCCGCGAGGGCAAGCGGCAGCAGGAGGAGGTGCGCATCTCCGGCCAGGACGGCAGCCAGGGCCGCTGGCTGCGCATGCGGGTGCGTCCACTCGGCACTGGAAAGCGCGAGACGCGCTATGCGGTGTGGTCGATCGCCGACATCACCCGTGATCGCGAGCGCCAGGAGGACGTGTTCCAGGAGCTCCAGCACGCGATCGAATATCTCGACCACGCGCCGTGCGGCTTCTTCTCGGTCAATCCGGCCGGGGAGCTTGCCTATGTCAACGCAACGCTGGCGAACTGGCTCGACTACGATCTGGCCGAGATCGGCTCGGGGGGGCTGAAGCTCACCGACATCGTCTCGGGCGATGGCGCCTCGCTGCTGACGTCGATCGTGGCGGTGCCGGGCGAGGTGAAGACGGAAGTTTTCGACATCGACCTGCGCATGCGCACAGGCAAGACCATGCCGGTGCGGCTGTATCACAAGCTCGCCTTCGGCGCCGACGGGGCGCCGGGGCCGTCGCGCACGCTGGTCATCAGCCGCGCCCGCGACGAGCGCAGCGATCCGGACCGTGCCGCCGAAGTGCGCTTCATGCGCTTCTTCGACCACACGCCGATGGCGATCGCGACCGTCGACCGTGGCGGCAACGTCGTGCGCGCCAATGCGCGCTATGCCAAGCTCGGGCAGGCGCTCGGGCTCGACAACGCCAGCAAGTCGATCTTCCGCGCGGTCAGTTCGCGCGACCGTCATCTGCTGATCGCAGCCATCAACCAGGCCGCAGAAGGCCAGGCCGACATCGCGCCGGTCGAGGTCGCTCTCGAGGGGACCAAGGAGCGCTGGGGCCAGTTCTTCGTCACGCCGGTCGACTCGGCCGAGAACGACGCCGAAGCCGCCATCGTGCACATGCTCGAGACCACCGAGCGGCGCGCGCTGGAGAACCAGATCAACCAGTCGCAGAAGATGGAAACGGTCGGCCAGCTCGCCGGCGGCATCGCCCACGACTTCAACAACGTGCTCTCCGCCATCATGATGGCGAACGACTTCCTGCTGAACGCGCACAAGCCGACCGACCCGTCGTTCCAGGACATCATGCAGATCAAGCAGAACGCGACGCGTGCTGCGACCCTGGTGCGGCAGCTGCTGGCGTTCTCGCGGCGGCAGACGCTGCGGCCGCAGGTGCTCGATCTGGGCGATGCGCTCTCCGACCTCGCGATGCTGCTGCGCCGGCTGATCGGCGAGAAGGTCAAGCAGGAGACCATCCACGGCCGCGATCTCTGGCCGGTGAAGGTCGACGTCTCCCAGTTCGAGCAGGTGATCGTCAATCTCGCGGTCAACGCGCGCGATGCCATGCCCGACGGCGGCAAGCTGATCATCCGCACGGCCAACGTCACCGCGGAAGAAGCGGCCAAGCTCGCCTACAAGGGCATGCCGGCCGCGGACTATGTGCGGATCGAGGTCGCCGATACCGGCACCGGCATTCCCGCCGACATCCGCGACAAGATCTTCGAGCCGTTCTTCTCGACCAAGGAAGTCGGCAAGGGCACCGGCCTCGGACTCTCCACGGTCTACGGCATCGTCAAGCAGACCGGCGGTTTCATCTACGTCGATTCCGAGCCGGGGCAGGGCACCTCGTTCAAGATCTTCCTGCCGCGCCATCATGCAGAGCCCGAAGCGCAGGTCGAGCAGCCAGCGGCAGTGGCCAGCGCGACCAACGGCGCCGCCAAGGACGCTGCGCCCGCGGCGGAGGCGAAGCCGCGCACCGATCTCACCGGACAGGGCACCATCCTGCTGGTGGAGGACGAGGAGGGCCTGCGCGCGCTCAACGCACGCGGCCTGCGCTCGCGCGGCTACACCGTGGTCGAGGCCGAGAACGGCGTCGAGGCCATGGAGATGCTGGAGGAGCAGAGCGGCGCGATCGATCTCGTCGTCTCCGACGTCGTGATGCCGGAGATGGACGGCCCGACGCTGCTCAAGGCGATGCGGGAAACCAATCCGGACATCAAGTTCATCTTCGTCTCCGGCTATGCCGAGGACGCCTTCGAGAAGAGCCTGCCCGAAGGGCAGCAATTCGACTTCCTGCCAAAACCGTTCACGCTCAGTCAGCTGGTGGCGGCGGTGAAGGAGACGATGGCGAAGCAGGGGTGAGCGTCCCCACCGCTTGGTCGCAAGGGCGCATGGACGGGGAAAAAGCGGAATCCGTGCGGATGAGTTGCCGGTACCCGGCGACCACAGTTCCGCCGTAGGCCCGGCCAAACCCTCGTCAAATATGGGCTTTTGCCACATCCCCGCGACTGAGGGCCGCAGCCACGGGTTCCGAAACCGGCTTTCTTTTTCGGGAAGTCTGCCCATCTTAGGGGCACGTCCCCATGCCGGGGATTTGGGAAACGAACATGAATTTCTCGCAACGCTCCCGCAGTCTCTTCAAGACGATCGCCGTCGTGCTGGCGCTTGCGCTGCCGACTGCACTGGCGATCTCGTCCGCCGACGCGCGGGTCGGTGGCGGCATGTCGTCGGGTTCGCGCGGCTCGCGGACCTATTCGGCGCCGCCCTCGACCACGACCGCGCCGGGCTCGGCCTCGCAGTTCAACCGCACCTACACCCAGCCGGGCGCAGGCATGAATTCGGCCGCAGCCGCGCCCGCGCGCGGCGGCCTGTTCGGCCGTGCCGGCGGCTTCATGGGCGGCCTCGCGGCCGGCTTCCTCGGTGCCGGCCTGCTCGGCATGCTGTTCGGCGGCGGCCTGTTTGGCGGCCTCGGCGGCCTGTCGTCGATCCTCGGCCTGATCATCCAGATCGTGCTGGTCGTTGTCGTGGTGCGGCTGGCGATGTCCTGGTGGCAGCGCCGCCACACGCCGCAGACGGCCTATGCCAATGCTGATGCGAATGCCGGTCAGGGTCCGCAGCCGAACTATCGCAGCGGCCTCGGCGGCGGCGCTCTTGGTGGTGGTCTTGGCGGCGGTCTTGGCAGCGGTCTTGGCGGCTTCGGCTTCGGTGGCACCAACAACGCGCCGCTCGAGATCAAGCCTGATGACTACGAGGCGTTCGAGCGCCTGCTCGGTGATGTCCAGGCCGCCTGGTCGAACGAGGACGTGGCCAAGCTGCACACGCTCGCGACGCCGGAGATGGTCTCCTATTTCGAGCAGGACCTCGGCAAGAACCGGGCGAGCAACGTCGTCAACAAGGTCACGAATGTGAAGCTGTTGCAGGGCGACCTCGCGGAATCCTGGCGTGAGGGCGAGACCGACTACGCTACGGTGGCGCTGCGCTTCTCACTCACCGACAAGACGCTCGACCGCAACACCGGCGCGATCGTTGCCGGCAGCGAACAGCCGGGCGAGGCCACCGAGGTCTGGACCTTCGCCCGCCGGACGGGCGGCACCTGGGAATTGTCGGCGATCCAGCAGACCAACTGATCGCCTTCGAATTGAAGGCAAGGGCGTCGTGCTTCGGCACGGCGCCCTTTTCGTTTGTCTCCTCCGTCATTGCGACGGAGTGTGTGGCGCCGCCGTTCCATCCCTCGCTGACGGAACCTTCGGCTGCGTGCTACATTGTTCGCACCCCCAAGTGCACGGACCCCTCCCATGAAATACGAGCTCTACTATTGGCCCGAGATCCAGGGCCGCGGCGAATATGTGAGGCTGGCGCTGGAGGAGGCGGGTGCGGCTTACGTGGACGTCGCGCGCGGTCCGCGCGGCACCGGCGCGATGATGAAGATGATGGACGCGCACAAGGGCACGCCGCCCTTTGCGCCGCCGTTCCTGAAAGCCGGCAAGCTCGTCATCGGCCAGACCGCCAACATCCTGCTCTATCTCGGCAGTCGTCACGGGCTCGCGCCTAAGACGGAAGCGGGAAAGCTCTGGGTGCACCAGCTTCAGCTCACCATCACCGATCTCGTGCTGGAGATCCATGACACCCATCATCCGCTCGGACCCTCGCTCTACTACGAAGACCAGAAGCCGGCGGCCAGGAAGCGCACGTCCGAGTTCTGGAGCGAGCGCGTGCCGAAATATCTCGGCTATTTCGAGCAGTTCCTCACCGACAATGGCGGCGCCTATGTCACCGGACGCAGGCTCACCTATGTCGATCTCTCGCTATTCCAGATCGTCGCCGGGCTGCGCTACGCCTTCCCCAGGCGCATGAAGGCGTTCGAGGCAGACATCCCCGGCCTCGTCGGCCTGCACGACCGGATCGCCGCGAGGCCGAACATCAAGGCCTATCTTGCGAGCGAGCGCCGCATTCCCTTCAACGAGCAGGGCATCTTCCGCCGCTACAGGGAGCTCGATGGCTAGAGCGTTTTCGAGCGAAGTGGATTCCGGTTCGCGTGAAGACAACGCCTCAAAATAAGAAATCTAACCGGTCCGGAGGGAGGCTGGCGGCAGCCCCCGTTCCGGACCGGCCGTTTCGGGCGCGATCAATCGCCCGAACGCGTCATGGCTCCCGAGCGCCCGTGAACGCTCCGGACCAGATCGGTCGTTTGAATCGTCGGGGACGGGGGAGAGGTCGTGCTCGTCGGGGCAGGGGGGCTTGCAGAACATCGTCGCGACTCCCGTTGCGTGGGTGCGGACGCTGTCTAGCGGGGGCCGGACGCGGTGGCGTCGCCCGATTGGAGGAGCGCGCGCGCTTTTCCGGGAGGTCTCGGCTTATCGCAGAGAGCCGTGATGCGTGCTCATGGCGCATCCGGCAAAGATCGGGCCGGACGCGCGAAAGGCCCGATCGACCGGATCGGGCGCTTCGTCATCATCGGCGGGCTCGATCAGGCGAGCTGATCGATCCGCGTGCCCTGACCCGGCGGCAGCGGCGCCGGCGGCGGCGGCTTGTAGGTCGGGTCGGTATCCTTGGTCTTGGCCTGGTCGTCCTGCTGCTTGGTCGTGTCGTAGCTCGGGACCACGATCGCGATCGGCGGCGGCGTAACGGTAGAAACGCTCATCCACAAATCCTCACATATGGAAACAATTGGACCCTGCGCCGCGAGGCGCGAAACTTCCGTCAAGCCAATCGTTAAAATGCGAGGGATCTGGTGCAGCGGGAGGGGCTGTCTTCGTCGCGGCCTCCTCTGCGCAATTTGCGTGAGACGACGAGAACTCTCCTCGTCATTGCGAGCACAGCGAAGCAATCCAGAGTCCCAATGCGAAGACAGTTCCGGATTGCTTCGCTGCGCTCGCAATGACGGAGTAGGTTGAAAGCGCGAGCGCCCGCTCTATTCGTCCTTGCCGCGCGTGATCGCGATGGACGCGTCGGTCTTGGTCCGGGTGCATTCCATGTTGAGCCGCCGGTAGCGCATGGCGACCTTGTCACCGCGGAGCAGTCCCATCCGCTTCAGGCAGCGTGTCGCGCCCGTCGTGGTGTCGTCCTTGGTCACCGTGAAGACGATCGCCGCCATCGATCCCACCAGCGCAAAGAACTCCGGCTTCGGCTTGCGATCACCCTTGGCATAGAGCTCGATGGAATATTTGTCGCCGCGGCAAGCCACGGACAGCTCCTTGGCCCCCGGATGTGTCAGGTAGACCACGTTGGCGGCGCGGAAATTCACCTTGAGGCGATCGACCTGGTTCGCCAGCTCCTTGGCGCTGTCGTCGCAGCGGTCCGCACGCGCGGGTGAGGCGAGGGTCACAAGGCCGGTGATGGCGGCGGCGACCAGGATCGCGCCGCGGAAGTGCAGTTTGAAAATCATGATGAAAAGCCCCTTGGAGGGCGCATTCAAGCGTCGGCGGACGCGAAGCGCAAGGGTGGGTCTTTCATGCTGGCAGGTGCGTGATATAAAGAGCACATGAGCAAGGATCAGGTGAAGGCCGTTCTGGACCGCGTTCTGACTTGGCCGCCCGAGCGCCAGGAAGACGCAGCGAAGATGCTGATGCTCATGGAGTCGCAGGACGAGAGCGCCTATCGGTTGACCGACGAGCAGGTCGAGGAGGTTCGCCGCCGTCGGTCCGATCCGAATGCGCGTCGGCTTACCCTCGAGGAGTTTAGGGAACGGCTCCAGCGGCGCCTCGGCGAATGAAGGTCGTCATTCACGAGTCGGCAGCTCGTGATCTCGACGAGATTATTGATTGGATATCTCAAGACAGCCCCGCGCGGCAGCTAGGATAGCCGATCGCATCAGGGTGAAGATCGAGCGCCTTGCCGTTTCCGGTCTGTCTCACATAGGTCGTCCGGGTTTGCTTGAAGGGACGCGAGAACTCGTGGAGGCTCCCTATGTCATCGTCTATGCGATCGATCAAACAAACCAGCTGATTGACGTATTGGCCATCCTTCACGGGGCGAGGGATCGCGAAATCTAGGGCTCACCCATGACTTTGGCGGGCTTCCGAGGCGCTTCCTTTTGCGGCAAAAAAGCTTAGAACGCTTCCATGCTGAGAGGCCCGCGAGGGCTCCAAAACCCCGAGATCCGCCCCCATGAACGCTCCCACCGCCTTCCCCGACCCCGCAAAGCCCGTTCCGCCCTACAAGCACACCCCGCTGTTCCCGCTGGGCAAGGACGAGACGCCCTACAAGAAGATCACGGCCGAGGGCGTGCGCGTCGAGAAGGTCCTGGGCAGGGACATGCTGGTGGTGTCGCGCGAGGCGCTGCGGGCGCTGTCGGAGGCGGCTTTCGGCGACATCAACCATTATCTGCGCCCCGGCCATCTGAAGCAGCTCCGCGCCATCCTGGAGGACGGCGAGGCCAGCCCGAACGACAAGTTCGTCGCGCTGGATTTTCTGAAGAACGCCAACATCGCGGCCGGCGGCGTGCTGCCGATGTGCCAGGACACCGGCACCGCGATCATCATGGGCAAGAAGGGCTGCAACGTCATCACCGACGGTGACGACGAGGCGGCGCTGTCGGAAGGCGCGCGCGATGCTTACCTGCGCCGCAATCTGCGCTACTCGCAGGTCGCGCCGCTCTCGATGTACGAGGAGAAGAACACCGCCAACAACATGCCGGCGCAGTGCGAGATCTACGCCGAGGGCGATGACGCCTACAAGTTCATGTTCATGGCGAAGGGCGGCGGCAGCGCCAACAAGAGCTTCCTGTTCCAGGCGACGCCCTCGGTGCTGACCAAGGACCGGCTGCTTGCCTTTCTGAAGGAAAAGATCCTCACCCTCGGCACCGCGGCGTGCCCGCCCTATCACCTTGCCATCGTGATCGGCGGCACTTCGGCCGAGCTCTGCATGAAGACGGTGAAGCTGGCCTCGGCCCGCTATCTCGATGCGCTGCCGACCCACGGCTCGCCCGACGGCAACGCCTTCCGCGACGTCGAGATGGAGCAGGAAATCCACAAGATGACGCAGTCGCTCGGCGTCGGCGCGCAGTTCGGCGGCAAGTATTTCTGCCACGACGTGCGCGTGATCCGCATGCCGCGTCACGGCGCCTCGCTGCCGATCGGCCTTGGGGTGTCCTGCTCGGCCGATCGCCAGGTGCTCGGCAAGATCACCAAAGACGGCGTCTATCTCGAGGAGCTCGAGCACAACCCTGCGCAGTATCTGCCGCAGGTCGAGCAGTCGCTCGGCGGCGAGGTCGTCAAGATCGACCTCAACCAGCCGATGAAGGACATCCTGGCGACGTTCTCGAAGTATCCGACCAAGACCCGGGTCTCGATGACCGGCACCATGATCGTCGCGCGCGATTCCGCGCATGCCAAGCTGCGCGAGCGCCTCGACAAGGGCGAGCCGCTGCCGGATTATTTCAAGAACCACCCGGTCTACTACGCCGGCCCCGCCAAGACGCCCGAGGGTTACGCCTCCGGCGCGTTCGGTCCGACCACGGCGGGCCGCATGGATTCCTTCGTCGACCAGTTCCAGGCCGCCGGCGGCTCGATGGTGATGGTGGCGAAGGGCAATCGCGCGCCCGCCGTGCGCGAGGCCTGCAAGAAATATGGCGGCTTCTATCTCGGCTCGATCGGCGGCGCCGCGGCGAATCTCGCCGAGCACTGCATCAAGAAGGTCGAAGTGCTCGAATATCCCGAGCTCGGCATGGAAGCGATCTGGCGCATCGAAGTCGTCGACTTCCCGGCGTTCATCATCATCGACGACAAGGGGAACGACTTCTTCAAGGAGTTGAATTTGGGCTAGCGCATCACCTGGCCCCGCTTGCGGCTGCGATCGCTGTTGAAGCTGTCCCCCCGCGGCGCATCCTTCGAGACGCCCGCCGTTGGCGGGCCCTCAGCGACTGTCTTCGAAGTCAAGCGTTTTGCCATGGTCTATTGTCTCTGATGATGGCGTTGAGGGTGGTGAGAAGCTTCCGGGCGACTGCCACCAGAGCAACCATCTTCGGCTTTCCGGCGCTGAGGAGGCGCTGGTAAAAAGTCTTGAGGGCAAGGTTGCAGCGGCTCGCCACCAAGGCGGCCATGTGGAGGACTGTGCGAACGCTGGCTCGGCCGCCGCCGATCATGCTCTTGCCTCGCCAGCGGCCTGATTGCCGGGTGTAAGGCGCAAGGCCGGCGAGGCTGGCGATTTCCCGACGGCTCAACCGGCCAAGTTCAGGCAGCTCGGCGAGCAGAGTTCTGGCGACGATGTTTCCTATCCCAGGCACCGAGGCGAGAAGATCCTCCTTGGCGCGCCAGACCGGCGAGCCACGAACCATGGTCTCGATGTCTCGGTCGATGGCATCGAGCTCCTTCTGCAGCATGGCGATGTGACGCTGCAGACCTTTGCGGATCCGGACATTGCTTGCCCGTTTCTCACGCTGGCCTTCCGCGGTCTTCATCTCGATGATCTGCCGGCGGCGACTGACCATTTCGGCCAGCAGGCGCGCTTCCTGGTCAGGCAGCTCGCGCGGCTCCGGCCGGAGCGCATCCGCGAAGTGAGCAATCACGGCAGCGTCGATCGGATCGGTCTTCGCCCGTTTGCCGGCCGCCTGGGCGAAGTTGCGGATTTGGGCAGGATTGACCACCGCCAGCGGGATTGAAGCGCCGGCAACGGCCGCAGCCACAATGGTTTCGAAACCTCCGGTCGCCTCCACCGCGACCAAAGTGGGTTTCAGCTCTAACAGCCGTTCGACGAGGCTCTCGAGCCCTTTGCCGTCTCGCGTGACAGCGAACATTTCTCCGCTCGGACGTACGTGAACGTCCAGGCGGTCCTTGGAGACATCGATTCCCACGAATGACAATTCCATCGGCACCCCTCCTTGCGCAACCGGGCTCGCCAGGCGGCCCACGCGACTGTTCGGGTTCAACGGACTTGCAGATGGGGAGCCGAGCTGAGGGACGGGCTTTGCGGCCCTAGAATGAGACGGTCTCCCATCTGCAGCCGAACGGCCAAGCCTAGATCGCCGACCGGTCTTTGGCGAGTTACAAGGATGAGGGCGGAGTATGCGGCTGCAGTTTCTGGGACGCCGACGTAGTTCAGCCTCATCCTGAGGAGACCGCGAAGCGGTCGTCTCGAAGGACGAGGCGCTTGCTCAGTGGTAGCCAGAAAGCATGTGCGATTGCCCTACGGCCCGCAGGGCGGGGAGATCGGATAGCTAACTGCAATTCGTGACATGGTAGGAGCACAGACCGCGCCACCAGCCGCGCACGCCGTCCTGGCTCTCGACCAGGCCCCAGAGGCCGCTGCAGGCGAAGATGCGCTTTGGGCCGCCGTCGGTGTCGATCGCGCCGCCGAGCTCGCGCTGGGCCGGCATCGATTTGGCATCGACGAAGGGCGCCTGAAACAGTCCGCCCATGCGGGTGGCGCCGTTGGCGTAGGCGGCACCGACCTTGTTGGAGTCGACCCAGCCGCGACCCGCATAGGGTTTCGGCGCGTTGCGCGGATAGCGCTTCTCGTCCTCGTAATCCTTGCCCGGCGGCTTGGCACCTTCGATCAGAAACCAGCCGTCCCTGAAGCCGATGATGCGAAATTCGGTGAGCCAGCCGCCATCCGGCGTGTTCTCGGCGCCGCCGAGCTTGAGCCGGTAGGGCGGCGGCAGCGTGCCGAGCACGCGGGCCTTCGCCGACGGCTCGGCGCGCACGTTGAGGCCAGCTGGATCCTTGTCGATGGACCAGGCGCCGAGATCGCAGGGCTCGGTGCCACCAGGGAGCGTTGCGCGCCTGGCGGCGAGATCGGCGTGCAGCCGGGCGAAATCGGTGTCGTCGTTATCGGGATCCGGCCCGGTGCGGGGCTTCAGCTCGGCCGAGACCGCACGCGTCGCTTCCGGCGTGAGCGTGACCACGAGCGTCTGGCGCGCGGCGAACACGCTTGCCGGGGTCTTCGGATCGTTCGACGTGGCGGGATCAATGGCGAGGTAGCCGGTCGCCCCATCGGTCCGGTAGGCGAGGCCTGGGACATAGCCCGCAGGCACCAGGGCGAGCGCGCTTGCGCGCCACGCCGGTTCGGTGTCATCCGCGCGCACAGCCTGTGTCGCGAGGCACAGGATCGCCGCCGCGATGAGACGGAGCACGCGCACGGTTCGCAGCGGGCTTACGCGCGGGCGCCTGTGAACGGGAAGCTGCCCATCGGGCCAATACCCATCTCGCCGCTGATGCTGTCGCCGGCGACGGTGCCGCTGAATTCGACCGTGAGCGGCATCGGCTTGTCGATCGAGACCTTCCAGGAGACGTTGTCGCCGCTGACGGTGCCGTCGAAGATCTCCGAGGAGTTACCCTCCGCACTCTGCGTGCCCGTGAGCGTGCCGCCCGCGGCCTTCAGGCTCAGCGTGGTCGTGCGCTCGCCCATGGGCGTCGTCATGGTCAGAGTCCAGTTGCCGTCCACGGCCATTCGCATCTCCCAACTTTTTCCCGGCAGCCGGCGACAATCCGCAGGCTGAGCCAGAAGGCCTATAGCCCAACTCGCGTGGCCTGCCTAACGCTCTCTTTGCCGCGCCCTCACGCGCGGGCGCTGCGAATGCGGCTGCCGACGAGCAAGCGGAAGGCAACGTACTGGACGGCGAACGCGGCGATCTTGGCGCCGACCAGGACCACGGAAATATAGAAGACCCACAGCTTCATGTCGCCCGTCATGGCGACGGCGACGGTGCCTGCGGCAAGTACGAACATCAGCACGGCCCAGGCGTAGCCCGCGACGGTGACGTATTTCGGAATGGTCTCGGTCACGATCGCCGGCAGATAGCGCAGCATCCAGCCGCGCTTGAGCATGATGATGCCGATCGCGATGTGTCCGATGGCAGGCTTAGCCAGCACGAAGCGCGGGTCGTTGGTGAGCAGCGTCGCGCCACCGAGCACGATGACGAGGCCGAGGCTTGCCCAGGTCATGTAGCCGAGCGTCTGGCCCTTGATCCGCGCCCAGACCACCTGGCCGATGGCGCCGAGGATGGCGACCGTCGTTGCGAGGATGACGTTGTCGGTCGCCAGATAAATCACCAGGAAGACGATGGTGGAGAGGAAATCAGAGACGAGCCGGCGGAATACGTCTTTCATCGTCTGTCCTGTCATCAATGAGAGTGGGCGATCGCGGCCAATGGCTTACCGTATTTGATCTGGCAATATTCAGGATACCACTTCGTGAAATAGATCGCGGTGTTGCGGGCGGCGAAGGCGACCGCGAGGCCCGACCAGACCGGCAGGCCGGGGAAGTAGAGCAGCACGATGTTCGCTGCCGTCATCAACAGCGCGGCCGCGGTCCAGGCACCCGTGATGATGTAGTTGGCAGTGAGGAAGCCGGGCATCGCCGCGGTCTCGGCCGGGACCGCCTCGACCGCATATTGCAGCGTGAAGGGACGGCGAACCAGCATCGAGCCGAGCGAGATCACGAAGATGCCGATATCGACCGACAGCTTGACGCCGAGCGTGCCGAGCGCGGGATCGACCAGCGCGAGGGTGAGGCCGATGGCTGCGAAGACGATCGCCGAGCCCGCGGCCAGGATCTTCACGGAGCGGCCGCGCGCAACGTCGATCGCGATGGTGGCGAGGCAGATCGCGGACGCTGCGAACACGCTTGCAGTGGCCGACGTCACCAGCATCAGGAAAGAGTAGGCACCGTAGGGCGCGAGGATCAGGAAAATCGCCATGGATGGCCTCGGTCTGGCTGATCTTTACAATGTCAAGATAGATAGTCGAGCCGGTCCGGCGGGTCAAGCAAAATCTTTACAGTGTCAAAATGACGTAAGTGACCTCCAAAAAGTGAAGTGCCGCAACGGCTTGCTCGGACGCCTCCTGGGCGAATTCCGCCCAGGGCAGGCGTGACAGGACCGGCAGTCCGGCGGCGATCAGGAGGCCGATGGCGAGCAGGATGCCGCCGTCGAAGAGGGCGTGGCTGCTCCGCCGCAGCAGGATCGTCGGGAACGCGAGCGCGGCGCAGGCGAGGGCGAAGATGGCGAGGAAATCGGTGATCGAGGGCAGGTACATGGGAAGCTCCTCTTCTGTTCTGTCATTCCGGGGCGACGCGCAGCGTCGAGCTGCGATGCGCAATTGCACATCGCAGGATCCATCGGGCGTCAGACGTGCGGCAAAATGGATTCCGGGTTCGCGCTAACGCGCGCCCCGGAATGACGAGGGGAGAGCTACGCCGCTCCCACCCAATTGCCGTGAAAGCCATCCGGGACGCGATGGCCGAGCTGCACCAGCGCGACCGGGCCCGCCTCGATATCGGTGGCGTTGAAAACGGCGAGGTCGCTGCGGTTTTCCCGCGCGCGCCAGACGACCGCGAGCAGCCAGCCGTCGCCTTCGGCTGCATCCTTCGCGCGTTCGACGAACACCGGCTCGGAGATCGTGTCGCCGGCCGGCAGCAGGTATTGGCCGAGCCGCTTGCCGTTGCCGTCGACATGCACGACGCCTGACAGCGCGCCGAACATCGGCAGTTTCGGATTGGCGCAGGCGTACCAGCCGTGATGGCTCTTCAGCCCGGCGCGACGATCGTCGATGCGGGGGAATTCGCCGGTGAGATCGTCGAGATAAGTCTGCTGGAAGCGGTCGGTATTGCCGGAGAGATCGAACGTCCAGCGGCAGTGGCGGGCGCGCGATTTCTCCGGATCGGTCGGCCGGCCGTCGGGATGTGGAAACAGCGGCGCTTCCTCGAACTGCATGACGTCGGCGACGATGCGGCCATCGTCCTCCCACGCATTCATGACGTGGAAGACGTAGCAGGCCTCGGCACGAAACCAGACGATGTCCTTGGCCGCGCCGTTGCGCTTCATCACGCCGACATAGGCGCCCTTGTCCGGCTCCCAGGCATAAGGCGGCCGTCCGCTCATCGCGCGCTCCATGCTGCCGGTGATGGGGAGGATCGGAAACAGCACATGGTTCTCGGTGACGATGAAGTCGTGCACCATGCTGGCATAGGGCGCCTCGAAGCGTTCGAACCGCGTCGCCTTGCCTGTTACATCGATCGATCCCCAGGAGAGGGCAGGCGTCAGCGGCCCCGCTGCGTTGTAGCCGAAGAACACGAGCTCGCCGGTCACGGGATCCGTCTTTGGATGCGCGGTAAAACTGCCGGCGACGCGGCCGTGATAATTGTGATAGCCGCGCGTTGCCAGCGTGCCCGGCTCGATCTCGGTCGGCAGATGCGCTTCTTCCAGCGCGAGCAGCTTGCCGGCATGGAAGATGATGTTGGTGTTGGCGACGCCGCCGTCGGTGAGGTTTTGCGGCGCATCCGGCAGCTTGCGGCCGAAGCCGCCGAACAGCGCGCGGCCGGCATCGTGCTCGGCCAGCCATTTCGGCGTGCGGACCCAGCGGTTGCGATAGCTGGCGCGGCCGTTCTCGAGGTGGAAGGCGTGCAGCATGCCGTCGCCGACGAACCAGTGCGCGCCGGGCGCGTCGAACTGCGGATTGGGGCCGTTGCGATAGAGCGTGCCGTTCAGCTCGCGTGGCAGTTCGCCGACGATCTTGAGGAAAGGCGCGTCGGCCTCGAACGGAATCGGTCCGAGATTGTTGCGGCGCTCGGTGGCGGCGGCCTGCTGCACAGCGTATCCCTCCGTCTATCTTTACATCGTAAAGATCAAATAGAGCCGATCGCGGCGCCGGTCAAGCGAAATCTTTACACTGTCAATATTGCGTCATATAGCTGGGTCCATGGCCAAGTCAGAAACGGTGCGCCGCCCGCGCACTTCGAAGAAAACATCCTCGGCATCGTCGGCGCCGCCCCGCACCGCGAAGACCGAGACGCCTTATCATCACGGCGCCCTGCGCGAGGCGTTGCTGCAGGCGGCCGAGCGGGTGCTGGAGCGCGACGGGCTTTCCGGCCTGACATTGCGCGCGGTGGCGCGCGAGGCGGGCGTGTCGCACGCCGCCCCCACCCATCATTTCGGCGATCTCACCGGCCTGCTCAGCGAGCTCGCAGCCGTCGGCTTCCGCCATTTCAACGCGGCGATGGCGTCGGCGTGCGATACAGCCACCACGCCGCTCGCGCGCGCGCTGGCGCGGCCGAAGGCCTATGTCGCCTATGCGCAGGCCCATCCCGGCATGTACGGCATCATGTTCCGCACCGAACGCCTCGACTATTCCCGGCCGTCGCTGCACGAGGCGGCCGAGGCTTCCTTCGCCGGGCTTGCCAACGCCATCGGCATGATGCGGCAGGAGCAGATCAGCGAGGACTCGCTGACGCTGAACCAGGGCGCTGCGATCGCGCGCGCTTGGTCGATGGTGCACGGTTTCACGATGCTGCTGCTCGACGGGCGGCTTGAGGACATCATGGGGCGGCTGCCCGAGGGGACCACGCCCGAACGCCTGTTCGAGGCGATGCTGACGGCGCCCATGAGCGGGAAGCTGCCGGCATAGCTTTCCGGGCTGGGCGCAGGCCTAGCGCCGCGTCGCGAGCTCGACCGCGCGGCCGCTGGTGCCGATGACCTGCACCTCGTCCTCGTCGCAGTTGAAGCCGCGGGCGACCTCGTCAGCCGCCTTGCGGGCAAGTTCATTGGTGCTGCCCAGCGATTGGGCGTCGGCATCACCCGCGTTCGAGCAGGCAAGCAGCCCGGCCAGGCAAATGAACGCAATACGCCTCATGATGACGCCCTGATGCAGCGGAACTCCGTACCATCAGACGTCTTCATTGTGGGCAAGGTTCAAACAGGGGCGGGATAGACCTGACAGCGCCGAGGAATCGTTCTAGAAGAGCGGCTTCGCTTGAGGCATCGGGCCTCGTTTGCGTCCTCATTTTTCTCGATCATGCCAGCCATCGCTTCCAGCAAATCCTATCGTGTCGGCCGTTCCAAGACCGGCCTCGGCCTGTTCGCCACCATGCCGATCAAGAAGGGGACCCGGATCATCCGTTATTTCGGACCGATTCTGGACTCCAAGATTCCCGCGCATGACGAGATCGAGAACAAGTATCTGTTCGAGCTCAACAACCGCTGGACCATCGACGGTTCGGTGCGCAAGAACCTCGCCCGCTACATCAACCATTCCTGCCGGCCCAACGCCGAATCCGACGTCCGGCCGCGCGAGCGCAAGGTCTTCATCCGCGCCATCAGGAACATCGAGCCGGGCGACGAGATCAACTACGATTACGGCACCGATTATTTCAAAGCCTATCTGAAGCCGATCGGCTGCAAGTGCGAGTCGTGCGAGAAGAAGCGCAAGAAGCTGCGCGCAGAGGCGCGCGCCGAACGCGCCAAGGTGAAAGCCCGCGCGGAGCGTAAGGCGCTGAAGGCCGGCGCGAAGGGCGCGCTCGCGAAAAAGAAGAAGCTGAACGGCAAGCGTTTCGGCGGCAAGGTCGGCCGGGCGAAGGCGTAGCTGCTGTCGGTCACTGCTTACGCAGAAGCGGCGCAGTCTCGACATTTTCCGGTCTCGGACAGGAAGCTGGTCATGAGCCCGCGGGCGTCACGATCATCATTCCGATTGGAACAGCTGGTTCCAGAGCCTTGGGAACCTTGCCCTGGGAACTCTGAGGCGGCCACCGCCTACGTTCACTTTTGAACATTCAAATTCCCTGAGAACGGGCATATTCTACCTATGCCATACCAAGTGAAATCGGGATCGTTTCTGATCGTCGCATCCACGCTGCCCGCAGCGCTCCAGCTGTATGACGACATGAAGAGCGGGCCCGAAGACGTGTCGATCCGGGACATGGACGGCAGACAGATCGACATCGACGAACTCCGGCCCATCCTCAATGACGGCGAGCCTTCGTAAGCTCTGATCTGGTGATCAGGCTTGTCGTGTTTCCTGCGGACCGAAAACGGACATCGCAGCGGCGATCACTGTGGCGCGCTGCTCTCTCCAGCCAATGGTCTTGGCTTTCTCCGCACCCACAGGTCAGCCATGACCTTGATGGTCGCCGCGAGGACCAGTGCGCAAAGCGCCGCCTTCGACACCGTCTCCATCGTTCCCTCGATCAGCAGGCAATGGACGACACTGCCGATGACGATGACGATCGCGAGGGGGATGTGAGCGATGCGCCACGTTCGCAGCCGCAGCCCCAATCGCCGGCGCAGGGTAGCCAGGAGCGCGACAACGAAGATGGCCCACATGGCGATCACGCCAAAGGGGGAGAACGGCGTCGGCGACGAGAAGGTCAGGGCGTCGATCATATCGGGCGGACTGGTGAACCAGAGGCCGGCGACATGGATCACCACGGCCACGAGCAGCGCGCCTCCGATCCAGTGATGGGCGCGGCGTCCGCGATAAGTCGACAGCGGCGGCAAATATCCGCCGATCAGCAGTGGCTGAACCAGCACGAGACCCAGCGCAACAATCCCTGCAAACCCGGCCAGAACATAGACCGGACCGCGCCATGCGAGCAGCGGGCTCATCGCTGCCGCGGCGATCGGCACGCCAACGGCTGCTGCAAGGGCGGCCCAGATCAGGGGCACCTTCGCCCATCTCATTCCCGTGGTCCCAATCCGGTCAGGCCGGCTGAAGGACGAAGTGGGCCTCCAGGCTCGTTTCCTTTGCACTGCGCATCACCGGCCGCAGGAAGACGGTTTTGAATTCACCGCTGTCATAGGCGAGGTGACCGTGCGGCTGGCCGAAGACGGGAATGATCTGCGGCATCTCGAGCCGGAACGCTCCGTTCTTGTCGGTGAGCGTGGCGCCATGGCTCTGCGGCTCGTGCTCCTGTCCTTCGGTCGTGTGCGCCCAGATCTGGATGCGCTGCCCGGCAAGCGGCGCCCCGTCGCCTGCGCGGCGCACCGTGCCGCTCATCCAGAAGCCGCCCTTTCCGATAAGGTCAACGATCGGCGCGCCCTTGCGGTAGTTGTTCGACCCGCCCGACATTGAATCGGTCGGCGCGAGGCCGTCCGCGCGCGCGGGCAACAGCAGCCCCGAGACCCCGGTTGCGAGAACGGAACCGCCGGCGGCGAGGAGGAGGTTGCGGCGGTTGAATACGACGTTGGTCATGTCAATTCCTCCTGGCGGCCGGGCAACTGCTCCACCGATCGTACAACAACATGCGCGAGAGGCCCAGTTGAGGCAGGCAAACAGGTCGACAGGCCGCAATGACAGTGTTGTGAACGGGCGTCCCGGCTCCGCGCCGCAACGCCAGGAGCGTTGCGGCGCGTCTGGAGCGCGGGAGGATCACGCCGTCACGACACCGCCGCTCTTGCGCAAGCCCACATATTGCAGCTCCGCGAACACGCCGGTCGCGATGGCTTGCGCGACCACCATCAGTTCGCCGCCGATGTTCGGCGACACTGCGCCCGAAAGCAGCAGCGCAATGCTGCCAACCGTCCAGGCCGCATTGCCGACCACGACCAGCAGCACGAGCGGCTTCGGCACCGCTGAGCGCGCGGCGAGCCAGCCGACCAGCGCAGTGTAGGCGATCAGGAACAGCCCGGTCTCGCGCAGCAGCGCTTCGGGCAGATTGAACAGCGTCGCGAACGCGCCTGCGCCGAACGTGAAGCCGAGGGCGGCGACGCCGCTGAACATCGCGTCGGCAAGGAGCGCGCGGCGCAGGAAGGTGGATGCGTCAATCATCGTGGGTCTCCATGGTTGGTTGGGCTTGGGGTGAACTCGATGCATCTTCCGTTGCGAATGAAGATGCGCTGGGCCGAGACCGAATTCGATTACCTCGGGGTAATGGAACGGGTGAAATCCGCATGCTAGGTTTTCCGTCATGACCGCTCATGCATCCACGGCACGCGCCGAACACAGCCAGCCGGTTCATATCGGCGATCATTTGCGCGAATGGCGGCAGCGCCGCCGCATGAGCCAGCTCGATCTCGCCGGCGAGGCCGAGATCTCCGCGCGACATCTGAGCTTCGTCGAGACCGGCCGTGCCGCGCCCTCGCGCGAGATGGTGCTGAGACTGGCCGAGCGCCTCGACGTGCCCTTGCGCGAACGCAACGTGCTGCTGGTCGCGGCCGGCTACGCGCCGGTGTTTCCGCAGCGCCCGCTGGAGGATCCCGCCTTGACATCAGCCCGTCAGGCGATCGACCTCGTTCTCAGAGCGCACGAGCCCAATCCGGCGCTGGCTTATGACCGGCACTGGAATCTGGTTGCGGCCAACCGCATGTTGGCGCCGCTGCTCGACGGCATTCCGCAGCGCCTGCTCGGCCAGCCCGTCAACGTGCTGCGGCTCGCGTTTCATCCCGAGGCCTTGGCGCCGCGCACGGTCAATCTGGCGGAATGGTGCGGACACCTGCTGGAACGGTTGCACCGGCAATGCGAGGCGACGGCCGATCCCGAACTCGTCAAGCTCTACACCGACCTCAAAAGTTATCCGATTCCGGCGCGCTCGGCGCCGCTGCCCAGCGACAATGTCGCGATCCCCTTCAAGCTGCGTCTTGGCGGTGAGATACTTAGTTTCTTCTCCACCACCATGGTGTTCGGCACCCCGGTCGACATCACCCTGTCCGAACTGGCGCTGGAGACATTCTTTCCGGCGGATGAGCGCACCGCCGGGCGGCTGAAGCAGATGGCGGCAGCCATGAGCTAGCGCCCTCATCCAGTGCTCTTGCCTCAGCGCCCGTTCGGCTTATCTTGGGGCAAACCCGCATCGCCCGAAGGAGGCGCTCATGAGCACGCTGAAACCGCTCCAGATCGATGTCGTCTCCGACGTGGTGTGCCCCTGGTGCTATATCGGCAAGCATCGCATCGAGAGCGCGCTGGCGCTCGTGCCCGACGTTCCCGTCAAGCTCAATTTCCGTCCCTTCTTCCTCAATCCCTGGGTGCCGCGCGAAGGCATCAGCCGCGAGGCGTATCTCACCCAGAAGTTCGGCTCGGTCGAGGCCTACAAGGGCATTGCCGGGCGCGTGGTCGGGGCGGCGAGCGAAGAGGGCCTCGTCTACCGGCCCGAGCTGGTCGCGCGCCAGCCCAACACGACCGATTGCCACCGCCTGATCCTCTGGGCCGAAGCGATCGGCAAGGCACCCGAGATGAAGCAGCGCCTCATGGAGCTCTACTTCCGCGACGGCGGCGACCTGACCGACGTCAACGTGCTGGTGCAGGCCGCAGCCGATATCGGCCTCGATGCCGACGACGTGCGCAAGCGCCTCGCCACCGACGAGGACGTCGCACGCGTCACTGCGGATGCGCAGGAAGCCGCCGAGAAGGGCATCTCCGGCGTACCCACTTACGTGTTCGCGCAGAAATACGCCGTATCAGGCGCGCAGGATCCGAACCTGCTCGCCCGCGCCATTCGTGAGGTCTCGGCGGAGATCAACGCGCAGGCGGCGGAGTAGTCTATTTGCGGAGCCGACGGACCACGCGTCGCGCAGCCTCGTGGGCGACGTTGAGGCCGGTCAGTGCCGCGTGAATCAAGGCGACGACCGGATCGTTCCGCCGCAGCGGGATCAGCACGTCACCGATGGCAAAGCGTCCGCGCCAGATCGGGTTGATCATGGGGTGATCGGCGCTCGCGGTGGAGTCCGCGCTGGCGATGGCGGGATCGGCGCAGAGATGGCGGGTGAGCTCGAGCGTGAGCTGCACGCCCGGCGAATATTTCGCGAAATTTTCGTCAATGCCGAGCTTGAAAAAGAAGGCGCGGTCCTGGTGGCGCAGCACGATTCCGGCGGCCACCGGCGTGGCACCGGCGCGTAGCGTGTTGATTTCGCATTGCGCGGTCTCGGCGAGTGCCGGCACGGCGCGGCGGATGAAGGTCGCATCGCCCGCGTGCTGGATCAGCGCGGTGCCGCGCTTGCCCTTCCAGCCACTGGCCTCGAGCTGCAGGAATGTTTCGAGTGCGGAACGGATCTCTTCGGGCCTGCGCGCAGCCTCGAACGTGACGGGACCGTGCTCTTCGAGGCGATGGCGCTGACGGCGGAGCTCCTTGAGTCGCCTGGCGCCGAGCGCCTCGCGCAGCAGCGTCTCGCCATCCCGCGTCGCATCGAGGCTGGCGCGGATGTAGGAGGATAGTACGCGCGGCTTCAGGCCGTCGCGATCGAGAGCCTGGCTGAGCGCATTCATCGCCGCACCGTCAAGCGCGACGTCGTTCAGCACGAGCGCATGGGCTCCGGCGGCGCGCGCCTGCTGCAACAGACGCGTGGCGGCCTCGATCGGGGCGTCGCGGTCGATGAGGGGGCTGCACAGCGTGCCATAGGGATGCGCGCTCACCAGCGCGGGCAGGGGGATCCTGCAGGCGCGCCACAGCGAGATCACCGGCATCAGTCCGATCAGCCGCGACGAAGATCCGTCGGATGCGGCCAGCGCCGAGGCGTCCGTGCGGCCGCGCGCGGTGGCGCTGACGGCGAGCTCCCAGCCCGGCAGGTAATATCCGTTCGGCTCGATCGCGCGCTGCGCCAGCGCGCGCCATTGGCCCGGGTCGATGGAGCTGAGTGGGACGAGCGCGCGCGCCGCCGCGGCATCTCTTGCCGATGCCGGATTGATCGCAGCCTCATGCGCGATATCGACCACGTCCCGTCGTCCCCGTTCACGCGGGCCAAGGCCCGTGTTGCACGGCCTTGTCTAGCGCAAAGATTGGAAAATACCGTTGGGGCGCCGCTTTAATTCGAGCGGTAGTATTAACGTCTCATTCACCCTCCGGCGCCTGCCGCCGGAGGGTGAATGGACTGTGAGTGCTGCTAGTCGCCCGGCACGAAATGATCGCGTGCGCTCGCGCGGCCGCCGCCGGCGGTGTCGGTGTCGGTGATGGCAATGTCGATGTCACGCGAGGCCTTCGGCAGGTCGCCGGGGCCGACCTGCACCGACAGCCTGACCTCGCGGGTCTGATCCTGTCCGACCTCGATGATCGGCTTGCCGCCGGGGCTGTTTTCGACACCGGCGACGCGACTGATTGCGCCGGGCAGTCCGGAGACCTCGAGTGCAAACGATCGCTGCGCGCCCTTGTTGAGGATGCGGACGGTGTAGTCGTTGCGCACCCCGCCATCCGAGAGCTGGACGAAGAGGGGATTGCGCTCATGCAGCACGCTGACGTCCATCGTCGCGCGCGTGGCGAGCTTGTAGAGCATGATGCTGCCGACGACGGCGATGGCCGCGGCATAGATCAGCGTGCGCGGACGGATGATGCGGTAGATCGGCGCCTTGCCCTCGCGCCGGCGCTGCATGTTGATGTCGGTGTCGTAGCCGATCAGGCCGGCGGGCCGGCCGATCTCGCCCATGACGTTGTCGCAGGCATCGATGCACAGGCCGCACTGGATGCAGCCGAGCTGGATTCCATGGCGAATGTCCACGCCGGTCGGACAGACATTGATGCATTGGTGGCAATCGACGCAGTCACCGGCGGGATCGCCGTGCGCGCGGGCGGCATCCGCCTTCTTGACCGACATGCGCGGCTCGCCGCGGTCGAGGCGATAGGTGACGTTGAGCGCCCATTCGTCGGTCAGCGCCGCCTGGATGCGCGGCCACGGACACATGTAGATGCACATCTGCTCGCGGGCATGACCGGCAAAGACATAGGTCGTGGCGGTGAGGATGCCGATCCACAGATAGGCGATGAACGGCGCCTGGAAGGTGGCGAGCTCCTTCACCAGCGTCGGCGCGTCCGCGAAATACAGCACCCAGGCGCCGCCGGTCCACCAGGCGATCATGATCCAGAGGAAGTGCTTCAGCGCGACCTTCCGGATGTGATCGAACGTCCAGTAGCGCTTGTCGCCCTGCATGCGCTCGCGCCGGTCGCCCTCGACCCAGCGCTCGACCGCGTAGAACAGGTCGGTCCACACCGTCTGCGGACACATGTAGCCGCACCACAGCCGGCCGGCGACGGCATTCATCAGGAACAGCGTCATCGCGGCGATGATCAGCAGGCCGGTGAAATAGTAGACCTCCTGCGGCCACAGCTCGATGAAGAAGAAGTAGAAGCGCCGATGCGGCAAGTCGATCAGCACCGCCTGGTCCGGCAGGCCGGGCCCGCGGTTCCAGCGCACGAACGGCAGGAGATAATAGGCCCCGAGCGTGACGCAGAGGATCGCCCATTTGATGCGGCGGAACCGACCATGGACGGACTGCGGATAGACCTTCCTCCGCTTCTCGTAGAGCGGTCCCTGGATGAAGGTGTCGTCGGTCATGGTCGGCCTATGCAATCTGTGCGAACGGTCTCAGGCAATCTCGGCGACGACTTGCTTCAGCAACTCGCGAACCTGACCGGCGACGGCGCCGAGCTTCGGATTTTCGATCGCCGTCATCGAAGCGACGGGATCCACTGCCGAAATCTCCACTTTGCCGCGCTCGCGTTGCTGAACCACGACGTTGCAGGGAAGCATCGTGCCGATCTTGTCCTCGACGGTCAGCGCCTCATAGGCGAGCTTGGGATTGCATGCCCCGAGGATGAGATATGGCTGAAACTCGACCCCGAGTTTCTTGTTCAGGGTGTCCTTCACGTCGATTTGGGTGAGCACGCCGAAGCCATGGTGCTTCAACGCTTCGATCGTGGCCGCAACCGCGGCGTCGAACGGCAGGTCGACCGTCTTCGAGAAGTGATAGGTCATGGCTGTCTCCGTCGAATTGGGTGGTTTTCTCTGTACGGGTTCACGAGAACGCGCAGCCACCGCGCAGGCCCAGCTTCTTGAACACGATCGCAGCGGGACAGAAGCCCGTGAACGAGGCCTGCAACATGTTCACCCCGGCAAACGCCGTCAGCAGGTACCAGTATGCATTCACGTAGGTGCCCAGTGCGAGTCCGAGCAGGACAACGAAACCTGCGAAGGCGAGAACGGCTTTGTCGACATTCATGGCATGCTCCTATTGAAGGGTTACGGTCTTAAGAATCTGTCAGGCCAGCCTGGGTCCAGGCGACGATGCTGCGCGCATCCATCGCGCCGGCGTGGCGGGCGACTTCCCGGCCGCCGCGCATCAGCAGCAGGGTGGGAATACCCGTGATGTTGAGGCGCGACGAGAGGTTCGGCGTGTTGTCGGAGTTGAGCTTGAGCAACCGAACCTTCGGCTCGAGCTCACGCGCAGCGCGCTCGTACATCGGTGCCATGGCGCGGCAGGGCCCGCACCATGGTGCCCATACATCGACCAGGACCGGAATCTCGTTGTTCGCGACGTGACGCTGAAAACCTTCCTCGTCGACCTCAATCGGATGACCGGTGAAAAGCGCCTGATGGCATACACCGCACCGTGCGGCTTCCGGCGCGCGCTCGGCGGGCAGGCGGTTGGTCCGCCCGCAATGCCCGCAAACGATCTGGCATGTCTCACTCATTTGCCAGTGCGAACCTCCCTGATCTTGGCGATGTTCAGCCTGTCGAGCACGAAGCGTTCATAGAACGGCTCGCTTTCGCCCCTCCGCATCTTGCGGATGAAGTATTTCTCGAAGGCCACCTTCGCGTAGTGGACCCACTCGCCCTTCGACGACCAGCTAACGTTCCGCGGCGGGATCTGCGGCTGCGCGAGGAACGCGACGCCGGAGTCGCCGAAGTCCGCAAGACAAATCGCGTTCAACGTCGGCTCCGTCTTGGGCTCCGTGCCGCGAAGCAGGGCGCCAATGTTCATCGCAGTCGCCGTTACCATGGACTCGATCATGAAGCCGGTCTTCGGCACGCCGACTGGTACTGCCGTCGCCCCGACCGGCGCGATAGCCACGCAAACCCCCACGGCGAATACATTCTGGTAGGTGGGGTTACGCTGGTGCTTGTCCACGATCACGAAGCCGCGCGGATTGGTCAGCTTTTCGACGCCGCGGACCGCCTCGACACCGCGAAAGGCGGGCAGCATCATCGAATAGGCAAAGGGCAGGTCGTGCGCCTTGTGGGCCGTGCCGTTCTCGGCCAATTCCTCCACTGACATCATGCCGGGCCCGACGCTGTCCACGCGCGCGTTGGTGATCCATTTGATGTGCTTCTCCCGCATCTCAGCCTCGAGCAGGCCCTTGGTGTCACCGACACCGTCCAACCCGAGATGGCCGATATAGGGCTCCGAAGTGACGAAGGTCATCGGCACCTTGTCCCGCAGCTTGCGGCGGCGCAGCTCGGTTTCCAGGATGAAGAGGAACTCGTAGGCGGGCCCAAAGCAGGAAGCGCCCTGGACCGCGCCGATCACGACAGGGCCGGGATTGGCTGCGAGCTTTTCAAACGCTTCGTTGGCGCGCGAGGCGTGATCCACATGACAGATCGATTGCGTGTGGCCCTGTGGACCCAGGCCCGGGATTTCGTCAAAGGCCAGCTCGGGACCTGTTGCGACGATCAGATAGTCGTAGTCGATCGAGGTGCCGTCGGCGAGATCGATGCGATTCTCGGCCGGATGCACGCGCTTGGCGCCCTGCGTCAGCAGGCGAATACCCTTGCGCTTCATGATCTCTTCGAGATCGATCTCGATCTCGTTTTGCTTGCGCCAGCCGATTGCCACCCAGGGATTCGACGGAACGAAGTGATAGACGGCGCCCTGCGAGATCACGCTCAGGCGATCTTCCGTTCTCAACTGTGGCAGCAATTCATAGGCCATCAGCGTTCCGCTAAGTCCGGCTCCGATTACGACGATTTCCGCCATGGGGTCCTCCGTTGAGTATCGATCACCGGTTCAGTCCGGCCGTTCTGTGCTTGACCTTATATTCGTAATTGCGTATATACGCAAGTATGAAAATAAATAGCGAAGTCATAAACGGCGAAGTCATGGAACAGGCGGCCGATCAGGCGAGCGAGCTGCTGAAGTCGCTCTCCAATCGGCACCGGCTGTTGATCATCTGCCAGTTGATCGACGGCGAACGGTCGGTCGGTGAACTGGCCGAATTCCTGAGCCTTCGGGATTCGACGGTCTCCCAGCATCTTGCGCTCCTGCGCAGGGATGGTCTCGTATCCTCTCGCCGGGACGCGCAGACGATCTTCTATTCGATCGCAAGCGAGCCGGCGCGTGAGGTGCTGAAGACGCTTTACGGAGTGTTTTGCGCGCCGAAATCCGCAAGGACGAAATGAAATCTGCGAGCGATCGCGTGGCGGCGCATTGAGCGAGATCAACACCCCGCCGGATAAAACCGACGACATGACAGAGGCACACCGTACACCGGTGTGACAGTTCCATGATTATGCGGATAGACCCTATGCGGGCCTTTGGATTTCTGGTCGCGCTGGCGGCCGCTACCTTGCAGGCCAGTCTCGCGACGGCGGAAACGCTGACGGTGGCGCCGCACGTCGTCGCCGACGAAAAGGCCGTCTTTGCCACTGTCGAAAGCATCAGCGTGGTACCGGCGCGCGGGCGCATCGGCGGAACCGTGGTCCAGCTCCACGTCAGGGAAGGGGATCGCGTGACCGCAGGGCAGGCGATTGCGACCATCGGAGACGAGAAGCTCGGCTTGCAGATGAAGTCCCTGGATGCGCAGATCGAGGCGCTGCAGGCGCAGGCCAACCAGGCGCAGATCGATTTCACTCGGATTGAAGGTCTGGTCGAGCGCGGCACGCTTCCGCGCGTCAAGCTCGACGAGGCCCGGA
The DNA here is from genome assembly GCF_008932115.1 of Bradyrhizobium betae. NCBI lineage: Bacteria > Pseudomonadati > Pseudomonadota > Alphaproteobacteria > Hyphomicrobiales > Nitrobacteraceae > Bradyrhizobium > Bradyrhizobium betae. The sequence goes on from NZ_CP044543.1 coordinate 5,718,149, forward strand.
CCGCGCTGAACGTGGCGGAGAACGGCCTGCGCGCCAGGACCGCCGAGCGTGCCGTGATCAACGAGCAGCTCAACCAGGGTCAGGTCCTTGCACCGACAGAAGGACGCGTACTGAAGAGGCTCATCACCGTTGGTTCTGTCGTATTGCCAGGTGATCCCATCGTCACGGTCGCGCAGCAGAACTTCAAATTGCGGTTGCGGGTGCCGGAGCGCCATGCGCGTCGTCTCAAGGCTGGCGACAAGGTTCGCGTCGACGGCGCGGAGCTCGGCGGCGAAGCCGCCAAATGGGGAGTTGTCGATCTCGTCTATCCGCTGATCGAGGAAGGGCGCGTCATCGCGGACGCGACCGTCGAAGGGATCGGCGAATATTTCGTCGGCGATCGGCTGCGGGTGTGGATCTCCGGTGGCACCCGGCCGGCTTTCATCGTTCCGGCAAGCTACGTGACGACCCGGTTCGGCATCGACTACGTGCGGCTGCAAAAGGCCGGAGGAGTGATTGACGTGCCGGTGCAGCGCGGCTCGGAATTGCCGACGCCCGCGCTTCCCGACGGACTTGAAATCCTATCCGGCATTCGCGCCGGCGACCAGTTGGTGCGGCCGTGAACCTCGGTCTCTCGGGTAGGCTCACCAAGGCGACGATCGGCTCGCCGCTAACGCCGTTGTTTCTGATCGCAGCGTTCGTCGTCGGCCTGATCGCGGTTATCGTGATTCCGCGCGAGGAGGAGCCGCAGATCAGCGTTCCGATGGTCGATATCCGCGTCAACGCCGACGGCTTGCGCGGACCCGACGCGGTCGAGCTCGTCACCAAGCCGCTCGAGGCAATCGTCAAGGGCATCGACGGCATCGAGCATGTCTACAGCCAGACCGAGGACGACCGGGTGATGGTCACAGCGCGGTTTCTGGTGGGCACCAAGGCAGAGGACGCGATTCTCCGCGTCCATGAGAAGATTCGAGCCAATCTCGATCGCATCCCGGTTGGAATTCCCGAGCCCTCGATCGTCGGCCGCGGCATCAATGACGTTGCCGTGACCGTCTTGACGCTTTCGCCGAAGCCGGAAGCCGCCGAACGCTGGACCGACAAGGATCTGTTTGAGCTTGCCGACAAGCTTCGCTCGGAGCTCGTGAAGGTCGACAGTATCGGCTTGACCTACATTTCCGGCGGGGCGGCGCAGCAGATCAGGGTCGAGCCAGATTCCGAAAAATTATCGCTGTTCGGCGTCACACTGCAGCAGCTCGTGGCCAAGGTTAAGGACGCCAATCGCTCCTTCCTGGCCGGCCAGGTCCGTGATGCGGGCATCGTTCGCAATGTCGCCGCAGGCCAGACGCTCGCAGGCATTCCCGATATCGGCCTGCTCCTGATCTCGACCCGTGACGGACGGCCGGTCTACGTCAAGGACGTGGCGAGCGTCATCATCGGTCCGAATACGATCGAGCACCGGGTCTGGAACGATGCGCGGGACGAGAAGGGGCAGTGGGCCCGGGTGCCCGCGGTCAGCCTCGCACTCGCCAAGCGCGCCGGCGCCAATGCGGTGGTTGTGTCTGCCGACATCAATCACCGCCTGGAGGGATTGAAGGGGCGTCTCATCCCCGAGGATGTCCAGGTGACGGTGACCCGCGACTACGGCGAGACCGCCAACGAGAAGGCCAACGAACTCCTGTTCCACCTCGGGCTCGCGACGGTCTCGATCGTCGTCCTGATCGCGATCGCGATCGGCTGGCGCGAAGCGTTGGTGACCTTCGTCGTGATCCCGACGACGATCCTGCTGACGATGTTCGCCGCCAACCTGATGGGCTACACCATCAATCGCGTCAGCCTGTTCGCGCTGATCTTCTCGATCGGCATCCTCGTCGACGACGCCATCGTCGTCGTCGAGAACATAGCGAGGCACTGGGCCATGCGCGACGGCCGGCCGCGCCTGCAGGCGACCATCGAGGCCGTTGCGGAGGTCGGCAACCCGACCGTCGTCGCGACGCTGACCGTGGTCGCGGCGCTGTTGCCGATGCTGTTCGTGTCGGGGCTGATGGGCCCTTACATGGCGCCGATTCCTGCCAACGCTTCAGCGGCGATGCTGTTTTCTTTCTTTGTCGCCATGGTGGTCGCGCCGTGGCTGATGCTCAAGCTGGCGCCGAAGGGCGAAATGACGTCCGCGCGTGCGGCGCATGATGAAGGACGCCTGGGCCAGCTCTACCGACGCTTTGCCACGCCGATCGTGCGCAGCAGGCGTTCTGCCTGGATATTTCTGCTTGGCGTCGGCATCGCGACGCTGTTGTCGATGACGCTGTTTGCAACCAAGTCGGTGACCGTCAAGCTTCTGCCGTTCGATAACAAGTCCGAGATCGCCGTGGTCGTCGATCTGCCGGAAGGGGCAAGCCTGGAGGCGACCGAGCGCACCTTGTTCGGTGCTGCCGAGATCGCCCGGCAATTGCCGGAGGTCACCTCGTTGCAATCCTACGCCGGCACACCGGCTCCCTTCAATTTCAACGGCCTCGTGCGGCACTATTACCTGCGGGAGAGGCCCGAGCTCGGTGAAGTGCAGGTGAACCTGGCTGCGCGTGGCGAGCGCAAGCGTGCGAGCCATGAGATCGCGCTCGAGCTGCGCGAGAAGCTGAAGGTGCTCGATCCGCCCAAGGGCACCAGCATCAAGGTGGTTGAAGTGCCGCCCGGGCCGCCGGTGCTTTCGACGCTGCTTGCCGAGGTTTATGGTCCCGATGCGGCTACCCGCCGCGCGGTGACGGCCGAGCTCAAGAAGGTCTTCGCGGAAGTGCCGTTCATCGTCGATATCGACGATTCGATCGGGGAGAAGCGGCCGCGGCTGCGGCTCTCGATCGACCAGGACCGGCTCGAGTTCTTCGGCGTCGAGCAGCGCGACGTCTACGACACCATCCAGGCGCTGTTCGGAGGCATTTCGATCGGCTACTCGCATCGCGGCGAGGACCGCAACCCGATCGAGATCGCGGTACATCTCGGCAAGCGCGACCTGGTCTGGGACGAGGCGCTTGCCTCGACGCCGGTACCCGCCAACACGGTGCCCGGCAGCAAGACGGTGGTCGAACTTGGCCAGGTCGTGAAAGCGACGCTGGAGGAGGGCTCGCCGACGATCTTCCGCCGTGACGGGCGTTTCGCCGACATGGTGATGGCCGAGCTTGCCGGGCGCTTCGAGGCGCCGCTCTACGGCATGCTTGCGGTAGCCGACCGCGTCGATGCCCATGATTGGGGCAATCTGCCGAAGCCGGCGATCAGTCTGCACGGACAGCCGGTCGATGAGTCGCGTCCGACGGTGTTGTGGGACGGCGAATGGGAAATCACATGGGTGACCTTCCGCGACATGGGCGCGGCCTTCGGCGCGGCCATCCTTGGCATCTACGTGCTGGTCGTCGCCCAGTTCAAGAGCTTCCGTTTGCCGCTCGTCATCCTGACGCCGATCCCGCTCACCTTGATCGGTATCCTCGTCGGACATTGGCTGCTGTCCGCGCCGTTCACGGCGACGTCGATGATCGGCTTCATCGCGCTGGCCGGCATCATCGTGCGCAACTCGATCCTGCTGGTCGACTTCATCAGGCACAGCGGCGGAGACGGCAAGTCGCTTCGCGAGGTGGTGCTGGAGGCCGGCGCGGTCCGCTTCAAGCCAATTCTGCTCACCGCACTTGCGGCCATGATCGGCGCCGCGACCATCCTGCTCGATCCGATCTTTCAGGGATTGGCGATCTCGCTCCTGTTCGGGCTTGCCTCGTCAACGCTGCTCACCGTGCTGGTGATTCCCGCGATCTATATCGCCCTGCGCGCGCCACGCGAGGCGACTTCGACCACAGCCCAACCCAGCTAGCGAGGGTCCGATGGACAAGAACTACGTTGATATCACCAGGAATATCTCGGCCAACCTGAAGAAATTGCGGAGCGACATTCCCGACACGATGAAGGGGTTTGCGATGCTCGCCCAGGCCGCGACGCGGGACGGTGCTTTGGACAAGAAGACCAAGGAGCTGATCGCGCTTGCGCTCGGTGTCGCCGCGCATTGCGACGGCTGCATCGGCTTTCATACGGAAGCGCTGGTCAAGCTCGGTGCGACGCGCGAAGAAGTCGAGGAGACGCTGGGTATGGCCGTTTACATGGGCGGCGGTCCGTCGCTGATGTATGCCGCGGATGCGATCGCGGCCTACGAGCAGTTCCAGCAACAGGCGGTCATCGCCTGACGCCGGTGATGTGCTTCGATCACGAGAGCAGGACCGGGCGAGTTGTCTCGTCCGGTCCTGCGCACTATGGCTTGATTTATTACCAGCGGTCGCCGACACCGACGCCCACGCTGACGCCGGGGGCGCGAATGCCGACGCCGGCGCGCGGACCATCGTCCCAGTCGCGATAGGTGCGGCGCTCGTAATAGCGCTCGCGCGGCATGGCATTGTAGGAGTCGCGCACGATCACGCGCGCGCCGCCGCGGGTGCGATAGCAATTGCCGGCGTCGTCGCACACGAGCCGGACCTCCTGAACGAGATCGGGACTGGTGTATTCGCTGGTCGTGTAGATATCGGCGGCCTTTGCGCCGCTCGCCGCAGCAAGAGCTCCGACACCAGCCAGCAGTGCAATCGTCAACGTCCTCATCATGTCCTCCTCCGAAGCTGCCCTGTGCAGGTAACAAGAATGGGAGGCGGGGATCGTTCCCGGCCGGGTGCATGTTTTTCCCGAATAGGCCTGTCAGATCGGCTCGTAGGTCTCCGACCCGCAGATGTCGTCTGCCTCCGCGCGGCGGCGATCGACCACCTTTCCGGCTGATATCGTCACGATGTAGATCTGGGTGCCGAGCGTGGAGCCGGTCGCGGAGGTGAGCTGCGCGCGGACGCAGGCGGTCCAGCCCGGTCCTCGCACCTCGCGATGGGGCGGGGCAACGTGCACCTCGCGCGGATAGGACGTGTTGAGGAAGACCACGTTGATCTGCTCGCGCACCACGCGCTTGACGTCGGGGGCCGGTTCGGGCGGCGGCTGCTCGGCTTCTTTCAGCCGCATGAACTCAGGCACCGGCGCGCGGCTGTCGGCAAAGCCGCAAGACGCCAGCGCCAGCGCGGCGGCGATCAGCGCCGCATGAGCAACAATCCGCAACATACGTGAAGGTCCCCTGCGGGCCAACAGATAGGCAGGAATGCGATCTGGCGAAGTCCCGGCCGATCAAGATTTGCTGAAGGCAAATCTTGCTGAAGATCCGGGAGCCCGCGACATTTGCTATTACGGGATTGCAGGCTAGGTTGTACCCCAGACGAAGGGGATTGCACCAATGAGAATTCTGGTCATGGCAGCCGCACTGCTGGCTCTGACGGTCGTGTCAGTGCAGGCGCAGGGCCGTGGCAGAGGTCAGCCGAACGAAGGCGCCCCCAAGACGGACAACAAGCCCAAGGTCGACGAGAAGGCCTACAAGGCCGCGCTCGAGCGCATTCCCGAGCCCAAGGAGAAGTACGACCCTTGGAGCGGGGCGCGTCCGGCCGAGCCCGTCAAGAAGCCGAAATAGACGAGGTGGGCGTTGGCGACCCGCCCGGGCTATTTGGCCGCCGTCCTCGCGCATTTCGCTCTTGCGAGAAATCACGCCCGACAATGTCGGTGATCTGGTTCGGGCGTTCGAATTACACAGCGGCGATCTTGCGGCCCGCCCGCCTGAGTTGATGCGGCGAACCAAATTCCAGGCGACGCCACTCTTCGTCGAAGACAGCCTGATCTTCTGCACGCCCTTCAACGGGGGCCTTTGCCGGCGCCATCGACGTCGTATCGGGCGAACATAGCACCGCATCGTGCGCGCGTTGCGAACGCGCATTCACACCGTGTGTACTACTGTACGAAAGCGAGGCCGATGCGCCTGTCGCTGCGCCAGACGGCACGGCAATTCCGTGCGAAATTGTCGCGCGCGATCGACAGCGTGAACGATTGCGGCAATGTGACGGGGCCTTCGAGGTCGATCGCCGCGCCGCTGGCCGACATGTTTCGCACCGTGCACGCGATGCCGCTGTCTTCAAAGATGATCGTTCCACCCTTGAAAACACGGTGCCGCTGCGCTGCACGCTTCTCGATCATTCGCGTTCATCCATAATGACGTTTGTGAAATAGTGCATAGAAATTACGTTGAACTAAACTCAATACTGGCGCTACTTGCGCTGCGCTTCAGACTTCGTTTACGACGTTGAAGCGGAGAGTCACTCCGCCGACTTCCCTGCAGGCCTTTTTTTATGGCGTCCCGCGCCGATGGAGATACTGATGAAGACCACGCTTTCGATTCTGTTCGCCGCAGCGTTCTCGCTGTCGTCGATGCCCGCCCATGCCGTCAAGTGGGACCTCTCGACCATGACCTGCAAGCAGTTCCTCGAGAGCGGGGAAGACAACATCGCGGTCGTGCTGACCTGGATGGATGGCTGGTACAAGGGCGACGAGGACAACGCGATCATCGACACCGAGGTGTTCATCGACAACGCCAAGAAGTTCGGTGCCTATTGCGGAAAGAATCCGACCGTCAGCGTCGTCACCGCGGCCGACGAAATTCTCGGCAAGTAATTCTTCAAGCGTACCGAAGCGCGGATGCAACCGCGCTTCGGTCTCTCGCTTCGATAAGATCGTGATGGAGAGCCGCGGTGCGCTTTGCGCTCACGCGGCTCTCTTCGTTTGGAATGATGCTCAGCCCGGCAACATCGCGAACGCGCTCGACACCATCGCTACCGGTTTGTTGTCGGAGGCGGAGAGCAGCGTGACGCGGCCGAAGCTCATGGTGCGGCCGAGCCGCACCACGCGGGCGTCGGCGAGCACGTCGGAGGAGGAAACCGCGCGCATGAAATGCGTGGTCTGGTCGACCGTGGTCATGGGACGGTAGCCGCGATTGGCGGCGAGGTTCGCCATCACCATCGCGGTGTCGGCGAGCGCCATCAGCGCCTGGCCGCAGACCACGCCGCCGTTGCGGCACAGCCGCTCCGAGAACGGCATGCGGAGCAGCGCGCTCGGCTGCCAGTCGGGCATGTCGGCCGGCTGCGCGTGCTCCATGCGCTCGACGGTAAGGTTGAGGTCCTGGACCCAGGGCGCAAAGACCTCGCCGAGGATGCGTCTGGCCTCGGTGATGCCGAACTCGGCTTCTGGCTGCGATGGCATTGCTGTCGTTTCCCCCTATGTTACCGGTTGTTGCGGCTATCTTGCGCGAACTGGCGCGGCAAAGTCACCCGGTCTTGCGCCGGTCGGTCGGCTTGAAAATGCCTGACTTCGCCCGATATGGTGCACCGGATGCGGCCCTCGGCGGGCGGTTGACAGGGACGACCAGGCGCGGTTGATCCGTCCCCGATGGACCCAAGGAGTACATGATGAAGCTTTTCCGTATGGCGGCGGTGCTGCTGGCCGTGCTGGCGGGACCGGCCTACGCGCAAATGCCCAATCTCAATTTGCTGCAGGACGGCCCGAGCAAGACGCCGGAGGAGAAGGCCGCGGAAGCCGAGCGTGACAGGGCCTACAAGGAAACGCTGAAGAAGATTCCGGACTCCAAGGCGTCCAACGATCCCTGGGGCGGCATGCGCTCCGATCCGCCGAAGGCGCCTGCTGCGCCGAAGGCGTCTGCCGCAACCAGCGCGCCGAAGAAGAAGTCCGGCACGACTCCCAATTGATCGTATCGTCCGATCGGAGGCGGCTGACGCCGCCGATCGGGACTCCTCTTCGTCCGATCCGCGCCCTACATTCTTGCATGCGTGTTGCGTAGTGGAGGTACGGGATGGCCGATCGTCCGCGGGATCTCGCCGAGCGGATGGCACGCCGGCGCAAGATGGGCAGCCAGCCGGGTGAAAGCCGCGGCGACGGTTATCTGCGCGAGACTTTCACCCTGCCGCGTGAGGCGGCGCGGGCGAGGGCAGAGGCCTTCTTCACCCGCTACCCCAAGGCGGGCTATATGAGCGCGGTCGAGGCTTGGCGCGAGCTGCCCGGCGGCGAGATCGAATTCACCATGCGGCGGCTGCCCAGCGCGGACTAGGCGTTTTCACCCGCGACCATGCCGCCGGACTCGGGTTCAGGTCCCGTCCGCTGTCCGATGGCCTTCAACTCCCGATCGATGCGCAGCTGCACACGGCGGATCGCCAGCAGGTCGATCTTCGTCTCGGTCTTGCCCGTCTTGGTCTCTTCACCGATGCGGAACTGCCACTGCCAGATGCCCGGAATGGCCGTCTTGGCGACGGTGAACTCAACGCCCCTGTGATTCATGGTCACCTCCACGATTCACTTCCATGATCGCAAACATGTTGGGCGTCACAATATTCCCGCGACAAGCAAAATCTCCCGATAACCCATGGATAGATCATCGGAATTTGGAAATCGCGCGTGGTCCGAAACAAACGAAATCGGATTCCGAAAGGCGGCAGGCTTATGGAGGCTGCGCCGCAAGAGGCACCCGAGGTGACATCGCCGCCGCGGGAACTCCGTTCAGGGTGGGAGAACCACGGACGGCCCAAGGCCTTCACACCGCGGTTCCATCGTGGCGCGAAGCGAGCAGGAGTGGTCGACACTTTTCCACTTTTGCGTGTCATCCGTTTATACTCCTGCTAATGCCGATGGGCGGTGCGAGCGCGATGTCGCGGAAGAGGAAGGCGTGAACTGGCTGAGACACATTGTGCTGCGCTGGGGTGCACGGAATATCTCGCTGGCCTGTCCGCGCTGCCGGCATCCCGCGTCCTCGTCGACCTTCAGGCGCGGGCGGTTCATGCTCGGTGACGAGGAGCTCGTCTGCGACCAGTGCGGCGAGAGCAGCGTCGTCACGTTCTGGCGCTTCGAGGGATTGTCGTGCTGCGCCGAAGAGATGCCGCGTGCGCCGGTGACCAACTCGCGACGCTGACCGACGCCTGAGATGCGACCGGCGGCACGTGCCTTGCTTGACCTGATGACGGCCAGCAACAAGGGTGCGTCATGCTCGGCATTCCCCGCCGCTACAGTCATTTCGTCTTCGGCATCATCCAGTCCGGCCTGACCTCGCTGATCGCGGCGGGCATCGCCAGCCTGCCTGCGGACAGCGCGCCGGTCTTCCTCGGGCACTGGATGGTGTCGTGGCTGATCGCATGGGCCGCGATGCTGCCCATCGTGCTGCTGGCGGCGCCCGCGATCCGCGCCTTCTCGCTGCGGCTGACGCAGGAGGAGAGGGAGCCGCGCGCCGGCCGGCAGGCATGAAAAAACCCGCTTGGGGAGAGCCAAGCGGGTGAGAGAGTTATTGGAGGCTGAGGTGCTGGGCTGCAACACCATAGCCAGGTAAGCCTAGCCTGCCCGGCTTACGACAGCCTGACAGGCCGGCGGATCGAATCCACACCCGTGCCCGCAAACCAAAAACCCCGCTCGGGGCAGAGCGGGGTTCTCAGGCTGGTATGGAGACCCGGTGTTGGTCCACCGGGCGGGAGAAGACTAGGGGAGCTGGCTTACGGGTGTCTGACGGCGGCCGAAAGCCGCGCCCGAACAGGCCGCAGACTGGCCCCGCACACGTCCCAATTTGGCCACCCGATCGCACGACTGGAGCCACAGCCGCGGGCGAGATTTCGCACCGTCAGGCGCAGCCATGGGGGAAACGTGGCGCGCCGGCAGCGGGGTCGCATCATGGACAAGGTAGAGCGGTCGTTCGCCGCCGCGACGGCGGTTGGATTTGTGGTGCTGGTGATCGGCATCGGCCTGCTGGCGCTGATGTAGGCGCGGCACGGGCGCAGCTGTGGGGCTGCCATGCCGGGCGGTCGCGCGCCGCCGCGGCCTCAGAAACATCGAAAACAACCCCATGCACAGTAGGTCGCTGTGGGATTTCGCTGTGCCGTCAATGACTTGATGGAGGTGTCAAGATACCGATAGCCCGCTCCCGGCGGCCCTATTGGACATTGATCGCGTCCACAGGAAGGTGGAGTTCGGCCGCGCGCTCCTGGCGATCCTTCTGGCGGAATTCGCTTTCCTTCCGTTCGAACTTCGCCAGCTCCTCCATCGCTGCCGCCAGCAGGAGGTGGCGCCTGGTGGCGTCGTGGTGCGTATTTTCAATCATGATCGATGTCCCCAGAGTGGCGGTCTCCGGCCAGATAAAGCCGTTCGCCGCCGAAAGGTTCGCTACAGCAGGATTGCGAAATTATGACGGCGCCTAAGCGGTGCGTCTTTGATGCGCGTCATGCTTCGGCCGCATGCCTGCGGCCGGCCCGCAATTCGGGTACTGGCCGAAATAGGCCACTCGCAGATGCGAAATAGGCCACCCTTTCGTTATGTCATCATTGCTTACATTTGCAGGGCATTGCGTATCTGCAAAGACCGTCAACGAACTTGCGGATTAGGTCGAATCGGTCCATAAGGGCTACGTGGCCGACTTGGCGGAATTGGTAGACGCAGCGATCTTTAAAATCGCGACCCTCGCAGGTGTACGGGTTCGATCCCCGTAGTCGGTACGACATTCGCGTTCTAAGGAGCCTAGCCATGGCTAAAACATCAGCAGGAATGAAGGCCCTTCTCGAAGAGAAGGATCGCCTAGAGAACACTATGTTTCGACTGTTCGAACAGAGCGAAGCAATCAGGAACAAGATCGCTGGCATCGATATCGCAATCTCAATCATTGAGAGAGGCGATCAAGCGCCTGCGACAGAGAACCAAGTGTCCGCAACCAATCTGAAGGTATTGTTGACGGATCTTGCCCGTGAAACCGGTGCCACCGGCATAAATTCGAATACGGCGGTTGAACTAGCCCACAAGCGCGGCATCAAACTATTGCGGGGTAGCGCAGCCAGCAATCTAAGCCGCCTGAAGAATGACGGTGTGCTTGTGCATGATGGGAAGGTCTATCGGTTGCCGGAATTTGTTCGCCCACAACCTCAATTGATTTTGGGCGGGAAGAGTTCTTAGAGCGACGACGTCTAGCTCTAGGAAGCATGGGGGCGGGTTAGGGTCCGACTGTTAATCGGGTGCCCAAAACCCGCCCTCTCACTTTGATCGGTAGACGCAACCGAATTTCTTCGGTTCCTCGCAGGATTTGGTCTTCCGTTCTAAGCATTGGAATCATCTGCGTCTTGCGAGTTGATTACAAGCAACTTGTGTATCGGATTCATTGCGTTGATATTGAGCGTGTTATTCATGATTAAGATTTTCCTCCGTTGATTACTACGAACTTCCGCCGTCGATCTGGTGGGGTCTCGGTTGGTAGAGCGGGCGCAACGGCAAGCGCGGCGTCAACAAGCTGAGCAATGCTCCAAGGTCGCTCAGCAAGCCCCAGCGCCTTTGCTGGCGTCGTGCGCAGCGCTTCATGAGTGCGGCACAGATTGTAGTGAGCAACGTACAGCGCGACGGCTGCAACGTGGTTGTCCAGCTTCTTGCTAAAGCCGTTGGTAAGGCGAGTGAACCGACGCGATGCCATGCGCAGCGTCAAGTTCTGGCACTCGACATAGCTAGTCGAAACGTACTGCTCGGGATCGCCTGATACTACCTCACGGCTTACGGCTACTACTTGAGCCGGGCTGTAGCGGGTGACGGCATCCTTTGCGAGGTTAGTTACGCTGTAGGTCTTTACGATCACGCCATGCGAGGCGTTCGGGCCGAAGGCGTCACGTCCGAGCCGCTGCAGAGGGCCGCAATCCCTTGGACAATATCATTCGGCGAGACGATCAATAATGAAAGAGGCCGCCAACTGAGGCGGCCTTACCTGCACTCGCAATGTTTTGTGCCCTGCTGGTCAGAGACAGCAATACAAACGCCTGGGCAACCCTGAGGCTGACAAGTTCCGCCAGCGCCGAAGCAACGGGAATCATCAACGGCGATTATTGAACCGTCTCCCAGTTTTTCGAGCTTCATAGCGATTCTGGCCTTCGATATTGGAGTGTAATTCCTTTCTGCCGCCCCAGCGGATAACGTTGGCAGTAAAAGCAAGACAGCGCCGAATGCGAAACCAGCGCCGAGACCGAACAGAGCCTTCCGGGTCATGGAGTAACCTCCCTTAAGGTTGCAAGTCATAATTGATAATCGTGTAAGGCTAGCGCTGAAATTGCGTGGGCACAACCTCACCAAACCAAATCAAGCCACTTTCGTTTTCAAAAACAGGCCACTGAGGTCGGAAACAGGCCAGCACCGCAATTCGCAAAAGAACATATTGCGAACTTGGAACAAATGGGGTACGTTGCTTTTGTCGACGACCCGCCGCGCCAGCCGTTTGTCCCCCTAGCGAATCCCCGCCATAAGGAGCACGACCCATGTCCACCACTGCCCTGCGTATCGTCGAAGGATCCTCCATGGACAAGAGTAAAGCTCTGGCCGCCGCGCTCTCCCAGATCGAGCGCCAGTTCGGCAAGGGCTCGGTGATGAAGCTCGGAAAGAACGATCGCTCGATGGATGTCGAGGCGATCTCATCGGGTTCGCTGGGGCTCGATATCGCGCTCGGGATCGGCGGCCTGCCGAAGGGGCGCGTCGTTGAAATCTACGGGCCGGAATCCTCGGGCAAGACCACGCTGGCGCTGCACACGGTGGCGGAAGCGCAGAAGAAGGGCGGCATCTGTGCCTTCATCGACGCCGAGCACGCGCTCGACCCGGTCTATGCACGCAAGCTGGGCGTCAACATCGACGAACTCCTGATCTCGCAGCCGGACACGGGCGAGCAGGCGCTGGAAATCTGCGACACGCTGGTGCGCTCGGGTGCGGTGGACGTTCTGGTGGTCGATTCGGTCGCGGCGCTGGTGCCGAAGGCCGAGCTCGAGGGCGAGATGGGCGATGCGCTGCCGGGACTTCAAGCGCGGTTGATGAGCCAGGCGCTGCGCAAGCTGACCGCCTCGATCAACAAGTCCAACACCATGGTGATCTTCATCAACCAGATCCGCATGAAGATCGGTGTGATGTACGGCTCGCCGGAAACCACGACCGGCGGCAACGCGCTGAAATTCTACGCTTCGATCCGCCTCGATATCCGCCGCATCGGCGCGATCAAGGAGCGCGACGAGGTCGTCGGCAACACCACCCGCGTCAAGGTGGTGAAGAACAAGCTGGCGCCGCCCTTCAAGCAGGTCGAATTCGACATCATGTACGGCGAGGGCGTCTCCAAGATGGGCGAGATCCTCGATCTCGGCGTCAAGGCCGGCATCGTCGAGAAATCCGGCGCCTGGTTCTCCTATGACAGCCAGCGCCTCGGCCAGGGCCGCGAGAACTCGAAAGCGTTCCTGAAGGCCAATCCCGACATCACCGCCAAGATCGAGACCGCGATCCGCCAGAACTCCGGCCTGATCGCCGAGCAGATCCTGGCCGGCACGCCCGAGCGCGACGCCGACGGCGAGGAGCCGGGAGACGAGTAAGCCTTAGCGCGAAAGAGTTTTTCGCGAGGAGCGGGCGCTGAGGACGTTGAGTTGCCGACGTCGTCAGTGCCCGTTTCTTTTTGTGCGTGGGAGGCAGCCGCGGTGAAACGTCTGATTTTGACCAGTTCGTCCGGCTCCGATCTTGCCAAATTGGAGTTGGCTGAAATCGTCGTTTTTTTCTTTTTTTGTTTCGCGTGGGATCGGCTGCCTTCGCCTGAACATTTCGCAGCTTATTTCGGGGCGCGTTCGGCGACGCTCAAGACAGGCGATCACTGGTCGGATTGGGGCATCGTCTGGCCTCCCGCCTTCAAAAATCGCAGGAAACGGCCTTTTGCCGAATTTTGCGAGCGCTATGACGAGATTGAACTTTGGTTTGACCGGAGCCCCGAAGACCAATTGCAGTTGATTTGGCTGCTCGACTATCTCGGGTCATGCCCCGCGCTGCTGGAAAAGCTCCGATTGCGCTTGGTACCGTCTGATTTTTTCGACGTGAGCATCGAACGACTCGGAAAATCCACCTCTTATATTCCCCTCGTGGACGTCGGGGCCCGTGAGCTCGCGACCGCCAAGATGGCTTGGCAGGCCTATTGCGCGCCGACACCGGAGGCCTCCGCTGATCTGCTCCACAAAGACCTTAGCGCTTTGCCGATGTTGAGGCCGGCTCTGGTCGATCTGTTGGCAGAGCTTCCGTCGCCTTTAACAGGACTTGGTGCGACTGAGTTGCGGTTCTTGGAGCTCATTGCGCGAGGGTTCACGCTCACAAATGCGCTATTTCACCTGCGCTCACTCCGAGGCACGCGGATATTTGGTGAATTTGAATCGGGATGGTTGCTTCAAGGGCTGGCGCATGGTCCGAAGCCTGCGGTGGCAGGGCTGGACGATGAACTGCGCACAATCGACCGACAGAACCTGAGGGATCGGCACGCCGCGTATCTCCGCAGCCGGTTGTCGCTGACCGAGTTCGGCAAGGCCGTCCTGGCTCATCAGGAAGATTTCAGCCGTTACAATCCGATTGATCGTTGGTGGGGCGGTACGCATCTGACCAACGACCGGCTGTGGCGCTACGGCGCTGCTCTGACGAAGCCTTGATGGATCCAAGCAATGACGAAGCTCATCGTGACGACCGACTCGTCCATCGCCGGCGCCATTCAACAGGCGGGCCTTGCGGATCTCGTCATTGCGGTCGAGCGTCGGCTCGTGTGGGGACGATTGCCGTCCGATGCTGAGCTCGACGCGTTTTTTGCGCCGCGTACCACACAGCCTCGAGGGCTTCATTGGCTCGACGATACGCCCTCATGGCGTCTCGAGGAATCGGGTGCGACGGATCGAGGATTCATCGAACTGCTGGGGGATTACGACGCGGTCGAGTTTTGGCGGGGACCGGAGCCAAATGCGCAGTTGATCCTGCTCTGGCTGCTCGATTATTGGCGCCGCCGACACGATGCGAATCCCGACTTTGTTGTCCGCTCTCTGTTCCTGGGCGTCAGGGACGTCGACCCACCGCGAGATGAATCCTACCCGCCGGTCGTCGGGATCACTCCTCGCCAACTCAAATCGGCCAGCCGTGCATGGGGGGCCTATTGTGCGCCAACCCCGGAAAGCTGGCGCGGTCTCTTCAAGACCGATTTGCACTGGCTGCCGCAACTTGCACATCACGCGATGGCTCTTCTCCAAGAGCTGCCGCGCCCGGATTCGGGCCTTGGCGCCACGGAGCTGCGGATACTCCAGCTCATCGCGCGAGGTGGCCTGCAGCCTTTCGATGTCTTTCCGGGGCGTCGGAAGCAGGAGGAGCTGCCTGTCTACGGATATTGGGAAGTTGGCGAATTACTTGACGGGCTCGCCCGGTGCGACAGGCCAGCGGTCGCCGGACTGGATGAAGGTCCGTTTTCCCTGGAGATGCACAACGATTCCGCTCGTTTCGATCGGTACAAGCGATCGCAATTGTCGCTGACCGCGTTCGGCAAGGCGGTGCTCGAAGGCGCCCAGAATTTTCGCCGGCACAACCGGATTGACCGCTGGTGGGGCGGCACTCACCTAACCGACGAACGGTTATGGCAGTGGGACAATGAGACCCGCGCCCTTGTCGCGCCCGAATGATATTTATCTAGTCGCTCAAGACATTCCTTTCTTGCGTATCAATTTTGAGAGGCAATCGTGTCCCATTTGATCCTGGCGACGAACGATCGCGCGGAAAACACGCTTGGCCAGACGCGCCTCGCGAATGTCGTGCTCGCACTCTGTCCGCGCTTCGTCTGGGCGAAATTGCCTTCCGAGAATCAGCTTTTGATGGGACTGGAGCGTCGATCGGCGAATCACCGTAATCCCGGCAATCATTGGCTCGATCACGCTTGTCCCGACAAGCTCAGCGGTTTCGGCACGCGCGATGTCGGCTTCTTCGAGCTGTGTGAAAAGTTCGACTCAATAGAAATATGGGTCGATCCTCGGCCAAATGACCAGCTTGTGCTGGTCTGGCTGCTGGATCTGCTTCGTCCCTACAAGGAGATCACGACGAAGCTCAGCCTGGTGCAAACAGACGATCAGGTTGCGAACTATGCGCCGGAATCTGTCGCAAAATGGAAGCTGCCGGCCTTCAGGGTGACCGACAATCATTTCGCGATGGCAAGGCGCGCCTGGCAAGCCTACCGGGCTGAAACGCCGGAATCATGTTTCAATCTCCTGATGACGGATCTGATGATCCTGCCGCGACTTCGATCGGCGCTCATTGCGTTGCTCGAAGAACTTCCGGACAGCGTGACGGGACTCGGTGCCAGCGAAATGGACATTCTGGACTTCGTGAACGATGGGCACACCGACCCAAAGCGCGTCGCCGAGGCGAGGTGGATGCGCGATGTGTTCGACGCAAACGACGCGGGCGATGCCTTGCTCGAACTGGGTGCACATCCGGCGCCGGCGGTCCTGCTGGGCGATCCGGCGTTCGACAATGAGGACCGCTACTTCGGCAGGAGCGAGTGGAAGGTCACGCTGACCGAACTCGGGCGTTCAATTTTTGCGCGCGAGGACGACATGTGGCGCCACAACCAGATCTATCGCTGGTGGGGCGGGACTGAACTCACCAACGAAAAGCTCTGGCGATGGGATCGCGAAAGCCGATCGCTGGTTGCGCCTTAAGTCGGAATGGTAGGGTGGATTAGCCGAAGGCGTAATCCACCACTGTTGATTTCCGCGGATGGATAAATGGTGGGTTACGGCTTCGCCTAACCCACCCTACGAGGCCTACTCCGCGGCCTCCGCGTAATCGCTCACCGGCGGGCACGAGCACACCAGGTTGCGGTCGCCATAGACGTTGTCGACGCGCCCCACCGGGCACCAGTATTTGTCGGTGCGCGAGGTGCCCGCGGGGAAGCAGCCCTCGGCGCGGGTGTAGGGGCGCTTCCAGTCGTCGTCGGCGATGTCGTGCACGGTGTGCGGGGCGTGGCGCAGCGGCGACGCTTCGATCTTGAAGCGGCCGGCCTCGACCTCGGCGATCTCCTTGCGGATCGCGATCATGGCGTCGCAGAACCGGTCCAGCTCCGCCCTGGATTCCGACTCTGTCGGCTCGATCATCAGCGTGCCCGGCACCGGGAAGCTCATCGTGGGCGCATGGAAGCCGTAGTCGATCAGGCGCTTGGCGATGTCGTCAACGGTGACGCCACTCGTCGTCTTCAGCGGACGGGGATCGACGATGCACTCATGCGCGACGCGGCCCTTCTCGTTCTTGTAGAGCACCGGGAAGTGCGGATCGAGGCGCGCGGCGATGTAGTTGGCGTTGAGGATCGCGATCTCGGTGGCGCGCTTCAGGCCGTCGCCGCCCATCATCAGGATGTAGATGTAGGAGATGGTCAGGATCGACGCCGAGCCGAACGGCGCGGCCGAGACCGGACCGACCGGCGCATCGCCGTTCGTCGCGGGATGACCCGGCAGGAACGGTGCGAGATGCGCCTTGACGCCGATCGGGCCCATGCCGGGGCCGCCGCCGCCATGCGGGATGCAGAAGGTCTTGTGCAGATTGAGATGGCTGACATCGGCGCCGTAATCGCCGGGCCTGCTCAGGCCGACCTGCGCATTGAGGTTGGCGCCGTCGAGATACACCTGGCCGCCATGGCCGTGGACGATGTCGCAGATCTCGCGGATGTGCTCCTCGAACACGCCATGGGTCGAGGGATAGGTGATCATGACCGCGGCCAGATTCGCCGAGTGTTTCTCCGCCTTGGCGCGGAGATCGTTGACGTCGACGTCGCCGTTCTTCTCGCAGGCGACCACCACCACGTCCATGCCGGCCATCGCGGCCGAGGCCGGGTTGGTGCCATGGGCGGAGGAGGGGATCAGGCAGATCTTGCGATGGCTCTCCCCGCGCGCGGCATGATAGCCGCGGATCGCAAGCAGGCCGGCATATTCGCCCTGCGCGCCGGAGTTCGGCTGCAGCGAGATCGCGTCATAACCGGTGATGTCGCACAGCCATTTCTCCAGCCGCGCGAACAGCGCGTGATAGCCGGCGGCCTGCTCGCGCGGGACGAACGGGTGCAATGTCGCAAACTCCGGCCAGGTCAGCGGCATCATTTCGGTGGTCGCGTTCAGCTTCATGGTGCAGGAGCCGAGCGGAATCATCGCGCGGTCGAGTGCGAGGTCGCGGTCGCTGAGCTTGCGCATGTAGCGCAGCATCTCGGTCTCCGAGCGATGCGCGTGGAAGACCGGGTGAGCCAGGAAACCGGTGGTACGCTTCAGCGCCTCCGGCAGGGCCTCGCGCGTGGTGGCGTCGATCTCGGCATAGGAAAGCGTGCCGCCGAAGGCGCGCCAGGCCGCCTCGACCGTCGCGGGCGTGGTGGTCTCGTCGAGCGCGATGCGCAAGTTCGTCTCACCGACGCCGAGATTGATCTTCTCGGCGGCAGCGCGCGCGATGATCCCGGCGCGCTTGGCGCCAGCGTCCACGCTGAGCGTGTCGAAGAAGCTTTCGCTATCGGGCGTGAAGCCGAGCTTGCGCAGGCCGGCGGCGAGCACGGCGGCGCGCCGATGCACATTGCGCGCGATCTGCGTCAGGCCCTCGGGGCCGTGATAGACCGCGTACATCGAGGCGATCACGGCGAGCAGCACCTGCGCGGTGCAGATGTTGGAGGTCGCCTTCTCGCGGCGGATGTGCTGCTCGCGGGTCTGCAGCGCAAGGCGATAGGCGGGCGCGCCGCGTGAATCCACGGAGAGGCCGACGATGCGGCCGGGCAGCGAGCGCTTCAGCGCGTCGCGCACCGCCATATAGGCCGCGTGCGGTCCGCCATAGCCCATCGGCACGCCGAAGCGCTGCGCCGAGCCGATGGCGATGTCGGCCCCGAGCTCGCCGGGCGAGGCGAGCAGCGTCAGCGCCAGCAGATCGGCCGCGACGATCGCGAGTGCGCCCTTGGCCTTCAGCGCCGCGATGGCGGGCCGGAGGTCGCGCACGGCGCCCGAGCTTCCTGGATATTGCAGCAGCGCTCCGAGCACGTCGGCCTTGTCGAGATCGGCGAGAGGATCGCCGACGACCAAGGTCCAGCCCAGCGGCTCGGCGCGGGTGCGCATCACGGCCAGCGTCTGCGGATGCACGTCCTTGTCGACGAAGAAGGCTTTTGCTTTCACCTGCGAGTGCCGCTCGGCGAGCGCCATCGCTTCGGCGGCGGCGGTGGCTTCGTCCAGCAGCGAGGCGTTGGCGATGTCGAGCCCGGTGAGGTCGCAGATCATGGTCTGGAAGTTGAGCAGCGCTTCCAGACGGCCCTGGCTGATCTCGGGCTGGTAGGGCGTGTAGGCCGTGTACCAGGCCGGGTTCTCCAGGATGTTGCGCTGGATCACCGCGGGCAGGATGGTGCCGGAATAGCCTTGACCGATCAGCGAGGTGAAGACCTGGTTCTGACGCGCGAGTTCGCCCATGTGCGCGATCGCCTCGGTCTCGCTGAGCGGCTTGCCGAGATCGAGCGGCGCGGCCTGCCGGATCGAGGCCGGCAGCGTCTCGGCCATCAGCGCATCGACGCTCTTGGCGCCGACGGTTTCCAGCATCGCGGTGACATCGCGCGCGGAGGGGCCGATGTGGCGTCGAACGAAAGTGGCGGTGTCGCCGTTGGATTTGCGGTGCGCGGTCATCATGGGTCCTCGCTAGATTTCGCTGTCGCCGTCGTCGTTGTCATCGTCCGCGAAGGCGGACGATCCAGTAAACGCAGGCGTTCGTGATTGAGCCGATGGGCCGCGGCGTACTGGATCGCCCGCCTGCGCGGGCGATGACACCGAGTGGGAGGCGACCGCTTGGCTCATATCTTCACGCCGTGTGTGCCTTGTACGCTGCTTCATCCATGAGGCCGCCGAGCTCGCTCTTGTCGCCAATCCTGATCTTGAAGAACCAGGCCTTGCTTTGCGCATCGGAATTGACCAGCGCCGGCTCGGCGATGAGGGCGTCATTCACCTCGAGCACCTCGCCGGTCACGGGCGCGTAGACGTCGGAGGCGGCCTTGACCGATTCCACCACGGCGGCGGCTTCCGCCTTCTTCAGCGAGCGGCCGACCTTGGGCAGCTCGACGAACACGACGTCGCCGAGCTGCGACTGCGCGTAGTCGGTGATCCCGACGGTGGCGACATCGCCGTCGATGGCGAGCCATTCATGGTCGGAGGTGTACAGCGTCGTGGTCATTGTCTCAATCCTCAGCGTTTGTAGGTGTTCTTGACGAAGGGCATGGCGGCGACGGTAAGCGGCAATCGCTGGCCGCGCACCTCGGCGAAAAGATTTGTGCCGAGCGCGCTGTGGCTCGTGGGCACATAGCCCATCGCGACCGGCGCATTCAGGCTCGGACCGAAACCGCCCGAGGTGACCTTTCCGATGGCCTCGCCGCCCTCGCTATTTGCGAACAGCAGCGCGCCTTCGCGCACCGGCGCGCGACCCAGCGCGAGCAGGCCGACGCGGCGGCGGGAGGCGCCATTGTCGAAATGCGCGAGAATCTTTTCGGCGCCGGGAAAGCCGCCGGCGCGGGCGCCACCGGTGCGGCGGCTCTTCTGCACCGACCATTCCAGCGCGGCCTCGACCGGCGTGGTCTCGGTATCGATGTCGTGGCCGTAGAGACAAAGCCCGGCTTCCAGCCGCAGGCTGTCGCGGGCCCCGAGGCCGATCGGCATCACGTCGGGGTTTTCCAGCAGGGTCTTCGCAAGACGCTGGGCATCGGCGGCGGGGACCGAAATCTCGAACCCGTCCTCGCCGGTGTAGCCCGAGCGCGAGACGAAGCAGGCGAGGCCGGCAACCTTGTGCGGGCCGGCATCCATGAACTTCATGGTGGGCGCCTCTGCACATAATTTCGCCAGCACGGATTCCGCCTTCGGGCCCTGCAACGCGATCAGCGCGCGGTCGGAAAGCGAATCGATCACGCAGTCGTCCGCGAGATTCGCGCGCAGATGCGCCTCGTCCGCGTCCTTGCAGGCGGCGTTGACGACCAGGAACAGGTGATCGCCGAAATTGGCGACCATGAGATCGTCGAGGATGCCGCCGTTTTCATTGGTGAACTGGGCGTAGCGCTGCCGTCCCGGTGCAATCGCGACGATATCCTGCGGCACCAGTCGCTCCAGCGCGCGGGCGGCGTCCTCGACCTTGCCCGACTTCGGGCGGAGCGCGATCTGGCCCATGTGGGAGACGTCGAACAGGCCGGCGGAAGAGCGCGTATGCAGATGCTCTTTAAGGACCCCGGCGGGGTATTGCACCGGCATGTCATATCCCGCAAACGGCACCATCTTGCCGCCGAGGGACACATGCAGCCCGTGAAGGGGCGTCTTTTTCAGGGAGTCTTGGTCGTCGCGCGCAAGCATTACGGAGCCCTCGGCGGTTCCCCGGGGACGATTCCCGCGAGGACACCCATCGAAGCCCCATCTGTCGCTGTGCCTGAGAGTATTATCCCGTCGGCGGACGCTGTCCGGGTCTTAAGCCCGCCAGTGCCTCTTTCCAGATGTCGTCAAAGCCACGCGGTCCTTTTGCCTGAGAGTTTCCGGGGCGGTTGCTCCTTCGGCGCCGGCACCCATGCCGGTCTCTCCCGACGTGGCCGTACGATACAGATGGGTACAGACCACAGGGCGCCCAAGCCTGTCAACGCAGGCTTTGCGCCTTTCCAAAGGGATTGCAACGGGATTGCGCTGATGCGGCAACCCACTGATCCGCCTGCACAGTTTCTGGACAGCGAAGCTGGCCTTGTCTAAAAGCGCTCTGGCCCGCAGATATCAGTCCAAACTCGCGGTTTGGATGGCAAGTCAGCGGGTTCTAAAGCGCAATGAAGAGTCATCGCGCTTTAGCTCTTTGTTTGAGCATGATCTTTTCGGAAAACCGCTTCACACTTTTCCGGATCATGCTCCAGCACACCCGATTGGATGAACATGAGCGGCGTCAACGAGATCAGGTCGACCTTTCTGAACTTCTTTGCCGAGAACGGCCACGAGATCGTGTCGTCCTCGCCATTGGTGCCGCGCAACGATCCGACATTGATGTTCACCAATGCCGGCATGGTGCAGTTCAAGAACGTCTTCACCGGCGTCGAGAAGCGGCCCTATCAGCGCGCCACCACGTCGCAGAAATGCGTGCGCGCCGGCGGCAAGCACAACGACCTCGACAATGTCGGCTACACCGCGCGCCATCTCACCTTCTTCGAGATGCTCGGCAACTTCTCGTTCGGCGATTATTTCAAGGAGCGCGCGATCGAGCTGGCCTGGACGCTGATCACCCGCGACTTCGGGCTGAAGAAGGACAAGCTGCTCGTCACCGTCTACCACACCGACGACGAGGCGGCTGGCCTGTGGAAGAAGATCGCGGGCTTCTCCGACGACCGCATCATCCGCATCCCGACCTCGGACAATTTCTGGGCGATGGGCGACACCGGCCCGTGCGGGCCATGCTCCGAGATCTTCATCGATCGCGGCGATCACATCTGGGGCGGACCGCCGGGCTCGCCGGAAGAGGACGGCGACCGCTTCCTTGAATTCTGGAATCTCGTGTTCATGCAATACGAGCAGGTGACGAAAGA
Organism: Bradyrhizobium betae; assembly: GCF_008932115.1. Classification (NCBI taxonomy): domain Bacteria; kingdom Pseudomonadati; phylum Pseudomonadota; class Alphaproteobacteria; order Hyphomicrobiales; family Nitrobacteraceae; genus Bradyrhizobium; species Bradyrhizobium betae. Next base: position 5,740,419 of record NZ_CP044543.1, read on the forward strand.
GGAGCGCGTACCGCTGCCGCGTCCCTCGATCGACACCGGCATGGGCCTCGAGCGCATGGCCTGCATCATGCAAGGCGTCGACAGCGTGTTCGAGACCGATCTGTTCCGCCATTTGATCGACGCGACCGCTTCCGCGCTCGGCAGCGGGCCGAACGAGCAGACCGTGGCTTCGTTCCGCGTCATCGCCGACCACTTGCGCTCCTCCGCCTTCCTGGTCTCCGACGGCGTGCTGCCCTCGAACGAGGGCCGCGGTTATGTGCTGCGCCGGATCATGCGCCGCGCGATGCGCCATGCGCAGCTGTTAGGGGCCAAGGAGCCGCTGATGCATCGGCTGGTCTGGGCGCTGGTGCGCGAGATGGGCCAGGCCTATCCCGAATTGATGCGCGCGGAGAATCTGATCGAGGAAACGCTGCGGCTGGAAGAGACCCGCTTCCGCAAGACGCTGGTGCGCGGCCTTGCCATCCTCGACGAGAAGAGCGCGTCCTTGAAGAAGGGCGACATGTTCGACGGCGACGTCGCCTTCACGCTGTACGACACCTACGGCTTCCCGCTGGATCTGACGCAGGACGCGCTGAAATCGCGCGGCATCGGCGTCGACCAGGCCTCGTTCACCGACGCGATGGAGCGCCAGAAGGCCAAGGCGCGCGAGTCCTGGAAGGGCTCGGGCGAGGCTGCTTCCGAGGCGATCTGGTTCCCGCTGCGCGAGAAGCTCGGCGCCACTGAATTTCTGGGCTACGAGACCGAGAGCGCCGAAGGCGTGGTCTCCGCGCTGGTGAAGGACGGCCAGGAAGTCGCCCACCTCAAGGCCGGCGAGACCGGCGCGCTGCTGCTGAACCAGACGCCGTTCTACGCGGAGTCCGGCGGCCAGGTCGGCGACACCGGCGTGCTGACGGGCGAGGGCGGCATCAGGTTCCGCGTCACCGACACGCAGAAGAAGCTCGGCGATCTCTTTGTCCATGTCGGCACGGTGGAGAGCGGCGAGCTGAAGCTCGGCACCGCGCTGCAGCTCGAGGTCGATCACGGCAGGCGCTCGTCGATCCGCGCGCATCACTCGGCGACGCATCTCATCCACGAGGCGCTGCGCCAGGTGCTCGGCGACCACATCGCACAGCGCGGTTCGATGGTTGCGCCCGACCGCCTGCGCTTCGACTTCGTGCATCCGAAGCCCATCACGGCGGAAGAGCTCGCCCGCGTCGAGGACATCGCCAACGACGTGGTGCTGGAGAATGACGAAGTGACGACCCGGGTCATGGGCGTCGATGAAGCGCGTGAGGCCGGGGCGCGTGCGCTGTTCGGCGAGAAATACGGCGACGAGGTCCGGGTCGTCTCGATGGGCCGGACCGCGCGCGAGCGCGGCGCCAACGCGCTCGGCTGGTCGGTCGAACTCTGCGGCGGCACCCATGTGCGGCGCACCGGCGACATCGGCCTGATCACGCTGACCGGCGAGAGCGCGGTGGCCTCCGGCGTGCGCCGCATCGAGGCGCTGACGGGCAACTACGCGCGAAAACACGCCAACGACACCATGGCGCTGGCGAAGACGGCGGCAGGCGAGCTGCGCACCTCGATCGAGGACGTCCCGGCGCGCATCGCAGCCCTGATGGACGAGCGCAAGAAGCTCGAGCGCGAACTCTCCGACGCCCGCAAGAAGCTCGCGATGGGCGGCGGCGCGGGAGGCGGCGACGGCGGACAGTCCAACGTCGTGGAGATCGGCGACGTCAAGTTCTACAGGCTTCACGTCACGGGATTGCCGAGCGATGAACTCAAGTCGCTGGTCGACCAGGCCAAGGCCGAGATCAAGTCGGGTGTCGTCGCGGTTGCGAATACGACGGCTGACGGCAAGGCCAGCCTCGTTGTCGGCGTGACCAAGGATCTGTCGGCCCGTTTCGACGCCGCAAGCCTCGTCAAGATCGGCGTGCCGGTCGTCGGCGGAAAGGGCGGCGGCGGCCGGGCCGAGATGGCGCAAGGAGGCGGACCCGACGGAGCAAAGGCTCTCGACGCCCTGTCGGAGATCCAAAAAGCCATCGCAGCGGGCGCTTAAGCAGCCATGCGCCTCGTTCCGCGAGGAATTGGGCTTCGCGACCCCAACTTGAGGGATCGCCTCTACGAATTGCTGGAGCACGATCCGCTGGCCTATTCGGCGGGATCGCGCTTCATCCAGCTCATCATCGGCGTCATCGTGCTCAACGTGACTGCGATGATCCTCGCCTCGGTGCCGGAGCTGGACTCGCAGTTCGGCGCACTGTTCTCGGCGATCACGATCCTGTCCGTGATCGTGTTCGCGCTGGAATATGCCGCGCGGCTGTGGACGGTGGCGGGTCACACGCAGCGCAAGGCGTCCGCACTCGCCGACCGGCTCGGCTATGCCTTCTCGACGCTCGGCATCATCGATCTGCTGGCGTTCCTGCCCGCCGCGATCGTGCTGGCGACGGGCCGGCATGCGACGCTGGCGGCGCTCGGCGTGCTGCCCTTCTTCAAGCTGATACGATACTCGCCGGCGATGCGCTCGCTCCTGGCCGCCGTGCACGCCGAGCGGCGCGCGCTGATCGGCTGCATCGTCATCCTGATCGGCGCTGTGCTGACCTTCGCCTCGCTGCTCTACGCCATCGAGCGCGACGTGCAGCCGGACAAGCTCGGCACCATCCCGCAGGCGATGTGGTGGGCGATCGTGACGCTCGGCACCGTCGGCTATGGCGACGTCGTGCCGGTGACGGCGCTCGGAAAATTCGTCTCCGTCTTCACCATCGTCAGCGGCTTCGCCATGATCGCGCTGCCGGTCGCGATCATCTCGACCGCCTTCGCCGAAGAGGTGAAGCGGCGCGACTTCGTCGTGACCTGGGGCATGCTGGCGCGGGTGCCGCTGTTCTCGCATCTGTCGGCCGCGGAGATCGCCGACATCATGCGTCTGCTCCGCGCCCGCACCGTCGAGCAGGACGAGATCCTGGTGCGGCGGGGCGACGCCGCCTCGTCGATGTACTTCATCACCGCTGGCGAGGTCGAGATCGCGCTGCCGAGCCAGCAGGTGCGGCTCGCCGACGGCACCTTCTTCGGCGAGATCGCGCTGCTGCACAAGACCAAGCGCAGCGGCACCGTGACGGCGACGCGCAAGACGCGGCTCTTGGTGCTCGATGCTCACGATTTTCACGCCCTGATCGAACGCATGCCGACGCTTGCCGAGCACGTCCACACCACCGCCAAGGCGCGGCTCGCCGACACCGGCGACCTTGCGCCGGCTGAACTGGCACAGGCCGAACAGGAAGACGGGCGCCGCGGCAAATAGCCGTCAGTCCTTGTCGAGGAACGGCGCGACCACCTCGCGCGTCTCCTTGCTCGGCACCACAGGCACGATCTCGAAGGTCATGCCATTGCCCTGGCAGTTCAGCACCCATTCCTGCAGCAGGCGGGCGTCGTCGCATTCCATCAGCTGGAAGCAGCGGTCGAAATTCGGCTCGATCCAGCTGCCGTGATATTTGAGGCCGTCCGGAAACTTGACGCCCTCGTCGCGGACGCGTCGGTAGACCGGAACGGGATCGCGATCCCTGAAGCGTTCGATCACCATGAAGAGCATTGGCCTCAGCCCTTCTTCAGGAAGACGTACTCGGCCGAATAGGGCGCGCTCCTGAACTCACCGGCCTTGTCACAGACGCCGTCGAGCTTGCCGCCATGGGTGTTGATGCGCTGGACCGTGGTGACGGGGGTGAGGACGCCGCTGCCGCGATGGGCGGTGACGTCCAGCTTCAGCCAGGGGATATCGGCGGCCGTCGCACCCGGTGCGTTGCCGGTCGCCTTGCCGGCGACCGCGCTGCCGTCGGCATGCTCCCAGTTCGGTCCGGCATAGTGCCGGCCGATGGTCTTGCCCTCGGACAGCAGCGTCGCGATCGGTTCACGGAAGGCCCAGGCGAGCTTGCCGTCGGTGCCGGCCTTGCATTCATAGACCTGCGCGCCTTCGGCATGGACGCTGAGCACGATGGTCTCGCCGGCCGCTGCGATGGCGTCGGGGAGTGGGTCGGCGGCCGCGGCCGGTCCGATCAGAGCCGCGAGCAGCAGGGTGGGGGCAGCAAGCTTGATGAACATGGTCGCATCTCCGCAAAAGCTCTCAAAAAAAGAAACGGGCCGCGCTCGAAAGCGCGGCCCGTGATGATGTCTGGCCCAGTCGGGCGAAATTGCGGATGGCCGTCAGGCCGCCAGCGCCTTTGCCAGGTTTTCCGCGACCTTGTCGAGGAAGCCGGTGGTCGAGAGCCAGCGCTGGTCGGCGCCGACCAGGAGCGCGAGGTCCTTGGTCATGTAGCCTTCCTCGACGGTGTCGACGCAGACCTTCTCCAGCGTGTTGGCGAACTTGGCGAGCTCGACATTGTTGTCGAGCTTGGCGCGGTGCGACAGGCCACGGGTCCAGGCGAAGATCGACGCGATCGAGTTGGTCGAGGTCTCCTTGCCCTTCTGGTGCTCGCGGTAGTGGCGGGTCACCGTGCCGTGGGCAGCTTCCGCTTCCACCGTCTTGCCGTCGGGGGTGAGCAGCACCGAGGTCATCAGGCCGAGCGAGCCGTAGCCCTGCGCGACCGTGTCGGACTGCACGTCGCCGTCGTAGTTCTTGCAGGCCCAGACATAGCCGCCGGACCATTTCAGCGCCGAGGCCACCATGTCGTCGATCAGGCGGTGCTCGTAGGTCAGGCCCTTGGCCTCGAATTCCTTCTTGAACTCGCGGTCGTAGATGTCCTGGAAGATGTCCTTGAAGCGGCCGTCATAGACCTTGAGGATGGTGTTCTTGGTCGACAGGTAGACCGGGTAGTTGCGCAGCAGGCCGTAGTTCAGCGAGGCGCGGGCGAAGTCGATGATGGAGTCGTCGAGATTGTACATCTCCATGGCGACGCCGGCGCCGGGGGCCTTGAACACTTCTCGCTCGATCACGGTGCCGTCCTCGCCGACGAACTTCATCGACAGGGTGCCCTTGCCGGGGAATTTGAAGTCGGTGGCGCGGTACTGGTCGCCGTAGGCGTGGCGGCCGATGATGATCGGCTTGGTCCAGCCGGGAACGAGGCGCGGAACGTTCTTGCAGATAATCGGCTCGCGGAAGATCACGCCGCCGAGGATGTTGCGGATGGTGCCGTTCGGCGACTTCCACATCTGCTTGAGGTTGAACTCCTTCACCCGGGCCTCGTCCGGGTGATGGTGGCGCACTTGACGCCGACGCCGACCTTCTTGATGGCTTCGGCGGCGTCGATGGTGACCTGATCGTTGGTCTGGTCGCGGTACTCCATCCCCAGGTCGAAATAGAGCAGCTCGACGTCAAGGAACGGGTTGATCAGCTTGTCCTTGATGTACTGCCAGATGATCCGGGTCATCTCGTCGCCATCGAGTTCGACGACGGGATTGGATACCTTGATTTTTGCCATGATCGGGGAAGCCCTCTTGGGAACGGCGCTTGCGGCGCGCCACGTGAATATCCGCCGCCTCTTAGCACCGCCGCGCGGCGGGCGAAAGCCAAGTGATTATGCACTTTTAGCTCATCCAGCTTCCCCAGATGGGGGGCGGGAGGGTGACCTGCCGCAGGGGCGGGGCTGAGGTTTCAGGCGAGATTCAAAAGTCGAATCCAACCCGTTATTTCCCTTGAGAATTTTGTCAGGACAGGCAAACGACAGGCGAACGGGCGGCCGGTCCAAGATGGGGCCAAGGCCGGCTTTGAATCAATTCCTGAAGAGCGCCTTGTCCTGGAAGCATCTTGCCAAGGCCTTGAGAACCAGTGTGAAAGCGAAACGAGATGTCGGGGACTGACAAGAGCAAGGCGGGCCTTTCCCTCGACGGTCCCATCGTGATCCTGGTCGAGCCGCAGCTCGGCGAGAACATCGGCATGGCCGCGCGCGCCATGGGCAATTTTGCGCTCGGCGCCTTGCGCATCGTCAACCCTCGCGACGGCTGGCCCAATATCGCCGCCCAGCGCGCCGCGGCCGGCGCCGACCATATTCTGGAAAAGGTCGAATTGTTCGATACGGTCGAGCAGGCGGTCGCCGATCTCGACCTGCTGTTCGCCACCAGCGCGCGCCCCCATGACCAGGCCAAGCCGGTGGTCGGGCCGGAAGCTGCCGCCGCCGAGATCTCCGGGCACGTTGCGGCCGGTGGCAAAGCCGGCATCCTGTTCGGACGAGAGCGCTGGGGCCTGACCAACGAGGAGGTCGGGCTCTCCAACCGCATCATCACCTTCCCGGTCAATCCGGGCTTTGCCTCGCTGAACCTCGCCCAGGCCGTGCTTCTGGTCGGCTATGAATGGTTCAAGCGGGCCACATCGGGCGAGCTGCCGCACGCCATGCCGGAGCGTTCCGAGCGCGCCTCGCAGCACCAGATCCAGGCCTTCTTCGACAATCTGATCCGGGAGCTCGACAAGGTCGAGTTCCTGCGGCCGGCCGAGAAGCGCGACACCATGCTGGTGAATTTGCGCAACATCTTCACCCGCATGGACCCGACCAAGCAGGACATGCACACCCTGCACGGGGTGGTGATGGCGATCGCGGAAGGGCGCAAGGGCCCGGCCAAGGGCGGCGTGCTCGACGGCGAGCAGGCCACGCGGCTGCGCGCGCTGCTGGCCGAGCACGGCAGCGGGGCGCCCGACAGCGGCTCGACCGTGCGCGGCCTCGCCCGCCTGCTGCGACGTAACCCGACCGATGCCGAGCGCCTGCTCTGGCAGGCGCTCACGCGCGATCGCCGTTTCGCGGGAGGCTTTAAGCGCCAGACCCCGGTCGGCCGCCACATCCCGGACTTCGTCTCCTTTCCGCACCGGATCGCGATCGAGCTTGTGAACCCGGGTGAAGGCGAGGCGATTGCGGCGGACCGCGCGGGCCGGCGGACGTGGCTTCAGGCGCGGGATTATCGGGTGATCGAGATCCGTGCGGCGGATGTGGAGCGGGATCTCGAGACGGAGCTGGTGCGGCTGCAAGGGATGATCGAGCAAGGTTCGTAGGGTGGGTTAGCCTTGTGGATGCGCGAAGCGCAGTCCGCGAGGCGTAACCCACCATGTTTCATCGGTTGCGGAACGAAGTGGTGGATTACGCCAGCGGATTGCGCTTTGCGCAGCCGCGGGCTGATCCCCACCCTACGCACCTCAAGCGGCGACGCTGGTGCCATCCGTGGCGCGCGTGCCGCTGCGATGAAGTCGGCGCAGCGCAGTCAGGCTCACATCGATCGACGCCAGGCAGCAACGAGACTTGCCGCTGGATTTCGCCTCGTAGAGGGCAGCATCCGCGACCGCGAGCAGCTCGTCCACCTGGGAGCCATGGTCCGGGCCCAGTGCAATACCAACGCTCGCACCGACACCGACGCGGGTTTCGCCATCGACCTGGTAGGGCGCCGCGATTTCGCCGACGATGCGTTGTCCCATCGCCAGCGCCTGCTCGGCCGTGGCGCCATCGACCAGCGCGACGAATTCGTCACCGCCCATCCGCGCGATGGCCGCGCCTTGGTGCACCGCCTTGCGCAGCCGCGCGGCAACGCCCTTGAGCACCTGATCGCCGGCTGCATGCCCGAACGTGTCGTTGATCGGCTTGAACTCGTCGAGATCTGCGAAGAACAGGGCGAAGGGGCGGCGCTCGCGACGTGCGTCCACGAGCTTCGTCTCCAGCGCATCGATCAATCCGGCGCGGTTCAGCAGCCCTGTGAGCGCGTCATGGTGCGCGCGATGGCTGTTCTCGCGCTCGGCCCGCATGGTCGTGATCAGCATCCGGTTGAGCCGGAAGCCCGCGCCAGCCATTGCCGCGAGATACATCGGGACCTGATAGATCATGATGTAGAGCATCGGCTCGCCGAGAAGAGCGATGTACACGGCGACGGGGCCGAGGCAGATCAGGATCATGATTCCGGCAAATCGCGGCGCGCCGAAATTACGGAAGCAGATGCCGCCGATCATGGCTGCCGTCGACATCGAAGCGAGCATCGCGACCATCCAGTCGCCGCTGCCGATGCTTGCGATGGCGCCCAATCCGAGGCTCAGGCTCCAGGCCATCGAGAGCAGGAGATGAAGATCAGTCGGGGTGGGCCGGTGCAGCCGGATCGCGCGATGCGCCGCGACCAGAACCGCGAGGCGCGCAAGGCAGATCATGAGTTCGAGCACGAACCAGGCGACAAGAGGCCCCGTCTGCAGGCGATAGGCGATGATGGCCGCGATCGCGACGGAATTGATGGCGCCGCCCGCAAAGATCGGGATCGCACCAAACAGTTGGGCGATGAGGGCTGCGCGAATGTCGGCCGGCACGTCGGGGCCGACGTCGGTCAACCACCGCATCACGCGCCAGCGCGGCAAGCTGTATCGTCCGCCTTCGGACTGCATCCCGGAGCATCCCTTCTCTTGCGGATGACCAAAGACGAGGGGGTGATAAGGCCGTCTTTACAGACCTTGCCCGATCGCAAGCCGTGCTTGATGGAAGGTAAATTCGATGGGGGTTCGCCACGACACGCCCGCGGTCGCGCCGACTGCGCGCTTCGTCCTTCCTCGTGCTGAGGTCTCGTAGGGTGGGCAAAGCGAAGCGTGCCCACCATGTCGCTCAACGACGCTGATCCAGGAGTGGTGGGCACAGCGCTGCGCGCCTTTGCCCACCCTACGAGACCCTCGTCTATCGGCCGAGCTGCACCTCGCGGCCGACTTCAATCCACGTCGTCTTTGCCACGGCCAGCAGCCTGCCGGCTTCGTCACGCGCCGCAGCCTCGGCGGTGCGCTTGCGGCCGTCGCGGCCGGTGGACCAGGCGGTGATGATGCAGCGCTCACCGGGACGAGGCCTTGCCTCGATCCGGGCCGACATCCGGCCCAGCAGGAGCGGGGCCTTGTCGAAGCCGTCGCTCTCCTGGCTGTAGTTGCAGGCATAGCCGGTGGGGCAATCGAGCGCCGACCAGAGAAACTCGTCGGCGACGAGGCCGTCCGCGGCGGCCAGCGTCGGATCGGGTGTCCAGCTCGCCGCGAGAACGGCGTTGCGTGAATGACGCCCGAGCGGTCCGGCGAAGATGCGCAGGCCGTCGCCGTTGGCCCGCGCGGGGCCGCAGACGAAGCAGGTCGGCAACGGATGTTCGTGCGGCTTGACCGGCGTCAATAGCTCGGCGGCGCAGGCTTCCTCGAAACTGGCTGTCTCCACGCGCGCAAGCTCGACGCTCGCCGCCCGCCCGGTCGCGACGACCTTGGTGCCGTCGCGTAGCTCCCACGCGCCGTCGCCGGTCGCGATCGCATCGAGCGATGTGTCCAGAGGCGGCGGCGCGCGCAGCGTCACCTCCGCAGCTCCGGGAATATGCCGGGCGAGCCGGCCGCAGACATATCCGCCATTGCCGGAGTTCGGGGGACCGCAATAGCGCTTGTCGATGATGATCTCGGTCAACGGTTGCCTGCCTGTTCTGTCGTCACCTCACGCACTTTACCTGATCTTGAGGACAATTCTTCCCTGAACCGTCCGGTTGGCCACGGCGCGCATGGCCTCGGTGACCTCCGCCAGAGGGAGGATGCGATCGATGTGTGGACGAATTTTTCCTTCGGCCAGCAATTGCATCAGCGCATCGTTCATACGCGCGGCCTCTGAGGAGAATTTTTCCGCCCAGGCGCCGACGAAGACGCCGATGATGGAATAGTTTTTCAGGAGCGGCAGGTTCATCGGGATCGAGGGAACCTCGCCGCTGGTGAAGCCGATCGGCATCAGCCGCCCGCCCCACCTCATCAGTCGGGCCAACTGCTCGAAGATCGCGCCGCCGACATTGTCGAAGCCGACATCGATGCCGTCTCCTGATGTGATCGACTTGATCCGGTCGCGCAGATCTTCGCTGCGATAGTTGACGATTTCGCCGGCACCGTAATCGCGCACCAGGGCCGCCTTGTCGTCGGAGCCGACACCGCAAATGACGCGCAGGCCGAGATGGCGGCCGAGGTCGACGGCGGCAAGGCCCACCCCGCCGGCAGCGCCGGTGACGAGCAATGTTTCGCCACGTTGGGCGCGGGCCCGCTCGACCAGCGCGTAATAGGCCGTACCGTAATTGTGCAGCACCGTCGCCGCGGCTTCGAACGCGACGCCATCCGGCAGCAGCACGCTCTTCGATGCCTTGGCCGTCATCCGTTCGGCGTAGCCGCCGGTCCAGCTGCTGCATGCGACGCGATCGCCGGGCCGGAATGCCGTGACCTTGTCGCCGATCGCGACGACGATGCCGGATGCTTCCGTGCCGGGCACGAACGGCGTCGGCGGCCGCATCTGATACAGGCCCGAGACCATCAGCTGGTCCATGAAGCTCACGGAGGCCGCATGGACGTCGATGAGAATCTCGTCGGCGGCCGGCTTCGGCTCGTCGATCTCGCCGAGGCGCAAATCGCCGGGTCCAGTGAACGATTTGCAGACAACCGCTTTCATCATGACTCTCCAATGTCGCGCAGCGGCGTCGCATAGCCCGCCACGAGCTTGACGAAATCGGCCTGCCGCGCGGTGCCGGTCTTTTCGAACAGGCGGCGGACGTGCGTCCTGACCGTCGTTGCGGCCACGCCGAGGGCCGCGGCGACTTCGGGGATGCCGCCGAGTTCGACGATCGCGAGCAGCACGCGCAGCTCGGTCGGTGTCAGTTTGAACGCATCGCGCAGCGCATCCGAGCGAGGGGGTATCGTCAGCGCCACCTTCCGGATGAACAATGCGGCGACGGCGCGGTAGCCAGCCCCGGCACGCCGGCGCGGGCCTGAGGTCAGGGGCAGGACATGGGCGACGTGACGCTGCCCGTCCAGGCCGACCATCGGGATGGCGTTGCCACGGGGGCCTGGGGCCGGATCGCCGCGGCCGCTTGCCGCGAAGGCCTGCCGCAACCGATGCGTGATCATGGGATCGCAAGCCATCAGCAGCCCACGGATCTCGAGCAAGACATTGCACGTATCGAGCACGGCTCGTCCGGCGGCATTGGCGTGCATGAGACGTCCGTCCGCATCGACGAGATAGAGGCCGGCGTCGAGCCCATCGAGGGTGTCGGCGAACGCAGCGGCGTCCGCGGCCTCCAGGTCAGGCGTTCGGGCGGCCGCGAGCGCGCGGCATGGCACGACGTTCATTGCGGCGCTCCGGCAGGCCGCGGCGACGGGCGCTCGTCGCTACGGCGGCGACCGAACAGACGCGGCACTAGCATGGGAACGCGCCGGCGATACTCCTGGTAGGTCGCGCCGAACGCGGCGATCAGATCCCGTTCCTCGAACTGCAGCGCGACCAGGATGTAGGCCGTGTTGGCGATGGCGAACAGCAGGTGGCCGGCGGTCATCTCGGGTGTGGCCCAGAACGCGAGCAGGAAGCCCAGCATCAGCGGGTGCCGGACGATCTTGTAAAGCAGCGGCGTCTTGAAGGATTGACCTGGCATCTCGGTGCCGCGGAGCGCGACGAAAGCCTGGCGCAGGCCAAACAGATCGAAATGATCGATCATGTGGGTCGAGGCAAACGCGATCAACCAGCCGAGCCAGTGGACACCGATCAGCAGCCAGGCCGCAATGCCGTGGACCTGCCAGATCACAGCCGGGATCGGACGCCACTGCCAGAACAGCAGCAGCAGGATCAGGCTGGAGAGCAGCACATAGGTGCTGCGCTCGCAGGCAGCTGGAAGGAATTGGGTCAACCATCGTTTGAAGGATGCGCGCGCCATGACGGTGTGCTGGAGTGCGAACAGGCTCATCAGCAGCAGGTTGATGACGATGGCCTCGCCCAAATTCGCGGGGGCGCCGACGTCGATCGACGTATCGATTGACTTGGGGACGACATAATTGCCGACGAAACCGAGCGCATAGAGAAATGAAGCGGTGAAGACGGCATAGCTCACGATGGCGTAGAGCAGGATTGCGAGGCGCGCGACCATGGTTTTTCCTATTGTGCCTGATCCAGCGGTGCCGCATGCAGGAGCGTGAGCCGCTCGCCGGCGAGCGGACTCGATCTGGCCCGACTGTTACCGCTCGACCGTCCCCTGCGCGTCCCCCGGGGACGCCGCGAGGGGAGGGAGGATTTTGATGACGGCTTTCTCGCTCGGGGCGTTCGGTTTCCCCGAGGTCCATGCCGACGGCCGCCCGATCAAGCTGGCCTTGCGCAAGGGTCTCGCGCTGCTGGTCTATCTCGCGGAGGCCAGGGTCGCCGTGGCCCGGGACGTCATTGCCACGCTGCTGTGGCCCGAGACCGATCGCGAGACCGGGCTGGCGCGATTGCGGCGCCTGCTTCACCGCGTCGAACTGACGCTCGGCCAGCCGGTGTTCGAGACCGACCGCACCAGCGTGCGATGGTCTCCCGCGGTCGAGCTGACGATCGACACACATTTGTTCGAGAGCGCCTGTGACGGTGGCGACTTCGAACGGGCCTGCGCGATCGATCGGGGGACTTCCTGGCGGGCTTCGCTCTGGATGGCTGTGCCGAATTCGACGATTGGGCGTTCTTTCGGCGGGAGGCGCTGCGGGGACGGCTCATGCACGCGCTGGAGCGTCTGGTGCAGGACAAGAACGCCGCCGGCGATCATTTTGCCGCGACCGTACATGCAGGCCGCCTGGTCGAGCTCGATCCGCTCAGCGAAGTGTATGGCCGGCATCTGATCCGCAGCATGCTGCTTGCCGGCGACCGTAGCGCGGCGGAGCGGCACCACGCGGCACTGACGCGGCGGCTGCGGGACGCGCTCGGGGTGGCGCCGGAAGCCGAGACGGAGGCGTTGATGAGTCCCGCGGCGGCGCCGCATGCCGCCCCGATGACACGCTATGTCAAGGGCGCCGGCGCGCATCTGGCCTATCAGACCTTTGGCAGCGGCCCGCTCGACATCCTGGTCATGCCCGGCTTCGTCTCGCATGTGGAACGCGCCTGGGAGCATCCCGCGAGCCGCACGTTTCTGGCGTCGTTGATGAAGCTTGGGCGCCTGATCGTTTTCGATCGCCGCGGCATCGGGCTGTCCGACCGGGTCGGATCAGCCCCTGGAATCGACGTTACCGCGCAGGATATCGGCACCGTGCTGCGGGCGGCGGATTCGCGCCGCGTCGTGCTGTTTGGCGCATCCGAATGCGGGCCCGCCTGCATCAAATTTGCCGTCGATGAACCGCGCCGCGTGGCCGGGCTCATCCTGTTCGGCGCGCTGGCCAAGGGCTGCTGGTCACCGGACTATCCGCATGCGCTGCGCGCCAGCCAATATGACGCATGGAGCAAGCACCTCATCGCGCAATGGGGCGGCCCGGTCGGGATCGAAGCGTTTGCGCCGAGTCTCGCCAATGATCCGCAGGCGCGGGCTTGGTGGGCCGGGCTGCTGCGCGCGGCCTCCAGCCCCGGCGGCATCTCCGCCGTGCTGGAGGCATTTCGCGACGCCGACGTGCGGCATCTTCTGGCGCAGATCGCCGTGCCGACATTGGTGCTGCACCGGCGGGACGACAAGGCCGTGCGGATCGCGGCTGGCCGCGATATCGCGAGCCGGATCAAAGGTGCGGAGTTCGTCGAGCTCGACGGCCGCGATCACTGGTTCTTTGCGGGGGACCAGGAGCCGGTGCTCGCGGCGATCGGGCGGTTTACGAAACGCATATTGTAGGGTGGGCAAGGCGGAGCGTGCCCACCATCTCGATCAACGCGGCCGAGAAATTTTGGTGGGCACGGCGCTACGCGCCTTTGCCACCCTACGAAATACGACCTCACACCGCCTCGAGCTGATCCGCGCGCTTCTTCTTCGCTTTGGATTGGCCGAGCAGGGGGCCGGCGGTGAGCGCTGCCGTATCCGCCACGCCGGGATCGCGCGAGATCATCGCCGCGACGATCGCGCCGTCGATGATGAGGCCGAACTGGTGGGCCAGCACGACGGGCTCGCTCGAGCCGAGTTCGCCGGCGAGCTTCTCGATATGGCCGAGCACGATCTTCTTGTGCTTCAGCGCGATGTTGCGGAACTGCTTGGCGTCCTTGTCGTGCTCGCCGACGGCGTTGATGAAGGGGCAGCCGTAGAAGCGCTCTTGCGCGAACCAGCTCTTCAGCGCGGGGAAGATCCGCGTCAGCTTGGCCTGCGCGTCGCCGCCGCCGTCTTCCATGGCGCCGATGAACCATTCGCGCCATTGCTTGCCTTCGCTCTCCAGCACCGCGTTGACGAGATTGGTCTTGGAGCCGAACAATTTGTAGAGCGTGGTCTTCGCGGTGCCGGCTTCCTCGATGATCGCGTCGATGCAAGGGACCGCTGATCAATCCGCAGGCAGGCATCGCTAAGCGGCTCCAATGCTTCGCCTTTTGTTTTTTGCCTGATCTGGCACGCTCCATGCAAGGAAACAGACCGTTCGGTATCCTGCCGTTTTCCACGGCTGCCAGGGAGAATATGATGACTGCCGTCGTTCAAAAGACAGTGCTGACGGGGTGCCTCGCACCCATCGACAAGAATGGCCTCGAACAACTGATCGCGAGCGGCAAGGCCAATCCGAAGGTCATCAAGACCTTGAAAAGCAAGACGGTCGCGGAAGGCAAGTTCCGCCACGCCAACTACATCCGCAACCTGCCGCCCTACATCGTGGACGAGCCGCCGGGACTTCTGGGCGACGATACCGCGCCCAATCCGTCGGAAGCCTCGCTCGCTGCGTTGGGCTCCTGCCTCGCGGTCGGCCTGCACGCCAACGCCGTGCATCGCGGCTGGATCGTCAACAAGCTCGAGCTCGAGGGCGACCTCAACATCACCGCGGTCTGGGGCACCGGCGACATGTCGGACAAGCCCGTCGGATTTACCGATGTGCGCGTTAAGGTCGACATGGAATGCGAGGGCATCTCGCAGGACGAGATCAACGCGCTGGTCGCCCATGTGAAGAAATGGTCGCCGGTCGCCAACACCTTCACCCGCCCGGTCAATCTCGAGGTTGGCATCTAGGCTGACGGCAACAGGACAGGGTGCGGGAGACGATCATGGGTTCACTGGCTTTATCGCGGGTCGAGACTTTGGATCAGCCCGCACCGCACCGTGCTTGGCAATGTCTCCTATGCCGTGAGCTCGAAATGGCGGAGCTGGAATCGCGCCAGGGTCAAGGCGCATGCGCAGACCTTCATCGATCTCGTCGGCCTGACGGGCTCGGAGCACAAGCGCCCCTCGGAGCTGTCAGGCGGCATGAAGCAGCGCGTCGGCATCGCCCGTGCGCTGTCGATCACGCCGAAGATCATGCTGATGGACGAGCCGTTCTCGGCGCTGGACGCGCTGACGCGCGGTACGCTGCAGGACGAGGTGCGACGCATTTGGCTCGAGACCGGGCAGACCGCGTTCATGATCACCCATGACGTCGACGAGGCGATCTACCTCGCCGACAAGATCTTCCTGATGACCAACGGCCCCGGCGCGGTGCTGGCGGAGGTCGTCGAAAATCCGCTGCCCAGAGATCGCGGCCGCACCGACCTGCACCGCCATCCGCTCTACTACGCGCTGCGCAACCACATCATCGATTTCCTGGTGACGCGCAGCAAGACTTTCACCGCCGAGAAACCCGATCACGATCCGCGCAACGTGCCCGTCGTGCATATCGGCAAGCCCGGACTGACGATCGCATCAAACGGCGAAGAGCAACGACAGACCTGGACACCCGGGACCAGTCCCGGATTGACTGCTTAAGAAGGGAGACCTGACATGAAACGCGAAGACCTCACCGAGAAGCTGCTCGACATCAAGCGCGAGAAGGGCTGGACCTGGAAATACATCTGCGAGCAGGTCGGCGGCTATGCCGAGGTGCTGATCGTCGGTGCGATCCTCGGCCAGATGAAGCTGACGAAGCCGCAGGCGGCGAATGCCGGTGAGCTGTTCGGCCTGTCGAAGGCCGAGACGGCGATGCTCAACGAGGTGCCGATGCGCGGCACAGGCACGCCGATGCCGCCGACCGATCCCTTGATCTACCGCTTCTACGAGATGGTGATGGTGAACGGTCCGGCCTGGAAAGCGCTGATCGAGGAAGAGTTCGGCGACGGCATCATGTCGGCGATCGACTTCGACATGGGCATCGAGCGCGTCGCCAACCCGAAGGGGGACCGCGTCAAGATCACCATGAGCGGCAAGTTCCTGCCGTACAAATATTACGGCGCCAGCGGCAACGTGCCGGAGTACGGCTTCAAGGAGGGGTGATTTACACTCCGTCATCCCGGGGCGATGCGGAGCATCGAACCCGGAATCTCGAAATTCCGGGTGCGGTCCTGCGGACCGCCCCGGAATGACTGCGAGTGTGGACGCGCTTCGCGTTACTTGCCCGCCTTTACCTCGGCAGCCGCCACCGCGATCAGCTCGCTCATCTTGGCGCGAATCGTCTGTTCGGTGATGGCGACGTTCTTGGCGGCGAAATCGGCCATGACCTTGCGCAGGACGTCGGCGTCGCCGGCTTCCTCGAAATCGGCTGCAACGACTTCCTTGGCATAGGCCGCGGCGGCCTCGCCGGTGATTCCGAGCTTTTCGGCAGCCCACAGGCCGAGCAGCCGGTTGCGGCGGGCTTCCGCCTTGAATTTCTGCTCCTCGTCGAGGGCGAACTTCTTCTCGAAGCCTTCCTCGCGCTTGTCCAACGTGCTCATGCCTTTTCCAATTCTCTGCTGACTGGACCCGGGGCCCTCGTTGCGAGAGTCCCGTCGCATGCCTAGATAGGGGGCACGAATCGGCAAAACAACAGGCCGTTAGCCGCAGGCAGGGCGGTATAAGTTGGCATCGAATGAGCCGGATCGATTGTGCTGGGACAGCCAATCGGATAGGTTGCCTGGAGGCTTGGTTCCCGTTCTGTTTCCTTGGGTTGCAGATGGGGTTCCGGGTCGTTCACGGCAGCTCCGCTGTGGGTCGTATTCCTGGTAACCGGAGCACACCAAATACATGGATTTCAACAAAACACGGTACATCCCCATGAGCCGTCGGCGTCGCATTTATGAAGGCAAGGCAAAGGTTCTTTACGAAGGCCCGGAGCCCGGTACCCTGATCCAGCACTTCAAGGATGACGCCACCGCGTTCAACGCGAAAAAGCATCAGGTGATCGAGGGCAAGGGTGTCCTCAATAACCGGATCTCGGAGTACCTGTTTCAGCACCTCAACGACATCGGGGTGCCGACCCACTTCATCCGCCGCCTCAACATGCGCGAGCAGCTGATTCGCGAGGTCGAGATCGTGCCGCTCGAGGTGGTGGTGCGGAACGTCGCCGCCGGCTCGCTGTCGCAGCGCCTCGGCATCGAGGAGGGCACGCAGCTGCCCCGCTCGATCATCGAATTCTACTACAAGAACGACCAGCTCAACGATCCCATGGTGTCGGAAGAGCACATCACCGCCTTCGGCTGGGCGACGCCCCAGGAGATCGACGACATCATGGCGCTCGCCATCCGCGTCAACGATTTCCTCACCGGCCTCTTCCTCGGCATCGGCATCCGCCTCGTCGACTTCAAGATGGAGTGCGGCCGGCTGTTCGAGAACGACATGATGCGCATCATCGTCGCCGACGAGATCTCGCCGGATAGCTGCCGTTTGTGGGACATCAAGTCGAACGAGAAGCTCGACAAGGACCGCTTCCGCAGGGATCTCGGCGGCCTCCTGGAGGCCTACACCGAAGTCGCAAAACGTCTCGGCATCCTCATGGAGAACGAGCGTCCGGCGGGCTCCGGCCCGGTGCTGGTGAAGAGCTAAGGGGATTTCGACGTGAAGGCACGTGTCACCGTTACCTTGAAAACGGGTATCCTCGATCCGCAGGGCAAGGCGATCGAGGGTGCGCTGAAGTCGCTTGGCGTAGACGGCGTCGCCAGCGTCCGCCAGGGCAAGGTGTTCGACATCGAGCTCGCCGGTGCCGACAAGGCCAAGGCGGAAGCGGCGTTGAAGGACGCCGCCGACAAGCTCTTGGCGAACACCGTGATCGAGAACTACCGGGTGGAACTGCTCTGATGAAGGCCGCGATCCTCGTATTTCCCGGGATCAATCGCGAACGCGACATGGCGCGCGCGCTGAGACTCATCTCGGGCCATGAGCCCGCGATGGTCTGGCACGCCGAGCCGTCGCTTCCCGCGGGCACCGATCTCGTGGTGGTGCCGGGCGGCTTCTCCTACGGCGACTATCTGCGCTGCGGCGCGATTGCGGCGCGATCGCCCGTGATGAATGCGGTGCGCGACTATGCGGCCAAGGGCGGCCTCGTGCTCGGCGTCTGCAACGGCTTCCAGATCCTCTGCGAATCCGGCCTGCTGCCGGGCGTGCTGATGCGCAATGCGCAGCTGAAGTTCATCTGCAAGGACGTGCATCTGCGCGTCGAGCGCTCCGACACTCCGTTCACCCGCGGCTACAATGCGGGCCAGGTGATCCGTGTGCCGGTGGCGCACGGCGAAGGCAATTACGAGGCGGACGAAGAGACCATCAAGCGGATCGAGGGCGAGGGGCGGGTGCTCTATCGCTATTGTTCCGCCGACGGCGCGGTCGACGAGAGCCACAACATCAACGGCGCGGCGCATTCCATCGCCGGCCTTCTCAACGACAAGGGCAACGTGCTCGGCATGATGCCGCATCCCGAAAACCACGTCGAAGACATCATGGGCTGCACCGACGGCCGCGGCCTGTTCGCGGGCCTGGTCCAGCATCTGGAAAAGGCCGCGTGATCTGGTTCGCGGCGAAGCGGCTTTCGGCCGCCATTGCTGTCTTTGCGTTTGCGTCCGCTTCGTTGGCGCAGGACTTCCCCAAGCGTCCGGTCACCATGATCGTGCCGTTCGCGGCCGGCGGTACCTCGGACGTGATCGCACGTACGGTCGCCGAGCAGATGGGCATCGCGCTCGGCCAGACCATCGTGATCGAGAACGTGGCCGGCGCCGGCGGATCGACCGCGCTGGCGCGCGCCTCGCGCGCCGAGCCTGACGGCTACACCATCGCGATCGGCAACGCCGGCACGAATGCGGCGACCTACACGATCTATCAGAAGCTGCCGTTCACGCCCGAGTCCTTCGTGCCGATCGGAATGGTGGCGAAGACGTTTGGCATCGTTGCGCTTCGCAAGGATTTTCCGGCGAAGGATCTGAAAGAGTTCATCGCCTACGCCAAGGCCAATCCCGGCAAGGTCAATCTCGGCCACGCCGGCGTCGGCTCGTCGAACTATCTGATCTGCAAGAGCTTCGTCACGGCGGCCGGGATCGACGCGACGCTGATCGGCTATCGCGGCGCCGCTCCCGCGCTCACCGACGCGATCGGCGGCCAGATTGACGGCGTCTGCGATGCCGCCGCCTCCGTCTCGCAGTCGATCAACGAGAAGCTGGTGAGGGGACTCGTGGTCGGCTCGACCGTGCGGCTCGCCACGGTGCCCGATTTGCCGACGTCGGCGGAAGCAGGCCTTGCCGAATTCGAGGCGCAGGGCTGGAACGGCCTGTTCGCGCCCAAGGGCACGCCGCCGGCCATCATCGCGAAGCTGAATGCCGCCGCGCGCACGGCGGTGGAAACCGATGCGGTGAAGAAGCGTTTTGCCGAGCTGTCGACCGTTGCGCCCGACGACAATGAGCATACGCCGGAGGTGCTCCAGCAGCTCGTGACGCGCGACGTCGAGAAGTACCGGAAGATGCTGGCGGACGACGCCAAGCAATAGCGGTCCGGACTATGGCTTGCGCATGATCTTTTCGGAAAACCGCTGCACACTTTTCCGGATCATGCTCTACCGCCACTTCAGCCGTCCCGCCGGCACCGTCATCGCGGCGACGCCGGCCATGACCAGCAATAGCCCTAGCGCCAGGTTCGACGGCACGCTCTCGCCGAGCAGCAGCACGGACAGGCCGACGCCGATCGGGATGCGCAGATACCCTTGCGCGTTCGTCGTCAGCGTACCGAGCCGTCCGAGGCACATGTAAAACAGCATTAGCCCCAGCGCGCTGGAAACGATGCCCATGACGATGGTTGCGACGATCGCCGTCGGCGTCGGGTGCAGCGTCCAGGGTTGGTCGATGATCAGCGCGGGCGGCAGCAACACCAGGCCGCCGAACAGCAGCGAGCCTGATGCCACCACCATCGGGTCGTATTCGGAGAGCCGCAAGCCGAAGATCGTCGCGCAGGCAAAGGAGATGGTGGCGAGCAGGATCGCGATCTCGGCGATGATCTCGCTGCCGAAGCCGCGCAGCGCGTCGAGGCCGACGATCACGACGGTGCCGGCAAGGCCGAGGATCGCGCCCGCAAGCTTCAGCAGCGTGGCCGGCTCGTGCCGCGTGATCAGCGAGGTGATCAGGAAAGCGAAGATCGGCGTCGTCGAAGCCAGCACCACCGTATTCGACGCCGGCACATATTGCTGCGACCAGGTGATGATCAGGAACGGAAACGTCGAGTTGATCAGCTGCTGGACCGCGAACAGCTTCCAGGCCTTCAGGTCGGTCGGCAGCCTGAGACCCCGCATCCAGAGGATCGCGACCAGGAAGGCGGCCGCGATCAGCGAGCGCGCGGAGATGAAGGTGATCGGCGGGATGGTGGGAAGCGCGAGCTTGGCCAGCGGATAGGTCGAGCTCCAGCAACAGGCGAGCGCGAACAGCAGCGCATAGTCGCGCCAGTTGCGCGCGCCGGTGGCGGTCGTGGATGGCAATGGCGATGCGACGGAGACCGCTGTGCGGCCCGCCCTTGATGTGCTCTGCGGCACCTTGGTCCTGCTCCCCGGCGCGATAGCGCTTGGCCCAACTGTGGGCGAGGGGACGCGAAAAGGGAAGGTGTCGAGCTATGCGTTTGGCTGCACGGCCGGCTTCCGCTTTACCCGCTTGATCGTGCCGGAGAAGGTGAACAGGGGCCGCCCGCCGGATGTCAGCTTGCCGCGCAGGAAGATCATCGAGCCGCCGGCGCGGGAGACTTCGCCGACGCACTCGATCAGCTCGCCCTCGCGTGCCGCGTCGAGGAAATCGCAGGCGAAATTGGTGGTTACCGCCGGCCCATCCAGCTCGTGGGTGGCGATTGCGAACAGGCAATAGTCGGAAAATGCCATGAAGCAGCCGCCATGGACGTTTCCGGAGCCGTTGAGGTGCTTTTTCTCGACCCGGAAGGCGCTGCGGACGCTGCCGTCATCCTCGACCTTGTGCCAGAACGGGCCGATATGGCTCTCAAAACTGTCGCGAATCCAGGTTCGCCAGCCCTTAAATTCGCCCTCGGTGGCGATGTGCAGGTCGGGGCGGCGGGACGGGGGCGCTTTGGTCAATTCGTGCAAGGAAATGGGCCTTCAATTACGGGTCTTCAGCCCTTAAATCCGATCCGTCAGCGCCTTGCAATTCCTGTTCCCGCCGACCCCGCCTGCAAAACGTGGGACAGCGGGAAAATGCTTGATAAAGGGCTTTTCGTAGGCCCCCGATGTTCCTAAGAACGGCCACAGCACGCCGAAAGCCCCGAATCCATGAAGAACGAACCCAAGATCACCCCCGAACTGGTTGCCGCCCACGGGCTCAAGCCCGACGAGTATGAGCGCATCCTGAAGCTGATCGGGCGGGAGCCGACCTTCACCGAGCTCGGCATCTTCTCGGCGATGTGGAACGAGCACTGCTCGTACAAATCCTCGCGCATCCATTTGAAGGGCCTGCCGACCAAGGCGCCCTGGGTGATCCAGGGCCCAGGCGAGAACGCCGGCGTGATCGACATCGGCGACGGCCAGGCGGTGGTCTTCAAGATGGAGAGCCACAACCACCCGAGCTATATCGAGCCCTATCAGGGCGCGACCACCGGCGTCGGCGGCATTTTGCGCGACGTGTTCACCATGGGCGCGCGTCCGATCGCCTGCCTCAATGCGCTGAGCTTCGGCGCCCCCGAGCACGCCAGGACGCGGCATCTCGTCTCCGGCGTGGTCGCCGGCGTCGGCGGCTACGGCAATTCCTTCGGCGTGCCGACGGTCGGCGGCCAGGTGCGTTTTCACACCCGCTATGACGGCAACATCCTCGTCAACGCGATGGCGGTCGGCCTCGCCGACACCGACAAGATCTTCTATGCCGCCGCCTCCGGCGTGAACATGCCGATCGTCTATCTCGGCTCCAAGACCGGCCGTGACGGCATCCACGGCGCCTCGATGGCGTCGGCCGAATTCGACGACAAGTCCGAGGAGAAGCGCCCCACCGTGCAGGTTGGCGATCCCTTCGCCGAGAAGCTGCTGCTGGAGGCCTGCCTAGAGATCATGGAGAAGGGCTGCGTCATCGCGATCCAGGACATGGGCGCGGCGGGGCTGACCTGTTCGGCCGTCGAGATGGGCGCCAAGGGCGACCTCGGCGTCGATCTCGATCTCGATGCGGTACCGACCCGCGAGACCGGAATGAGCGCCTACGAGATGATGCTCTCGGAGAGCCAGGAGCGCATGCTCATGGTGCTCAAGCCCGAGAAGGAAAAGGAAGCCGAGGCGATCTTCAAGAAGTGGGGCCTCGACTTTGCCGTCGTCGGCTACACCACGCCGAGCAAGCGCTTCGTGGTCAAGCATGGCGATGACGTCATGGCCGATCTGCCGATCAAGGAGCTCGGCGACGAGGCGCCGCTCTATGACCGCCCGCATGTTCCCTCCGCCGCGCTGCCGGTCGTGCACGCGCGCGAGGTGCCGGCGCCGATGGGCATCGGTGGCGCGCTGGAGAAGCTGATCGGCACGCCCGACATGTGCAGCAAGCGCTGGGTCTGGGAGCAGTACGACCACGTCATTCTCGGCAACACCTTGCAGCGTCCGGGCGGCGATGCCGCCGTGGTGCGCGTGCAGGACGGGCCGAAGGGCCTGGCGCTGACCGTCGACGTCACGCCGCGCTATTGCGAGGCCGATCCCTATCAGGGCGGCATGCAGGCGGTGGCGGAAGCCTGGCGCAACATCACCGCGGTCGGCGGCAAGCCGCTCGCGATCACCGACAATCTCAATTTCGGCAACCCCGAGCGGCCCGAGATCATGGGCCAGTTCGTCGGCTGCCTGAAGGGCATCTCGGAAGCCTGCCGGACGCTCGACTTCCCGGTCGTCTCCGGCAACGTCTCGCTCTACAACGAGACCAACGGCCGCGCTATCCTGCCGACACCCTCGATCGGTGGCGTCGGCCTGCTCGACGATTTCACCAAATCCGCGTCACTCGCCTTCAAGGCCGAGGGCGAGGCGATCCTGCTGGTCGGTGAAACGCACGGCTGGCTGGGCCAATCGGTTTATCTGCGCGACATCTGCGGTCGCGAGGAGGGCGCTCCGCCGCCGGTCGATCTTTCCGCCGAGAAGCGTAACGGCGATTGCGTGCGCGGCATGATCCATGCGGGCACCGCGACCGCCGTGCACGACCTCTCCGACGGCGGCCTCCTGATCGCGCTGGCCGAGATGGCGATGGCGAGCGGCATCGGGGCGAAGTTGCTGGCGGCGCCGACTTCGCTTGTCTCACAGGCCTATTGGTTCGGCGAGGACCAGGCACGCTATCTCGTCACCGTGCCGGAGGCGGAGGCAGGTCTCGTGCTTGCCAAGATGCGCGGCTGCGAGGTGCCCTGCGTGCGGATCGGCACCACCGGTGGTGATGCGATCGCGATCACCGGCGAGGCGCCGGTTACGATCGACGCGCTGCGCACGTCGCACGAGCGTTGGCTGCCGGAATATATGGGCGGCAAGGCGGCGTAAGCGCTGCCGCGAACGGCGTCATTGCGAGGAGCGAAGCGACGAAGCAGTCAAGACTGTCTCTACGGAGAGACTCTGGATTGCTTCGCTTTGCTCGCAATGACGAGTGGAGAGACCTCGTCCTCATAACACGTGTGACGCGCCCGGAATTTTCCGCAACGCCGCCGTCAGTCCCCAGCTCAGGATTACTGTGAGCACGAAGCCGATTGCGGCCTTCACGATCGCCGGCCAGCCGTAGTCGAACAGCACGTACTGGATCCACAGCGCGATCGGGTAATGCACCAGGAACATGCCGTAGGCATCCGCCTGCATGCGGTCGAGCAGGTTCGGCCCGGGCGACTTCTGGTGCAGGAAGAAGGCGAGGATCGCGAGCAGGATCGAGCCCGAGAACAGCACGAAGAACGTGCTGTAGATCGCCTGATACCAATGCGGCTGCGGGTCGGGATTGCCGAGGACTTCGCGCTTGATGTAGATCATCACCCACATCAGGCAGTAGGGGATCAGCGTGATGATCACCCACGTCCAGCGGCTCTTCGGCAGTTGGCCGTCGGCGCCGAGAATGCCGCGGTCGAAATTCGCAGCACCAACGCTGACGCCAATGAAGAAATACGCGAAGTAGAGCAGGATGCGGCTCGCCTGCACCGAGAACGGCCCGAACTCGAACCATTTGCTGCCGCCGAAATAGAGCAGTGCCGGCACGTAGACGATGACGCCGACGCCGGCGAGCAGCAGCCAGAACATTGCCGGCTGCTCGAAGCCGCGCAGCGAGACGCGGTTGACCGGATCGACCAGATGCGCCGAGACGCGGTAGAGCAGGCTCGCGGTCAGGTCGAACGCCAGCAGCACCCACACGAACCAGATCGGGCCGCTCGGCCACGGGCCTGAGGTGATCGTCTTCCACCAGAACGAAGCAAAGCTCAGTTCGGGGTCGTGCCGCAGCGCGATCGCGTAATAGGCGAGCGGAATGACGGTGAAGGCCGCGATGACGAAGGGCAGCCCGAGCCGCAGCAGGCGGTCACGCAGGAACACCTGGGGCGCCTTGCGCGCGATGCCGGACCACGTGAACAGTCCCGACAGGAAGAAGAACATCGCCATGAAGAAGCTGTCGGTGGCGAGCACGACGACGTCGAAGCCGATCCAGGACGCGGGATCGGTGTGACCGAAATAGGTGTAGGGAATGACGGCGTGATGCAGCAGCACGACCAGCGTCAGGAAGGTCCGGGTTCGATCGAGCGACAGATTGCGCGCCCTGGCCTTCGGCGCGGCCTGCGCCTCCGCACCGATCGTCGCGGAATGTGACATCGTGATCATGGCGGCCCCGGTCGCGCTTCTTTCCCGGTCCGACTGTGCCGCCCGGAACCCGATTCAGCAAGCGCAGTTTGTGCCAGGGTACCGGCGAGGGACCCGAAGGAACCTGTTCCGCGCTGCGAAGTTAGCGTTCCCGAAGAGGTTGAGCGGCCGCTGAGTGCTGCCTTGAGTCGGAGTTGGCGATGACGATCCTGAAATGGGCACTGATCTTCTTAGTTGTTTCGATCGTGGCCGGCGTGCTCGGCTTCACCGGCATCTCGGCCGCCTCCGCCGACATCGCCCGCTTCCTGTTCTACGTGTTCGTCGTGATCTTCCTGGTGCTGCTGATACTGGGGCTCACGATCTTCAGGGTGTAGCCGGGCTGCATCCACAGACTCAATCGTCATGCCCGGGCTTGTCCCGGCCATGACGGAGTTTATCGAGCCAAACAGCTACCCCACTTCCTCGATCTTCACCTTGTCCGGATAGAAGGCGAGGTGGCCGGAAATCTCGGTCATCGCGGGGAAGGGCGTCTCGTAGGTCCAGATCGCGTTGTCCAGTGTCTTGCCGTCGGCCTTGACGCTGTAATAGCTCGCGTCGCCCTTGTAGGGGCAATGGGTGACGCGTTCGGTACGCTCCAGCAACGCCATGTTGGCGTCCTGACGCGGCACATACTGTACCGCCGGATATTTGGCCTCCTTCAAGGTCAGCGCCTTGCTGGTCTCGGCGATCACGATGTCGCCGGCCGTGACGCGGACCCGGCGGGGGTTCGGGATGATGGTGATGGGGTGGTCGGGCCCTGGAAGCTTCATGATTTCACGCCTTTTCGATCGATCTGCCGCGCGCGGCACTTTTGTCGTGCCTTTATCCTGACGGGATGGGAGATATAGTGCCGGGAGGCGTGACGTAGAAGGCCGTTCACGCTAAGTTTGGCCCTGCCGGCAAGTTTGGTTTTCCAGATCGGGACCCCGGCAGCGATTCGACGACGAGACAGGAGCCAGCCCGAATGCCCATGGACGCCCACGATATCGAGGCGATGATCAAGGCAGCGATCCCCGATGCCGAGGTGACGATCCGTGACCTCGCCGGTGATGGCGACCACTATGCCGCGACCGTGATCTCGGAATCCTTCCGCGGCAAGTCTCGCGTCCAGCAGCACCAGATCGTCTATCGGTCCCTTCAAGGCCAGATGGGCGGCGTGCTGCATGCGCTGGCGCTGCAGACCGGGGTGCCGGGCACTTGATCTGACGAGCACCTGACCTGATCGCGACGGGGGGCGATGATGGCTGCGGACAACCCGCGCGGCGCGATGTTTCGCGTCATCGTGCCGAACCAGCACAGCCGCGTCACCAATGCCGAGCTGTTCTTCGATCTCGTCTTCGTCTTCGCCGTCACGCAGGTTTCGCATACGCTGCTGCACCATTTCACGCCGCTCGGCGCGGTGCATGTCACGGTGCTGTTTCTCGCGGTGTGGTGGGTGTGGGTCTACACGACCTGGGTCACCAACTGGCTCAATCCCGAGCTGACGCCGGTCCGCATCCTGATCTTCCTGATGATGCTGGGCGGCCTCGTGCTGTCGACGACGATCCCGACCGCGTTCGAGGGGCGCGGCCTGTGGTTCGCGATCGCCTATGCGACCATGCAGGTCGGACGGACCGCGTTCTGGCTGTTCGCGACTCCGCACCATCGAACGGCGGTGCGGCACAACGCTATCCGCATCCTGGTCTGGCTCTGCTGCTCCGCGATCTTCTGGATCCTCGGCGGCCTCGCGCATGACGAGGCGCGGCTGTGGTTCTGGATCGTGGCGCTCGCGATCGAATACATTTCGCCCGCGGTGCGGTTCTGGGTCCCGAAGCTCGGCTTCTCGTCGGTCGAGGCCTGGGCGGTCGAAGGCGGCCATATGGCCGAGCGCTGCGCCGGCTTCATCATCATTGCGCTCGGCGAAGCCGTCGTCGTCAACGGCGCGACCTTCGCCGAGCTGGAGTGGACCGCGGACAACATCCTGGCCTTCGTGTCCGCGCTGGTCAGCGCCGTCGCGATGTGGTGGATCTATTTTCACAAGGGCGCGGAAGCCGGCTCCGAATTGCTGTCGAAATCCGCCGAATCCGGCCGCTTGGCGCGGCTCGCCTACACCTATCTGCACCTGCCGATCGTCGCCGGCATCATCCTGACCGCGGTCTCGGACGAACTGGTGCTGAAGCACCCGACCGGACATTCCGACATGCGCACCATCGTCAGCACGATCGGTGGTCCCTTGGTGTTCCTGGTCGGCACCATCCTGTTCAAACACGCGATCCGTGGTTTCCTGCAGCTCTCGCACGGCATCGGCATCGTCATGCTGCTGGTGCTGTGGTGGTTCGCACCAGAGCTCTCGCCGCTCTGGCTGTCGGTAGCGACCGCGGTGATCATGATCGTGGTCGCGGTATGGGAGTCGGTGTCGCTGGGATCAAAACCGCAGGAGGCCGAGGAGTACTAAGCTCCCGGCCCGTCTACTCCGCCACCTCCAGCGCGTGCACCGAGAACATCTTGGCTGCATCCGTCCAGCTCTCGCGCACCCGCCAGCCGGCGCCCTGCGCCAGCGCGGCAAATCGCGCGATGCTGTACTTGTAGCTGTTCTCGGTGTGGATGCTCTCGCCGGGGCGGAACGAGAAGCTGGTGCCGAGCAGGCGCACGGTCTGGTTCTTCTTGCTGATCAGGTGCATCTCGATCCGGTGCCGCTCGCGATTGTAGATCGCGTCATGGGTAAAGGCGGACAGGTCGAAATTGCCGCCGAGCTCGCGGTTGATCCGCACCAGCACATTGAGGTTGAAACGCGCGGTGACGCCGGCCGCATCGTTGTAGGCGTCGTGGAGCACGCGCTCGTCCTTCTCCAGGTCGGCGCCGATGATCATCTGTGCGCCCTTGCCCAGGATCTGGCGGGCGCTCTTCAGGAAGGCCTGTGCCTCATGCGGCTCGAAATTGCCGATGGTCGAGCCGGGGAAGAAGCCGACCTTGGGCATTGAGTCGACGGCCTTGGGCAGCTCGAACGGCGTGGTGAAGTCGGCCGCCACCGGATAAATGCCGAGCGTGGGGAAATCCCGCTTCAGGCCGTTCGCCTGCGCCTTCAGGAAGTCGCCGGAGATGTCGACGGGCACATAAGCCGCGAACTTGCAGTGGTTCAGCAGCAGCCGGACCTTCGTGGTCGCGCCCGCGCCGAACTCGACCAGCGCCGCATGCTCCGGAATGATCCTGGCGATCTCGCTGCCGCGCTCTTTCAGGATCGATAGCTCGGTGCGCGTCGGATAATATTCGGGCAGGCGCGTGATCGCCTCGAAAAGCTCGGAGCCGGTCGCGTCGTAGAAATATTTCGGCGACAGCTTTTTCGGCTGCTGCGACAGGTCCTCGATGGCCTCGCGGGCGAAGGCGGTGGTCTGTTCGTCGGGGAGATGGGCTTCGGCCAAAGCGCTGGCGTGCACATTCATGATACTCTCCTGAACGCGCTGTCCGGCGCGCATTTGTCGTCGGATGTGAATTTACTCGTAATCGGCGAGCCGCAGTCCCGTGAGCTGCCAGCGGTGGTGCGGATAGAAGAAGTTACGATAAGTTATACGGCTGTGGCCTTCCGGGGTTGCAAGCGAGGAGCCGCGCAGCACCAGCTGGTTGACCATGAACTTGCCGTTGTATTCGCCGAGCGCGCCTTCGACCGCGCGATAGCCGGGGTAGGGTGAATAGGAGGACCGGGTCCACTGCCAGACGATCCCGAAGGCATCGTTGAGCGCGCCCGCGCGTGCGGCGACCTCCCATTCCATCTCGGTCGGCAGATGCTTTCCAGCCCAGCGCGCGAACGCATCGGCCTCGTAATAGCTGATGTGGCAGACCGGGGCGTCGGGATCGATCGGCTTGAGCCCGGCCAGTGTCATCACCTGCCATTGGCCGTCGACCTCGCGCCAATGGCCCGGGGCCTGCCAGTCGTCCTTGCTGGCGGCAGCAAAGCCGTCCATCAGCCACAGCGTTGCTTTCGCGTAGCCGCCGTCGCGCATGAAGGCGAGCCATTCGGCGTTGGTGACGAGATTGCGGGCGACCTTGACCGGGCCGACGAGGGCGCGATGCGCCGGCTTCTCGTTGTCGAAATGGAAGCTGTCGTCGACATGCCCGACGGTGTGGATACCCTCATTCAAAGACAGCCAATCTTCGCCCGCGCGTGTCGCGGCCGGAAAGCGCCAGTCCGGATCGTAAGCCGGCGAGACGGGATTTTGTGCGAAGGCATGCAGGATGTCGGTGAACATCAATTCCTGATGCTGCTGCTCGTGGTTGAGCCCGACCTCGACCAGCGGCGCCAAGGCCCGGAGCTTGTCCTCGCCGGCCTCGCGGAAGAATTGGACCACGGCCGCATCGACATATTTGCGGTAGGTGCCGACCTCGCCAGCACTTGGCCGGGTGATGTCGCCGCGATGCCCCCGTGCGTGGCGCGGGCCGGCGCTGACGTAATAGGAATTGAACAGGAATGCGAAATCGGGGTGGAAGGGGCGGTAGCCGGGCGCGTGCTCGCCGAGCAGGAATTGCTCCCAGAACCAGGTGGTGTGGGCGCGGTGCCATTTTGCCGGACTCGCGTCCGGCATGGACTGGATCTGCTGGTCCTCGGGCGACAGGGGGGCGGCCCGGCGCTCGGTCTCGTTACGGACGGTGACAAAGGCGTCTTCCAGCCGCTGGGCGAGGTTGCCCGGGGCGGAGGACGGTGACGAAATCGGGGATACGGCCGTAGCGGAGGCTTGTTTCGTCACGTTTTTCTCCAGACAGGACAAGAGAACGTTGTTTGCGTTGCCCGGTTCCAAAACCGGGGTTTGTCCTAGATAGGGGCTCCGTTACGGTATGAAAGTCCTCCCTGGTAATGATATTCGTGCCATCATGTAATGAGCCCAGCGTGGTCAGGACCGGCTGCCGAAGGGCTGTTCGCCGGCATTTTACTTTGGATGCACAACGGTTTGGGCTACATATATAGGCAGGTATCGGGTTAAATCGGCTGAGCCGGCCCGGAGTGGTTGTTGAGGGCTCCGCCCCAGAAGGACATGGATATGAGCATCGAGGAATTCATCGCCAACGAAGTGAAGTCGAACGACGTGGTTCTGTTCATGAAGGGGACGCCGCAATTTCCGCAGTGCGGTTTCTCCGGCCAGGTCGTGCAGATCCTCGACCACATCGGCGTCGGCTATAAGGGCCTCAACGTTCTCGAATCGGCCGAGCTGCGCAACGGCATCAAGGAATTCTCGAACTGGCCGACCATCCCGCAGCTTTACGTGAAGGGCGAGTTCGTCGGCGGCTGCGACATCGTCCGCGAGATGTTCCAGGCCGGCGAATTGCAGCAGCTCTTGTCCGAGAAGGGCGTCGCTGCCGCGGCCTGAGGCGTGCCTGCGCTGACGCGCCGGATCGGCGGCGCGCAGCTCGAGGTCATCGTTGCTGACATCACCACACTGAGCGTTGACGCCATCGTCAACGCAGCCAACACGTCGCTCCTTGGCGGGGGCGGCGTGGACGGCGCGATCCATCGGGCGGCCGGGCCCGACCTGGTCGCCGAATGCCGGACGCTCCACGGCTGCAAAACGGGCGACGCCAAGATCACCAAAGGCTATCTGCTCAAGGCCGCGCATGTGATCCACACCGTCGGACCGGTCTGGAATGGCGGCACGCTGGGCGAAGACGATCTGCTGGTCTCCTGCTATCGCCGCTCGATGGAGCTGTGCCGGGAGCACGAACTGACCTCGCTGGCATTCCCCGCGATCTCGACCGGCGTTTTCCGTTTCCCCGCCGACCGGGCAGCCGATATCGCCGTCCGTACGACGATCGAAGAGCTCCCGGCCGCGCCATCCGTTGCTCGCGTCGTGTTCTGCTGCTTTGCAGAGCCGAGCGCCAGGCTCCATGCCGAGGCGCTTGCGCGACACAGCGGCCCTTGTGCCTGATGACGCCGTCAGTACACTCCGCCCGCCACGTTCCGGGGAGGGGCTATGATTTCACAGTCTGGACTGCGCGCGTTCGTCTGCGGCACGCTGGTAGCGTTAGGCACGATCACGCTCGCGCGTGCTGAGGGCACCTACGAGATCCCGGCCGGCGCACATTTCAATCAGGAGAAGCTCTCGAGGATCAGCGAGTTCTTCAAGAATGAGGTCGCGACCGGCAAGATCGCCGGCGCAACCGTGTTGATCAAGCAGCACGGCAAGCCGGTCTACCACGAAGCCTTCGGCGTGCAGGACGTGGCGAGCAAGGCGCCGATCACGGACAAGACGATCTTCCGCCTGTTCTCGATGAGCAAGGCGATCGCGTCCGTCGTCGCCGTGCAGTTGATCGAGGACGGCAAGATCAAGCTCGATGATCCCGTCTCGAAATACATCCCGTCCTTCGCCAATGTGAAGGTCGGCGTCGAGAAGAAGGCCGACGACGGCACCAAGTCGCTCGAGCTCGTGCCGCCCACGCGGCCGATGACCGTGCTCGATCTGATGCGCCATACCTCCGGCGTCACCTATGGCTTCTACGGCGACAGCCTGGTGCGCAAGGCCTATCGCGACGCCAATATCTATGCCGGCGATTTCGACCTCGCCGAGTTCGCCGAGCGCATCGCCAAACTGCCGCTGCACAATCAGCCGGGCGCGCTCTGGCAGTACGGCCACTCCACCGACATCCTGGCGCGCGTGATGGAGATCGCGACCGGCAAACCGCTGCTCGACATCGAGCGGGAGAAGCTGCTCGATCCGCTCGGCATGGTCGATACCGGCTTCTTCGTCACCGATCCCGAGAAGCAGAAGCTTCTGGCGCAGCCGGTGCCGAACGACAGCGATTTCCGGGTCGGCCGGATCAACGATCCGACGGTCGTCAAGAAGATCCAGTTCGCCAGCGGCGGCATGGTCACGACCATGGCGGACTACGAGCGCTTTGCACAGATGCTGCTCAACGGCGGCAGCCTCGACGGCAAGACCATCCTCAAGCCCGAGACCTTCAAGCTGATGGTGACCGACCAGGTCGGCCCGGGCTCCGGCGTCGATCGTGATTACTTCTACTTCCCCGGCGACGGTTTTGGCTTCGGCCTCGGGCTTGCGGTCCGCACCGATCCCGGCAACGCCAAGCCGCCGCCGCCCGGCGATCTCGGTGAGTTGAAGTGGGACGGCGCCTCCGGCTGCTATTTCGTGATCGACCCCAAGCAGGACATGTTCTTCGTGCTGCTGGAGCAGACCCCGACCGAGCGCCAGCGCGTGCAGCGGACATTGAAGCAGTTGGTCTATGAAGCCATGGAGAAGTGACGCGTTCGGGCGCCGCGCTCTGATCGCGGCGCTCGTCCTTCTGTTCGGGGCCGTCGGCGCGAAGGCGGGTCCGGACGGACGGGCCGCGCACGACTTCTCGCCCGAAGGCCTGGCAAGAGTCTCGGACTACATCCGGAACGAGGTCGCCGCCGGCACGTTTCCGGGCGCGATTCTGCTGCTGCAGCAGCACGGCAAGCCGGTCTACTATCAGCAGTTCGGTGTCCGCGACGTCGCCACTGAGATTTCGATGAGCGCGGACACGATCTTCCGCCTTTATTCGATGTCGAAGCCGATCACGTCGGTCATGGCGATGATGCTGGTCGAGGAGGGCAGGCTTTCGCTCGACGATCCCGTCGCGAAATACATTCCGGCCTTTGCCGGGATGAAGGTCGGGGTCGAGAAGAAGGCCGCGGACGGCAAGGCGCTGGTGCTGGAGCCGCTGGAGCGTCCGGTCACGATCAGGGATCTGCTGCGCCACACCGCGGGACTGCCTTACGGCTATCAAGGCGGCGGCGCGGTGCGCGAACTCTATGATGCGGCCAAGCTCTTCGACAGCGATCTCAGCAATGCCGATTTCGTGGCGAAGGTCGCCGCGCTGCCGCTGGTCGAGCAGCCCGGCACGGTGTGGGACTACGGCCATTCCACCGACGTGCTCGGCCGCGTCGTCGAGGTGATCTCGGGAAAGACGCTGCTGCAGTTCGAGAAGGAGCGGCTGCTCGATCCGCTTCACATGACCGAGACGGCGTTCTTCGTTGCCGATCCCGCCAAATTCCCGCGTATCGCCGAGCCGATGCCGGCCGACCGCAACATCAATCCGACCACGCAGCTTCGCGATATCAGGCGGCCGGTGGCATGGGAATCGGGTGGCGCCGGCATGGTCGGCACGATCGGCGACTACGCCCGCTTCGCGCAGATGCTGCTGAACGGCGGCAGCTATGAGGGGCGGCGCTATCTCAAGCCCGAGACCATCGCGCTGATGGCGTCGGACCACATCGGCCCCGAGACCAAAATCGCGCGCGACCAGAATTATTATCCGGGCGGGAGTTCCGGTTTCGGCCTCGGCTTTGCCGTCCGCACCTCGGTGCCATCAGGCACGTCGTGGCCGCTCGGTGAATATCGCTGGGACGGCGTCGGCGGCACCTTCTTCTTCATCGATCCCGAAGACGATGTGTTCGGGATCTTCATGGTGCAGACCCCGTCGCAGCGCGGCCGGATTCAACTGGCGTTGAAGACGCTGATCTATCAGGCGATGGGGCGCTGACGTTTCGTAGCCCGGATTTCGCTGCGCTCCATCCGGGCTACGGGATCATGCTCCGCGAACGATCTCGCGCACGTATCCGATCGTTTCCTCGACCTGGGCCGCATTGACGTCGAGATGGGTACAGGCGCGGATGCGGCCGTCCATCATCGCGAGCGTCACGCCGCGTTGGCGCAATGCCGCGACCATCTTGTCGCCGGCGACGCCGGCACCATCGGGCTTGAAGAACACGAGATTGGTCTCGGGCTCCTGCACCTCGATGCCTGCGATCTGCGACAGGCCGCGGGCGAGTGCGCGCGCATTGGCATGGTCGTCGGCGAGGCGGTCGACGTGATGGTCGAGCGCGTAGATGCAGGCGGCGGCGCAGATTCCGGCTTGCCGCATCGAGCCGCCAAGGCGCTGCTTCCACTGCCAGACCGCGTCGATGAAGGCGCGCGAGCCCGCGAGCACGCCGCCGATCGGGGCGCCGAGGCCCTTGGAGAAATCGATCCAGGCCGAATCCCACCCCGCCGTCATGTCGCGCGGGGAGATGCCGCTGGCCACCGTGGCGTTGAGCAGGCGCGCGCCGTCCATGTGGGTGACGAGGCCGTTGGCCTTGGCGATCGCGACGATCTCGTCGAGCGCGGCCTTTTTCCAGATCGTGCCGCCGCCGATATTGGCGGTCTGCTCGACGCTGACGACGGTCTGCGGCGGCTGATAGCGCGTGCGCGGATGCAGCGCCTTGCGGAACGTCTCCGGCGTGAACTGGCCGTCGGCGCCCTTCAACTGCGTCACCTGAAAGCCGCCGATCGCGGCATGCGCACCGCCTTCGCGGGCGATGATGTGGGCGCTCTCATGCGCCAGGATCTCGTCGCCGGGGCGGCAATGCACCAGCGTCGCCGTGACGTTGCACATCGTGCCTGACGGCATGTAGACCGCGGCTTCCTTGCCGAGCAGCGCAGCGACGCGTTCGCACAGCGCATTCACGGTCGGATCGTCGCCGACCTGCTCGTCGCCGACTTCGGCGCGCGCCATTGCCTCGCGCATCGCGGGTGTCGGCTTGGTCTGCGTGTCCGACAGCAGATTGATGCGCACCGGCGGCGCCTTGGGATCGATCGGGGGAGGGGTGTAGAGCATCACAAACCGTGTTTCTTCCACATGGCGCGAACTTCATCGGCATTGGCCAATTCGCCGCGAGCGATTTCAGCTTCTGCCTTTTCCAGTTCGGCCTCTTCCATTGCTGTTAGCTGTAGGGGAGGCCGATCATCAACGTTGTCAAAGCCCTCGTCCGGAAGACGCGTGATGATCGAGCTCCATCGCTCGCGACTGTAGCACAGGAGGATCGTGATATGGAGTGGCGGCCCGAAACGAAAAAGGCCCCGGAGAACCGGGGCCTTTGAATGTCGATCTGCCGAAACGATCAGCGCGAATAGAATTCGACGACCAGATGGGGCTCCATCTGTACCGGGAACGGCACGTCGGAGAGCGCGGGGATGCGGATGTATTTCGCGGTCATCTTGCCGTGGTCGACTTCGAGATAGTCGGGGGTGTCACGCTCGGGGAGCTGGCTGGCTTCGAGGACGTGGGCGAGCTGCTTGGAGGCTTCCTTGACCTCGATCACGTCGCCGACCTTGAGCTGGTAGCTCGAGATGTTGACCTTGCGGCCGTTCACCTTGATGTGGCCGTGGTTGATGAACTGGCGGGCGGCGAAGATCGTCGAGACGAACTTGGCGCGGTAGACGACCGCGTCGAGACGACGCTCGAGCAGGCCGATCAGGTTCTCGCCGGTGTCACCCTTGAGGCGGCTCGCCTCGACATAGATGCCGTGGAACTGACGCTCGGAAATGTTGGCGTAGTAGCCCTTCAGCTTCTGCTTGGCGCGCAGCTGCACGCCGAAGTCGGAGAGCTTGCCCTTGCGGCGCTGGCCGTGCTGGCCGGGGCCGTATTCGCGGCGGTTCACGGGGCTCTTCGGGCGGCCCCAGATGTTCTGGCCCATACGGCGATCGAGTTTGTACTTCGCCTCACTGCGCTTAGTCATCGCGTCCTCTTCAGGTACATGGTTTGAGGAAACGCGCCCTCCTGTGTGACGGGCTAGCCCGGCACTGACAGGTCCGATCCCCAAAGCATAGGAGGCAGGACCACGGGTCGCGAAACGCTTCGCGGGCCGAAATCGGCCCGCGAGCAGGCGGCTTTTAGGTGAGTTTGGGGTTCGCTGTCAATTCATTGCGGTGTCATTCCGGGGCGGTGCGAAGCGCCGAACCCGGAATCTCGAGATCCCGGGTTCGGTGCTATCGCACCGCCCCAGGAATCTCGAGATCCCGGGTTCGGTGCTATCGCACCGCCCCAGGATGACCGCTCTGCGGTCAGGTCCCAACCGCCCGAATCGGCTTCGACCCGGCCGCCCGCAATTCGGCAGCGATTTCAGTGTTCAGGACCTGTTCCAGCCGGGTCAGGACCCGGGCGATCGGGGCGGCGTCGGTGACCCGGTGGTCCCAGCGGATCACGACATGGATGGTCTGGTCGCCCTCGACCACCCCATAGCTGACGATGAACGGGCCGGGTGTGATCGGGTGGAGCTCGCCGCCGCCATAGGCGGCCACCGAGCTGACCGCGAAGCTGCCGAACCAGTTGCCGCGCTGCCGGCCGAAATTCAGCCCCACGGTCCAGGACAGGCGCCGCAGCGGCAGCGGCAGGCGGGTCGCCCGCATGATCTTGCGGAACATGGGCACGTCGTCGAGCGGCGCCGTCTTGGCGCGCCGGATCTCGGCATCGATTGCGGCCAGCGTCATGACCTCAGGGGCGGCGATTCGCTGCGGCAGCACGCATTCCTCGCCGTCCTCGACCCGGGCGACGGCGACCAGGGCCACGCTCTTCGGCAGCTCGTAGAGCATCGGCCAGGGCCATTTGGCGTAGACCGTGCGCAGGATCGGCTCGTCCCTGGCGACCAAGGCAAAGGCCTTGACGAACATCGCGGCCCAGCCGGCCGGGGCCATCGCGGCGGCGCGGGCCTCCAGCAGGGGGCGGATATTGAGCGATCGGGACAGCGAGACGAATGGCACGCCCATCGAGGCGCGCATGAGGTCGACAATCAGGCGGCGCGGCAGCGAAATGTTCTTGGGTTTCCCGCGCATCGTTCTTCTGGTTCCCGCGGATCAAAATATAGGCAGCGAGGGGCTTCCCGCTCGCCGCCTGCTCTAGCACGAACTAACCCGGTTGCGCCCAGTCGGTTCTCCGTACCGTCACGGCGCCGGCGAGGCCAGCGGCTTGGTCTTGTCGACGACGTAAACCCCTAGCACTTTCATAGCCTTATCACCGTGGGCCTTGGCGTCATGCACGACGCCTGCCGGGATCTGGTAGGAATCGCCGGGTTTCAGGGTTTTTTCGGGCTGGCCGTCGATCAGGAGATTGAGCTCGCCTTCGAGCACGTAGCCGGTCTCGATGCCCGGATGGGTATGGCGTCCGGCCGCGCCGCCCGCCGGGACTTCCGCGATGGCGGTAATGGTGTTGTAGCCGTCCGGAAATTCGACCTTCTGCAGCGGGGTACGCTTGATGCCGGGCTGCTGGGCGAAGGCGGCAACGGCAAGGCCGGTGAAGGCAAGAGCGAGCAAAGTCTTTTTGAGCATTGTTTCCTCCCTGAACGGCCGACCCTAGCAGCGCCGCCGTTCCGGGCAAGAGCCGCCGCTCAGCGCCTGATCCCCTCGAACGCCGCCATGATGCCGCGCTGGAACAGCGACCAGTCGAAGCCGAGCGCGATGGCACGATAGCCGCGATCGACCAGGGCGTTGGCTTGGTCGGCGGTGCGGGCGACGCCGCCGATCGGCACACCGCTTCTGAGGATGCCGGCTTCGGCGCGCGCGACCAGCTCCAGCAATTCCGGATCGTCCATCTGTCCGCGCTTGTTGATGGAGGTGGCGAGATCGCCGGGGCCGATCACCGCAACGTCGATGCCGGGCGTGGCCATGATCTCGTCGATGCGATTGACGGCCTCGACATGCTCGATCGTGATCATGCAGATCATCTCGTCGTCGGCGCTGGCCATGTAGTCCGGCATCGACTGGCCCCACCGGAACGGTGCGTGGAAGGGACCCCAGAGCCGGTCGCCGCGCGGCGGATAGCGCACGCTGCGCACCGCCTTCTCGGCGTCGGCGCGATTGGTGATCATCGGGAAGTTGACGCCGAAGGCGCCGATGTCCATCGGCGCTTTCGCAAGCCACGGCTCGTTCGCTGCAATCCGCACCAGGGGCGTGCATGGCGTGCCCGTGGTGGCGGCGATCATCGCATGCGCTTCGGTCAGCCCGATCGGCCCGTGCTCGAGGTCGACGATGATCCAGTCGAGCGAACGCGCCATGATCTGGACCAACTGGACGCTCGGGATGGTCGCGATCGCGCCGAAGGCGGGGCGGCCCTCGCTCCACAATTGGCGGAGGCGATTGAGCGGCGGAGTCGGGACCGACATGGAACGAACCTTGGGATGACCTGCGGAAAGATGACGACGGCGAAGCCTAGCAGCGCGCCGTGGCCGCGAAAAGTCAGGCCAGCGCGCGGCCGCCGAAGAACTGCGTCAGCGTGGCGCTGAGGCCATGCGCGCGGTTCGAGGTGAAGATCATCTCGGCGCCCGACTGGGCCTTGCCGCCGGCGTGCGGGCCGAGCAGGTCCGAGACGCGGCGGGCGATGGCCGGCGCCGGGTCGATCCACGCGACCGGCCAGGGCGCGAGCCGCTTCAGCCGGTCGAGCAGCAGCGGATAATGCGTGCAGGCGAGAACCACCGTGTCGGTGTGTGCACTGGAATCCGCGGGATCGCCGACGAAGCACGGGGCGAGCTCGGCGAGGATGTCGCCGTCGCTGATCGGATGGCCGCCGAGTTCGCGTTCGGCGAGCGAGGCGAGTTCGGGCGAGCCCACCAGCGTCACCTCGCAGCCCTGCGCGAAATCGCGGATCAGCGCCTTGGTATATTCGCGCTTCACCGTGCCCTTGGTGCCGAGCACGGAGACGCGGCGGGTCTTCGATTGCGCGCAGGCCGGCTTGATCGCCGGCACCGTACCGACGAAGGGCAGGGAATAAGCGGCGCGCAGGTGCGATAGGACCAGGGTGGACGCCGTGTTGCAGGCGATGACAGCGAGGTCAGGATCATGCGTGCCGATCAGTTCTCCCATCAGCGGCACGACGCGGGCGATGATCTCGTCCTCGCTGTGGTGGCCGTAGGGGAAGAAGGCGTCGTCGGCGACGTAGACGTAATGCGCGTCCGGGCGCGCAGCCACGACCTCACGCAGCACCGTGAGTCCGCCAAGGCCGGAATCGAACACCAGGATCGTCGGGGAATTGGTCACGTCGCTACCTTAAGGGCGTCATGGTTACCATTCGGTTTTTGGGGCGGATTTGCGGCGGGACCGATTTGGAACGATTCAATTTCGCGATTGCCGCATGTTCCCGCTATCAGCAGCCATGCTGCGGTGCGGACAGGGACAGGCCCGCAAAACTCCGGAGAGCCGACATGATCAGAAACACCAGCAACGGCTGGGGCAGCCTCGCCCGATGGCTGCACTGGATTTTGGCGTTGGCCATCATCGGCATGATCGGCTTCGGCTGGTGGATGAACCACATCCCGGCGCGGGCCGACAAGTTCTTCTACCGCTCGATCCATGCCGACATCGGCTACGCGATCCTGCTGCTGACCGTGCTGCGCCTGGTCTGGCGCGCCGTCAATCCGACGCCCGCCCTGCCGGCCGAGACCTCGCGCTGGCAGAAGATCGCAGCCCATGTCAGCCATGGTGCGCTCTATCTCGTGGTCATCCTGGTTGCGATGCTGGGCTGGGCGCATTCCGGCGCCCGCTCGCCCAACTATTCGGATTTTTTCGGGCTGTTTCACGTGCCGCAATTCACCTCTCCCGACCGTGCCGCGGCGGACGCCTATGAGGACCGCCACATCTTTTCTGCGTATGTGCTGCTCGCCCTGATCGCGGTTCACGTGATCGCCGCCCTCTGGCACCACTTCATCCGCCGCGATCGCGTCGTGGCGCGGATGGTGACGGACGAGGCGATGTAGAGACGGTCTTCATGACGGAGTATGATGCGGCATCACGACTGATCCAGCTGACGGATCGCAGGAGACGCCCATGCTCACCGTTCACCATCTCGGCAAGTCGCAATCCGAGCGCATCGTCTGGCTCTGTGAGGAGCTCGGAATCCCCTATGAGCTGAAGCGCTACACGCGCGATCCCGTCACCATGCTGGCGCCGGCCGAGTACAAGGCGTTGCATCCGATCGGGGCGGCGCCCGTGATCACGGATGGCGATCTTCTGCTCGCCGAATCCGGCGCCATCGTCGATTACATCATGGCCAAATACGGCAACGGCCGGCTCGTGCTCGGCCCGAACCATCCTGATTTCGCGCAGTTCCTGTACTGGTTTCACTTCGCCAACGGCACGCTGCAGGCCGGCATGGGCCGGTTGATGATCCTGAACCGGCTGAAGCTTGCGCACGACAATCCGATGCTGGTCGCGACCAGGGGGCGCGTGGACCGGGCCTTCGATCTGGTCGACGCGCGCGTTCGTGAGGCCGAATATCTCGCCGGCGACACCTTCACCACCGCCGACATCATGATGGCCTTCTCGCTCACCACGATGCGCTACTTCCAGCCCTACGACCTGTCGCGCTGCCCGAACGTGGTGAAATATCTCGGCCGGATCGGCGCGCGGG
This sequence comes from Bradyrhizobium betae, assembly GCF_008932115.1. Taxonomy (NCBI): domain Bacteria; kingdom Pseudomonadati; phylum Pseudomonadota; class Alphaproteobacteria; order Hyphomicrobiales; family Nitrobacteraceae; genus Bradyrhizobium; species Bradyrhizobium betae. The sequence continues at coordinate 5,780,377 of NZ_CP044543.1, forward strand.
CGGCCTACCGGCGTGCGATGGAAAAGGGCGATCCCGGCATGGCGCTGCTGCTGAGCTGAGCGGCCGCCCGGCCTACGCGGTCCTGTTCGTGGTGGCGGTCCGCTCCGTCGCGAGCTGCTTCTGCAAGCGATCGATGTTCTGCAGCAGTCGCTGGCTGGTCAGCACCAGGAAATAATAGCCGAACTGCGGATCCTGGAAGTAGATTTCGAGCAGGCGGTCATAGGTGATCGTCAGCACCTGGCCGTCCTCGATGCATTCGATCGTGCCGGTGCGCCGGTTGTCGGGCGTCAGGAAGCCGAGCTCTCCCATCAGTGCGCCGGGCCCGATCTCGACGTTGATCTCCTTGACCAGGAACTTGCCGGTGACCGTGAGGAGCATCTCCTTGGCCGAATCGCCCAGCCTGAAAAGGGTGTCGCCGCGGCGATATTTGCGCTCGGTCATGAACGGCTTGAGCCATTCGATCGACATGTCGCCTTCGGCGGCATGTCGCGCTTTCTTGACCAGCTTGAGCATCTGCCGCAGGCGCACGGCGTTGATCGGAAGCAGCAGCAGATACAGCACGAACGTCGAGACATTGGCGGAGAGGGCACCGAAAATGGCGAAGAAGGCGCAGCCGATCATGTTGGCGACGCGCAGCGGCACCATCGTCCTCATCAGCAGGGTTGCGACGAAGAAGCCGGCGCCGACCGTAGCGAATAGATTGGCCAGCGTGATGTTGTGGACGAAGATCTCCAGCATCCGATTGAAGATCGCGTCGTAGGTGACGTTATTGGGATCGAGGCCCATCTGGACCAGGATCTTCGCGATCCTGAGGTTATCCGTCGCCGCGTCGAGAATGCGGTCGAGGATCGACGAAATGTCTGCGCTGCCGGACGGCATGGTACTAACCCCGCGTAAGGCCTTCAGTCCTGGTCGGTATCGTATAGCCGAAATCGAATGACGACCGCTTGAATGGAGCCTTCGGCCGTCATGCCGCAAGAGGCAAATTTTAGCCTGACTTGTGATTTCGGCAATTGCCCGTTGGTTGTGCGTATGGCCCTGGTGCGCCCGTGATTCGGGGGACGGCGGCACGGGCGTCGGCGGCGCGGATGGACCTGGGCACCCGACGGGGCGGCGGCGTGGGGGAGCTTCGCCCTACTTGGCGGCGGGCTGCACGATCTGCTGCTCGACAAGGCCGAGGTGCCCCGGCAGCGCACCGGCGCGCAGCAACATGGCGACGCTGTTGGCCTCCTCGAGGGTGAAATTGCCGGAGATCTGGCCGGAACCCCCGGTGATGGGCTCGCGGATCACCGGAGCCGAGATCACCTTGTCGTCGAGCACGATGGCGAAAGGCTTTCCGATGTTTTCCTCGGTGACGTGGGCGAAGCGCCGCGTGCCGCGGCCATTGAAGCGGAACGAGGCGATCGGCTCATTCGTTGCACTCGCAAAGCCCGGCCCCGCATAGCTGACGTCGTCGCCATCGAGTGCGCTGTCCCTGGCGACCAGATAAGGGCGCTTGTCCTTGAAGCCGAACAGGACTTCGCTGCCCGGAGGCGGCGTGCCGGATTGCGCCTGCTCGACCGGCATCGAGAGGTCGACCAGGCGGAAGCTGACCTTGACCTTTCTGGCGAAGATCGCGGTGACGCGCTCGGGCTCCATTTCGCCCGGCACGAAGATGCGGATGCGGTCCGTCCCGTCAGGCTGGACGCTGGCGAGCTTGACGCCGGAATCCTTGAGGCGCTGCTCGATCATCGCGATGGAATCCTCGACGAGATCGTGCAGCCGTGCGGTGGATGCGGCATCGGTCGGCGTGACCCTGACCAGCCCGTCGCCGCCGTCGGTCACGGTGAGCGCGTGCGACGGCAATCCTTCAGCGGCCGAGGCGAGCTTGCGTGCGAGCTGTTCGCGGCCCTTGGCATCCGCGATCTTCAATTCGACGCCGCCGTCGCGGATCGCGAGCCCGGAGAAGGCGATCTTGCCCTCGCGCAGGGTCCTGTAGACGTCGTCGCGCAAATCCGTGATGACGCTCTCGCGCAGGCCGTCGCTGTCGACCTTGTAGACGATGCGTGAGCCGCCCAGCTTCTCCATCTTGTCGCCGACGAAGGCCGCGATCTTGGCGCGCATCTTCTCGAACTGGCTGTCCGCAGCAAGCGCGGCGCGGGGCATGGCGATCGCCGCAGCCATGATCGCCGACGTCATGGCGATCGCGGCAATCCGTCGTGTCATCCGGTCCCGCAGGAGCAGGGGCATCGTGTCCTCGCGTATCGCGGCAGGGCGCTGGCGGGCAACTCTGCCGCCAGTCCTTGGTCCCGCAACCGCGTCAGGAGGTTCAATCAGCCCGCCGCGGCATGCGGCCGGGCCCGGATTTTTGCGCTGTAACCGCTAGATCACGCGCTCGCTGTGGACGCAGCGGCAGTCCATCTCATAGTCGAGACCGACCACCGGAGGCCGGTTGAAATGCCAGGTCACGCCGTGGCGGGCTGCGCCGCGCCGCGCAAGTTCGCTGGCAAGGAACGGGTGAATGTCGTGCACGGTATAGACCTGGACACCGGTGGTGTCGCGCCAGGTGCCGCCAAAGGCGCTCATCCGGCGCTCCATCTCGTCGAGCACGTACTTGGCCTTTTCCAGCATGCCCTCAGGGCTGGTGTCGCCCAGCCGCACCGTGTGGTCGCGGTAATTTGCCTTGCCTTCGAGGGATTCTCCGCTGCCGGCAACGACGAAGGATGGTGCAGCATCCTTCGCCGGCACGGTAAAGGAGAATGCGTGAAAACCCGGCTCCGCGGGCGGCGCGATCTCGGGACAGACATTGCTGCGCGCGACCGGATTGACGCCGTCGGTCACGATGCCCCATTGGACCAGAGTCTTGATGTAGATCTCGTTGAAGGCCTTGAAGCCTTCTTCGGTGAATGGCGCGGGCGAGCGCAACTCGCAGGCGCCGAACGCGGTCAGCGGGCGGCCGGCCTGTTTCAGCATGTCGGCGATCCGCGCAAAGCCCGCCTTGAGCGGAACCGGCTCGGCGAAACGCACGCGCTCGATCGAGAAGCCCGGCAGGGCGGCGATGCCACAGGAATACTGGCTGACGCCCGGCATGAAACGGTAGCCGCTGTTGGGTGCTTCGACGGTGCTGATCATGATGCCTCTTTGGCCTGAAGGGATCGACGGGTTGGCGGCGCGCTCATTCGCTTGCTCATCGGTTTGCTCATTCCTGGAGCACGCCGAGATAGGCGTCGCGCACGATGGGATCGGCGAGCAACTCGGTGCCCGATCCCTCTCGAACGATACGCCCCATGTCCATGACGAAGGCGTGGTGACAAAGATCGAGCGCGGTGGTGACGTCCTGCTCGACCAGCAGGATCGACATGCCCTTGGCGTTGAGGGCGCGGAGCGCGGCCACGAGCTGTTCGACCAGCAGCGGCGAAAGCCCGAGCGATAATTCGTCGATCATCAGCAGGAGAGGCGCGCTCATCAAGCCGCGGCCGATGGCGCACATCTGCTGCTCGCCGCCCGAGAGCGTCGCGGCGGCCTGGCGGCGCCGTTCGAGCAGCCGGGGGAAGGTGGCGTAGACCTGGTCGAGATCCCGCGCGACCGCGGTCCGGCCGTCCCTGCGCAGATAGGCGCCCATCAGCAGGTTTTCCTCGACGCTCATGGCGCCGAACAGGCGACGTCCTTCCGGCACATGCACGATGCCGTGGCCGAGGATCTCCGCGGCACTGCCGCCGGTGAGATCGCGGCCTTCCGAGAAGCACTCGCCTGCGGACATCGGGACCAGCCCGGAGAGCACGCGCATCAGGGTGGACTTGCCGGCGCCGTTGGAGCCGATCAGCGCGGTGATTTCGCCGCGGCGCACAGTGATATCGACACCCCAGAGCACCTGGATCTCGCCGTAGCCCGCGCACAGCCCCTTGGTTTCCAGGATCAGCGAGCTAGCCATGGCCGGCGCTCCGCTGCGCGTATTTCTGTCCGAGATAGGCTTCGACCACCGCCGGATTGCTGATCACCTCGCGCGGTGCGCCGTCGGCGATGAGTGCTCCGTTGTGCAGCACCACGATCCTCGTGCAGACATTGAGCACGACCTTCATGAGATGCTCGATCATCACGATGGTGATGCCGCCGGCTGCAAGCTCGTGGATCAGTTTGGTGGCGCGCTCGACCTCGGCGCTGTTGAGGCCGGCATTGACCTCGTCGAGGAACAGCAGCTTCGGCTCCATCGCCAGCGCCTTGGCGAGCTCGAGCCGCTTGCGCATCGCAAGGGTGAGCGTGGCGGCCGGCTGCGAGGCCTGCGCCTCGAGCCCGACGAAGGCGAGATGCGCGCGCGCCGCCTCGCGCGCTCCCTTCAGGCTTGCGCCCGGCTGTGAGAACAGCGCGGCGGCCGCGACATTGTCGAGCGCGGTGAACTCGGAGAAGGGCTGCACGATCTGAAAGGTGCGCGACAGGCCCAGGCGGGCGGCCTGATAGGTCTTGATGCGGGTGATGTCGGTGCCGTCGAAAGTCACGGTGCCGGAATTGGCAGGCGTGACACCGCAGATCGTGTTCACGAGCGTGGTCTTGCCGGCGCCGTTCGGGCCGATCAGGCCGAGGACTTCGCCTCTTGCGACCGACAACGTGACATCGCGCAGCGCCTGCAGGCCCGAGAAGTGGCGCGATACGCGCTCGAGGCGAAGCAGCTCAGACATGCTTCGCCCTCCGCCAGAGACGATCAGGGCGCAGTGAGCTCAATCCATGCGGCAGGAACAGCAGCAGGAGCACGATGAGCAGGCCAAGTACACCGGTATGGATCTGGATGTAGTTGCGCCAGACCACCTCTTCGAGGCCGAGATAGAGGAACGCGCCGCAGGCAACGCCGAGCGGCGAGCCGAGGCCGCCCATCAGCGCCATCACGATCGGCTTGACCGAATACAGGATGTCGAACACGTCGGACGGATCGATGTAGTGGACCCAGGCGGCATAGATGCCGCCGGCCGCGCTGACGAAGCACGCCGACAGGCCGAAGGCGGCGGCCTTGTAGAGCGTGGTATTGAGCCCGACCATGCTGGACGCAGTCTCGTTCTGCCTGATGCAGGCGAGCGCGAAGCCGAGTTTCGAGCCGCCGACGATGATCGCCATCAGCGCCGTCGCCAGCAGCACGCCCCACATCGCGAAGAAGAAGAACGTTGCCTCCGCCATGATGCCGGCGCCGGAGGCGAGCGGGATGTTGAGGCCCATGCCGCCGCCGGTGAGATCGGTGGCGTTGTTGACGAGCTCGCGCAGCACTTCGGCCAGTGACAGGCTGGCGATGGCGAAATAATGCCCGCGCAGACGCAGCAGCACGGCGCCGAGTGCCGCGGCGGCGACAAATGCGCTCAGCATGGCAGATGCGACCGCCGCCCATAGCGGCCATCCGTGGCCGAGCAGGACGCCGGCGGCATAGGCGCCGTATCCGAAGAACGCGGCCGTCGCGAAGGACGGATAACCGGCGAGCCCGCCGACCACGTTCCATGACAGCGCCAGCACCGCATAGAGGCAGGCGATGGTGCCGAGCCGCAGCGCATAGGCGCCGCCGAACAACGGCAGCGCGGCGACGGCCGCGATCAGGACCAGCAGTGCGATGTTGCTCCGGGTCATTCAAAGCCCTTCCGGCCGACCAGGCCCTGCGGCCGCAGCACCAGGAAGACGATCAGCAGGACGAAGGACAGCGTCGTCGCATGCGACGGGCCGAGGAAGGTCGATCCAACGCCCTCGACCAGCGCCAGCAGCAGTCCGCCGGCGAGCGCCCCGGACACGCTGCCGAGCCCGCCGAGCACGCAGACCACGAAGGCCTTGCCGAGATAGGCCGACGACGTCAGTGGCGAGATCGGGAAGATCAGCGCCATCAGCACGCCGGCGCAGCCCGCGAGCGCCGCCCCCAGGCCGAAGGCGATGGCGTAGATCGAGGGCACATTGACGCCCATCAGCACGGCGGCGTCGCGGTCGAGCCTGACAGCGACGATGGCACGGCCGATCCTGGAGCGGCGCAGCAGCAGGTAGAGCAGGCCGGTCAGCGCGAGCGCCGCGGCGGTCGCGATCAGGCGGTCGACCGGCACGACGACATCGAAGATGGAAGCCGACCCCAGCGACGGCGTCAGCGTCAGTTTGCGATAATCGGCCTTGAAGACATAGATCATCGCGTTGTTGAGGATCAGGTCCAGGCCGAAGGTCAGCGTCAGCGTCACCAACACGGGCGCCGTGATGACGCGGTTGAGGATCAGGCGCTGCAGCAGATAGCCGAGCACGAAGAACAGCGGCGCTGCGACGATGACGGCGTACCAGGGCGGGATATGCAGGGCGTTGTAGAGTCCGAACGCCAGATAGGCGCCGAGCACGATGAAAGAGCCGTGGATCAGGTTGATGACGTTGAGAACGCCCCAGACCAGCGAAAAGCCGATCGCGATGCAGGCGTACAGGCAGCCCAGAACGAGCGCGTTGATCAGGATCTGGGCGGCTTGCATGAGCGGCGGGCCGGCTCAGTTCACGCCGATTTTCAGATCGCCCTGCTGGATCGCCTGCGGAAACAGCACCACGGGCTTGCCTCCCTGGATCTGGAAGACCGGCGGATCGAGCGAGTTGATCTGGCCGTTGGCGCCGAACTTCACGGGACCGAAGAAGGTGACGACGTCGAGCTTGGCGAGCTCGTCGCGGACCTTGTCGCGGTCGAGCGAGCCGGCCTTTTCGATCGCGATCTGGAACAGCGCGCCGCAGAGCGCAGCGGAAGCCTGGCCGTAATCGGGCTCGCTGTTGTACTTGTCCTTGAACAGCTTCACGAAATTCGCGGTCGTGCCGAAGATGTCCTTGCCGTTATATTGCTCAGCGGGGTGCCACCAGGCGGCGCTGGAAACGTTTTCGGCCGCAGGTCCCAGTGCGTCGATGAATTCCTGGTAGGCGGGGCCTGCGATCATCGTGACGACGGGCGCCTTCATCTGCTGGTCGACCATCTGCTTGCGCACGAGCAGCAGGTCGTTGGTGTAGCCGGTGACGAAGATCCATTGCGGCGCCAGCGACTTGATCTGCGACAGGGCGGCGGAGTGATCGAGCGTGCCGATGGAATATTTCTCGGAATAGACGACCTCGTAGCCTTCCGCCTTCGCCGACTTCTCCATCTCCTGCGCGATCGCGAGCGGAAACAGGTCGTTGCGGGCGAGGATAGCGACCTTCTTCACATCGGGGACCTTGGTCTTGATGATCTTGGTCAGCGGCGTGGTGAGCGTGTCATTCGGCGTGAAGGTCCCGAACAGATATTTGTAACCCTGGTCGTAGACCTGCGATGACGAGGCGGTCGCGGCGAGCGTCGGCACCTTGTACTTCTCGGACACGGTGCTGGCCGCCTTCGCCGCGCCCGAACCGAAGGCGCCGAACATGAAGTTGACGTTGTCCTGGCTGATCATCTGCTCGGTGGCCTGCACCGCGCGCGGCGTGTTCGACTGATAGTCGGTGTAGACGATCTGCACCTTGTACTTCTTGCCGCCGACCGAAATGCCGCCGGCCTTGTTGGCCTGCTCGGCCCAGAGATCGTAGCCCTGCTGCTGCTTGACTGCCTCGGGCGCCAGCGCGCCGGTGATCGGCAGCGGCGCGCCGAAGCGGATGATGTCCTCGGCGGAGGCGGCGGACAATTGCGCTCCGAGCGCCAGCACCGCGGCGCTCAACGGAACGGATCGACGAACGCGGCGAGCAACCCACGACTGATTCATCTGAGGAATTCTCCATGGCGGTCTCTCTGCACTCGAGCATGGCAAATCCACCATTCGAATAAAAGCATTGAAATTAGAGATCTTGGATCGAATAATTAGAACGCTAGCCAGCCGCCTGCCGTCCTGTTGGGCAGCGCCGGCTGGCTGGTTTCATGAGGGAAGGCCAGCCCGTGATCGAGTCCGCCGCCATCCGATATTTTCGCGAAGTGACCGAAAGCGGCTCGATCAAGCAGGCCGCGACTGCGCTCCGGATCGCGCCGAGCGCCATCAGCCGGCAGGTCCAGGCGCTCGAGGAGGAGTTGTCGGTCAAGCTGTTCGAACGCGGGGCGCGCGGCATGATGCTGACCGATGCGGGCCGGTTGCTCTATCGCTACGCAGTCGAGAACCGCCACCAGCTCGACGGCATCCGGGTCAAGGTGCAGGAATTCGAGACGATGCGTCGCGGCCAGGTCAAGTTCGCGGCCGTCGAGGGCATGGTGACGAACTTCCTGTCCAATTTCGTGATCGATCTGTCCGCCAACTATCCGGGCATTTCGACCTCGATGACCGTAGTCGGCTCGCGCGCGGTGGCCGAGATGGTGAGCCGCAATGAGGTCGATCTCGGGCTGGTGTTCGGACGGGCGCCGCGCCGCGAACTGATCGAGCTTGCGCGCATGCGCCAGTCGCTGTGCCTGATCGTGTCGCCGAAACATTCGCTGGCCTATCGCGACAGCTGCTCGGTCAAGGAGCTGGCCGGCCTGCGCGTCGTGGTGCCTGATCCATCCTTCGGCATCCGGCAGGAGATCGATCGTGCCTGCGCCAATGCCAAGGTGCGGCTCGAAATCTGCAATGAGACGAACTCGCTGGCCTTTGCCCAGACGCTGGCTGCGCGCACGGATCTGGCGACGTTCCTGCCGCGTGATACCGCAATGCCTTCGATCGAGGCGGGCCGGCTGGTTGCCGTCCCCCTGCGCGACAAGCGGCTGGAAGCAACGCAGGTGACGCTGGTTCAGCTTGCCGGCCGCAACATGTCGCCGTCGGGCAGGCTGGTGGCCGATCTGCTGATCGGGCGGATGAAGGCCTCGCGAGAGTGACGGTGCTCGCGTGCCGCCTCTCGATTCGTGCACGGCCAGCCATGGACGAACGCCAAATCATCCATCATTGTGCTCCGGCTTGACCAGCCCATCGGTCGAGGCCTCGCCACACCAAAATGTCAAAAGACAGGGGGCGGGGAAATGCATCTGAGGGAGGACGGAATTCCATGGCGGGCATCCACGCGCTCGATCGCCTTATCGGCAACGACTATCCGGAGCTTTTGACGGACGAAGAAGTCCGGGCCTTCGAGCAGGTCCCTTACGCGAAACGCGTCGCGGCCGAGAGCACCTATGATGCCATCCGGCTCGGTGCCGAGCGCAACCCCGACGGCGCGGCGATCCAGTTCCTGCAGAATGCCGATCCGGCCGATACGCCCGTCGTGGTCACCTACCGCGACTTCATCGCGCGCGTGACGCAGGCCGCCAACATGTTTCACGCCCTCGGCGTGGAGAAGGGCGACGTCGTCAGCTTCATGCTGCCGCTGGTGCCCGACGCCTTCGTGACGCTGTTCGGCGCGGAAGCCGCGGGCATTGCCAATCCCGTCAATCCGCTGCTCGAGCCGCATCAGATCGCCGAGATCCTGGAAGCGGCGAACACGAAAGTTCTGGTGGCGCTCGGGCCGATGCCCGGCACCGACATCTGGCAGAAGGTCGAGCAGATCCGCCCGCAGTTGAAACACCTCAAGGCGATCGTGCAGGTGTTCGGCGGCGGCGATCCGGCGCAGGGCGTCTTTGCCTTCAACGATTTGATCAAGCAGCAGCCGTCCGACCGGCTGGTCAGCGGACGCAAGATTGCGGGCGGCGACATCGCCGCCTATTTCCACACCGGCGGCACCACCGGCACGCCGAAGCTGGTGCGGCACACCCACGCCAATCAGGTCTACCAGGCCTGGGCGCTCAATCTGCTGCTGAAGTCGAAGCCGGGCGCCAACATGCTGTTCGGCATGCCGCTGTTTCACGTCGGGGGATCGCTGACGCAGGTGCTGCTGACGCTATCGAGCGGCGGCTCGCTGGTCGTGCTGTCGCCGAGCGGCTGGCGCAATCCCAATGCGGTCAAGAACATCTGGGGGCTGGTCGAGCGCTATAAGCCCGAAGCGCTGTCGAGCGTGCCGACGGTGCTGGCCGCGACGCTCGCGGTGCCGCCGGGTCACGCCGACATCTCCAGCCTGAAATATGCAGCCGGCGGCGGCTCGGCGATCCCCGTGGCCGTGGGCTCGGCGATCCAGGAGAAGCTCAAGCTGCCGGTGGTCGAGGTCTACGGCATGACCGAGACGTCGAGCGTGCACACGCTGGCCTATCCGTCTCGGCCGATCAGGCTCGGCTCGGTCGGGCTACCGATGCCTTACGCGCGCGTGCGCATCGTGCAGCTCGATGCCGATGGCCGCCTGATCCGCGACTGCGCATCCGACGAGATCGGCGTCGTGATCATGGCGGGGCCCGGCGTGTTCGGCGGCTATCTCAACGACGAGCACAACAAGGGCGCCTTCGTCGACGAGATCTGGGTCAATTCCGGCGACCTCGGCCGGCTCGATGCCGACGGCTATCTCTGGATCACCGGCCGCGCCAAGGATCTCGTGATCCGCGGCGGCCACAACATCGATCCGGCGCCGATCGAGGAGATCATGTTCCAGCACCCGGCGGTCGGATTTGCCGCGGTCGTCGGCCAGCCCGATGCCTATGCCGGCGAACTGCCCGTGGGCTACGTGCAGCTGAAGCCCGGCGCCAAGGTCGAGCCGGGTGAACTCGAGACGTGGGTGCGCGAGCGCACGCCCGAGCGGGCCGCTGTTCCGGTGCAGGTCATTCCGATCGATCCGATGCCGGTGACCGGTGTCGGCAAGGTGTTCAAGCCGCAGCTGCGCTGGGACGCAGCCCAGCGCGTCTTCACCAAGGTACTGACGCCCATCATCGAGCGCGGCATCGACTGCAAGGTCAGGGTCGGCGCCCACGGCAGCCACGGCTCGATCGCCACCGTGACGCTCGCGGGCCTGCCGGCGGACCAGCGCGACGTCGTCGCGGGCGAGGTGCACACGCTGCTCGACCCGTTCGTGATGCGGCACGAGGTGGTGCAGGGGTAGACCTTGGCGCGCAAGCGTGGCGTGACCTTTCGCCACGTCCCGGAGCGCATTTGTGTGAGGATTGTCACATAGGGAAAAATTGGCATCGGGTAAGCTTTTGCATAAACTCATGGAATTGCATTCGCGGGGACACATGTGATTCCGCTTCGGCTATTTGCCCTATTGATGTTTGCGATTGGCCTTTCCTGCGCACCGGCGCAGGCCGAGAAGCGCGTGGCGCTGGTGATCGGCAACTCCGCCTACAAGAGCGCCCCCAAGCTCGGCAATCCCGTCAACGACGCCACCCTGGTCGGTGGCATGTTCAAGTTGGCCGGCTTCGACTCCGTCGACGTCAGGCTGGATCTCAATGCCAGCGACATGCGGCGCGCATTGCGGGAATTTGCCGGCCGGACGCGCGATGCAGATGTGGCGGTGGTGTATTATGCCGGCCACGGTATCGAGCTCGACGGAAACAACTATCTCATTCCGACCGACGCAGCACTCGAGAGCGATGGCGACGTTCTCGACGAGACCATTCCGGTCGAGCGCGTGCAATTCGCGGTCGAGCCTGCCAAACAGCTCCGCCTTATCATTCTCGACGCCTGCCGCGACAACCCGTTCGCCAAGACGATGAAGCGCACGCTGGCCTCGCGCGCGATCGGTCGCGGGCTCGCCAAGGTCGAGCCGACCAGCCCCAACACAATGATTGCCTTCGCGGCGAAGGCGGGTTCGACCGCGTCCGACGGCGACACCCGCAACAGCCCGTTCGCCACGGCGATCGCCGAGCATTTGCCCAAGCCGGGCCTCGATTTGCGCAAGGCGTTCGGCTTCGTGCGCGACGACGTGCTCAAACGGACCGGCTACAAGCAGGAGCCGTTCGTCTACGGCTCGCTCGGTGGCGACGACGTGCCCCTGGTTGCGGCCAGGCCCGCGGTGACAGGACCGCAAGCCAACCCGCAAGATGCCATTCGTCGGGATTATGAGCTCGCGCTGCAACTCGCCACGCGCGATGGCTGGGAGGCGTTCCTCGCGCAATATCCCGACGGCTTCTATGCCAACCTCGCCAAGGGCCAGTTGAACAAGATCGCCGCCGAGGAAACGCGCGCGTCGGCCGAGCAAAAGGCGAAGGCGGCCGAACAGGAAAAGGCGAGGCTCGTCGCCGAGCGCGCGCAGAAGGCCGAGCAGGACAAGGCGACTGCGGCGGCCAAGGCCGCCGAAGAGGCGCGGATCGCGGCGGAGAAGCAGAAGCAGATCGAGCAGGCTAGGACCGAGGCGGCCGAACAGCAGCGCAAGGTGGCCGAGGCGGCGGCTGCGAAAGCGTTGGCGGAGAAGCAGGCCGCCGAGAAGGCCAAGGCCGAGCTCGCCGCCAGGCAGGCTGCCGAGAAGGTGGAGCAAGCTGCAAAGCCGACAGCCGATCGGCAGATCCCTGAAGCAGATCAGAAAGTCGCTGCCCTCTCACCTGCGCCGACATCCACCTTGTCCGCGGCTGACCTGACGAAATCCGTGCAGAGCGAACTGCGCCGCGTCGGCTGCCTGTCCACCGCTGCCGACGGTGACTGGAGCGCCGCGTCACAGCGCTCGCTGACACTGTTCAACAAATATGCCGGCACTCAGTTTGACGCGAAGCTCGCCAGCGTCGATGCTCTCGATGCGCTGAAGGCGAAACCGGGACGCGTCTGCCCGCTGGTGTGCAATTTCGGCTTCAAGGCCGACGGCGATCAATGCGTGAAGATCGCGTGCCGGCCCGGCTACCGTGTCGGCGACGACAATGAGTGCGAGAAGATCCAGGAGAAGAAGCCGGTTGCAACGCGAGAGGATTCGCGGCGGCGCGACGAGGACCGCAAGCGGGGCGACGCGGCAGCGCCGGCTCCCCAAGCGAGCGGGCAGATCATCTGCAACAACGGCGGATGCAGGCCGGTCGCAAAGGGTTGCCGGCTCGGGTCGGTCCCCAATGCAAACGGCAGCCTCAAGATCACCGGAGAGGTGTGCAACTGATATCAAGGCCGGCCCCCGAAATTGCGTCGTAGTCGCGGTGGGGCGCGAGGTCGTGCAGTCCTCGGAATGCGCGGCTGGTTCGAGAACACACTCGCTGGCAGCATCACCAAGCGCGTAGGGTCGGTCTCGCCTTCGGCTACTTACCTTGCAGTGCTACCCCGCCGGCATCGCCGTCTCGATCAGGCGCACCCAGAACGAGGCGCCGTGGCCGAGGATGTTGTCGTTGAAGACGTAGGCCGGGTGGTGACATGCGGGACTGTCGCCCATGCCGACAAGCACCATTGCGCCGGGGCGGGCCTCCAGCATGAACGAGAAATCCTCCGCCCCCATCATCGGGATGATGCGGTCGTTGACCCGTTCGGTGCCAACGATGTCGCGGGCAACATCGGCAGCGACCCCGGCCTCGCGCGGATGGTTCATCGTCACCGGATACATCCGCGTGTATTTCGTCTCGGCCGATCCGCCATAGGCACGGGCGACGCTGTCGGCGACCTCGGTGATGCGGCGTTCGACGAGATCGCGCACTTCAGGATCGAGCGTGCGCACGGTGCCGCCGAGCTCGGCGGTTTCGGGGATGATGTTGAAGGCGGTGCCGGCGTGGAATTGCGTGATCGAGATGACGGCGGACTTCAACGGGTCGACGTTGCGGGCGACAATCGATTGTAGCGCGCCCACGATCTGCGAGCCGATCAGCACGCTGTCGATCGCCTGGTGCGGGGTGGCGCCGGCGTGGCCGCCCTTGCCGCGAACCGTGATCTGGATGTTGTCCGAGGAGGCGAGGAGCGGGCCGGACGTGGTGGCGAAATGGCCTTCGGGCAGGCCGGGCATGTTGTGCATGCCGTAGACCTCCTGGATGTTCCAGCGCGTCATCAGCCCGTCCTCGACCATGGCCTTGCCGCCGCCGCCGCCTTCCTCGGCCGGCTGGAAGATCATGATCGCGGTGCCGTCGAAATTGCGCGTCTCTGCGAGATATTTTGCCGCGCCCAGCAACATCGCGGTGTGGCCGTCATGGCCGCAGGCGTGCATCTTGCCGGGGACCTTGGAGGCGTAGGCGACGCCCGAGGTCTCCATGATCGGCAGCGCATCCATGTCGGCGCGCAGGCCGATGGTCTTGCCCGATGCCGATTTGCGGCCGCGGATCACGCCGACGACGCCGGTGCGGCCGATGCCCGTCACCACCTCGTCGCAGCCGAACTCGCGCAGCTTGTCGGCGACGATGCCGGCGGTGCGGTGGACTTCGTACAGCAGCTCCGGGTTCTCGTGGAAGTCATGGCGCCAGGCGGCCATTTCGTCGGAGAGGGCGGCAACGCGGTTGACGATGGGCATGGGGTGGTCCGTCTTTGTTGTCGTTCGTAGGGTGGGTTAGCGTAGCGTAACCCACCGCGTTGGCTTCAACGGAGAAAGAAGTGGTTGGTTACGCCTTCGGCTAACCCACCCTACGACCCTACGCTTCCCCGAACACGCGCTTGAAGATCGTGTCGACGTGCTTGAGGTGATAGCCGAGGTCGAACTGCTCCTCGATCTCGGCGTCGGTGAGATATTTCTTCACCTCGGCGTCCTTCTTCAGCAGAAGCAGGAAGTCGCCTTCGCCGCGCCAGACCGGCATGGCGTTGCGCTGCACCAGCTTGTAGGCGTCCTCGCGGCTTGCGCCCTTCTGGGTCAGCGCCAGCAATACCCGCTGCGAATGCACGAGGCCGCCGAGGCGGTCGAGGTTCTTCTGCATGTTGGCGGGGTACACCAGCAGCTTGTCGATCAGGCCGGCAAGGCGCACCAGCGCGAAGTCGAGCGTCACGGTCGCGTCCGGGCCCATCATGCGCTCGGCGGAGGAGTGCGAGATGTCGCGCTCGTGCCAGAGCACGACGTTTTCCAGCGCCGGCGTCACATAGGCGCGGACCATGCGGGAGAGGCCGGTGAGGTTCTCCGACAACACCGGGTTGCGCTTGTGCGGCATCGCGGACGAGCCCTTCTGGCCCTCCGAGAAGAACTCTTCGGCCTCCAGCACCTCGGTGCGCTGCATGTGGCGGATCTCCACCGCGATGCGCTCGACCGACGAGGCGATCACGCCCAGCGTCGAGAAATACATGGCGTGACGGTCGCGCGGAATCACCTGCGTCGAGATCGGCTCGGGCACGAGGCCCATCGCCTTGGCGACGTGCTCTTCGACGCGCGGATCGATCTGCGCAAAGGTGCCGACGGCGCCGGAAATGGCGCAGGTCGCCACTTCCTTGCGCGCCGCGATCAGGCGCTCCTTGGCGCGCGAGAATTCGGCATAGGCATAAGCGAGCTTCAGGCCGAAGGTGACGGGCTCGGCGTGGATGCCGTGGGACCGGCCGATGGTCGGCGTCATCTTGTGCTCGAAGGCGCGCTTCTTCAGAGCGGCCAGCACCTTGTCGAGGTCGGCGAGCAACAGGTCGGCGGCGCGGGTGAGCTGGACGTTGAGGCAGGTGTCGAGCACGTCGGAGGAAGTCATGCCCTGGTGCACGAAGCGCGCCTCGGGGCCGACGATCTCGGCGAGGTGGGTCAGGAAGGCGATGACGTCGTGCTTGGTCTCGCGCTCGATCTCGTCGATGCGGGCAACGTCGAAGGTGGCGTTCTTCGCTTTGGCCCAGACCGTCCTGGCGGCTTCCTTGGGGATCGTCCCGAGCTCGGCCAGGGCATCCGCCGCATGCGCCTCGATCTCGAACCAGATCTTGAACCGGGTCTGCGGCTCCCAGATCGAGGCCATTTCCGGGCGGGTATAGCGGGGGATCATTGGACGACTCCAGATAGGTGGGCGGGCGGCCCAAGGGGGCTGTGACCTGCCAAAATGCTTTTTACGCCGTGATTTAGCAGAGCGGGCAGGGCGAAACAAACGGTCTGGGGCCGCAGAGAGGAGGATCGCCGAGCTTTCCACCGGCCCGGCCAGCCTGGACGGCCGGGGGGAGGATGGGCTCACCACAAATATTAACTGTCAATCACGGATCATTGACTGACAGATATTGAAATCTGTCAGCGAGACGTGTATATCCATTCCCGGACGCTCCGATTGGGCGTCCCGTGGTCATCCCTCCCGGGGAGCCGAGGGTTCGTAACGACGACGGATCCGAGGCGTAATTTTGGGGTGGGTACCGCGGACGAATGGAGATTTAAGACAATGACGACCGAAATCATCAATCTCACCGGCACGATTGGGCATTGGCTCAATTTGCTGGTGGCGCGCCAGATCGCGGCGCAGGCTGCAAAACTGCCTCATTAAGGCGAGAGCTTTCCGAACGGCCGGCACGGGCGCTTCGGAAAGCACCCATCGCCGGGTAACTGAGCCCTCAGCGGGAACATGGTGCTGGCATGAATGAAGCCGTTATCTTGACGCCGGAGCGGATTCTCGAAGTCACCGAGGACGTGCTGCGGCGTTATGGGCTTGCCAAGGCCACCGTGGTCGATGTTGCCCGTGCGCTCGATGTGAGCCACGGCAGCGTCTATCGTCACTTCCCGAGCAAGGCCTCGCTGCGCGAGGCCGTTGCCAAACGCTGGCTGGACCGCATCGACGCGCCGTTGCTGGCGATCGCCGAGGAGCATGGCCCCGCGCCGGTGCGGCTCGACCGCTGGCTTCGTACGCTGTTCGCCGCCAAGCGTTCGCGCGTGCTCGACGACCCCGAGATGTTCGACACCTATCTGACGCTGGCGCGGGAAGCCTGCGCTGCCGTGAAGTGCCACAAGGACACCCTGATCGACCAGATCGCGGCGATCCTGGCCGATGGCGTGAAACAGGGCGTATTCGCCGTAGACGACGTCAAATTGACCGCGCGCACGATCTTCGACACCACCAGCCGATTCCATCATCCGGGCCACGCCGAAGAGTGGAAGGACGCGGATCTGCAGACGCGTATGGACGCGACCTTGGCGCTGCTGCTGCGCGGGTTGAAGGCCTAGACTTCCTTAGCTTCTCCTAAATCTTCGTCAGTCCGCAGCTCGCCGCCAGCCGCACCAGTTGTGCGTCCGTGCGCGCACCTGTCTTGGTCTTGATCATGTAGTGATAGTTCTGCACCGTCTTCACACTGAGATTGAGATGCGCCGCGATCTGCTCGGTGGTGGCGCCGCCCGCGAACTGGCGCAGGATTTCAATCTCGCGTTCGCCCAGCTGATCCAGCGCTGAACCGGTCGGCGACAGGCTGTCCTCGGCCAGGATATGCGCGATGTCGTCGCTCATGGCACGGTCGCCGCGAGCGATGCTGCGGATCGCGGCGACGACCGCGGACGGTTCGCTGCTCTTGGTGACGAAGCCAGAGGCGCCGGCGCCGAAGGCGGCTTTCACCAACACGGCCTCGTTGTGCATGGTGAAGACGAGAATCCGCGCCCGCGGGGACCACGCCCGGATGTTGCGGATCGCCTCCAGCCCGCTCGCGCCGGGCATCGAGATATCCAGCAGGACAACGTCGGGATCGTGCGCCTTGAAGGCGGCGTAGGCATCCGCGGCGTTGTTGGCTTCCGCCACGACGTGAAGGTTCCCCTGGCTTTCCAGCACGCGCCGGTAGCCTTGCCGCACGATCGGATGATCGTCCACCAGCAGCACGGAGATGCCTGTCGTTGCAACCTCGCTCATCGAGGCCTCATGCGGCGAGCGGGATGGTGGCGGCGACGCTCAGACCGCCTCTGGCGGGCAGGATCGACAGCGATCCGCCGGCGGCGGCCACGCGTTCGCGAATGCCGGTGAGACCGAAGCCGGCTGACTGCGCGACGCGCGCCGCATCACCGCCGCCGTCATCCTCGACGCGGATCAGAAGCGCATCGTCCTCGCCCACGCGCCGCTCGACGCACAGGGAAATCTCGCGTGCCGAGCTGTGGCGCAGCGCGTTGGTCAGACATTCCTGAGCGACGCGATAGGCCGTGGTGGCCGCCGCGCCGCTGATGTCGGTGAGGTCGCCCCTGAGATCGAGCTGGATCGTCGGCCGCGCGGTGCTGTGTGAACGCCAGCTGTCGACGAGATTGACGAGGCTGGCCTCGAGCCCGAGCTCCTCGGGCAAGGGATTGCGCAGGCGCTTGAGCGCATCGCGCAGCGAGGCCATGAGATGATGGGTGGCCTGCGAGATCATGCGCGCATCCTGCGCGATGCCGATATCCTTGCCCTCATCCTTGCCTTCCTTCGCACTCGCCGTCTCGATGGTGTTGGCGAAAGCGAGGATGGCCGAGAGATTCTGCCCGAACTCGTCGTGCAGCTCGCGGGCGAGCGCGCGGCGCTCGTCGTCGCGGATCTCGATCAGGCGCCGCGTCAGCGCCGCGCGCTGCTCGGTCGCTTCTTCCAGCCGGCCGCCGAGCTGGCTGACGGCGCCGCCGATCATCGCAAGCTCCATCGAACGGAAGCGCGGCAGCTTCGTGCGATAGTGGCCGCGCGCCATGCGCTGCAGCGCAGTGACGATGGTGCGCGCCGGCGCCAGCGCATGCGCAATCGCAATCGAGGCCAGCAGCGCGATCGCCACCGCCATCAGAAGCGCGACGTCGATCACGTTGAGGATGTACTCCCAGGCGAGCGAGATCGCGGCCGCTGCGTCCGGTGTCGCGACGACGGCGCCGGCCGCCGCGGCGCGCGGACTGACGGGGCGTACGACCTCGGCGTGGCTGCCGAGGAAGGTCGGCACGATCGAGGCGAACCAGCGCGGCGGCGTCTTGCCGATGCCCTGGCTCTGGCCGCAGAGGGGCTTTTCGAATGCCGCGGCCGGCTGGAACTCGACGCAGACGCCGGGGGAGATCAGCTTCATCATATCGAGGGTGCGCCAGTCCGGAACCGGCAACAGATGCTCGCGCGCTCTGCTGCTGCGCAACAAGAGTTCCTGCCAGTACAGCGCCTGAAGCGCATGCGCGACCCGCTGCGCAGAGGCGGCAGTCGCCCGGTCGACACTGCGATAGGCGTCGAACGTGGCCCACACGGTCGCCGCGCCAAGGCAGAGCGCGACGATGAGAAGCAGACGGGCGACAAGCTGAAGCACGAGGCGCATGCGATCACCCTCAACGTTTGATAGGGTCAGCCTAACAATGCCGCCGCGCCTTGCCAATTGCAGGGTTCGGCAGGATTGCAGGTCGGGCAAATTTCCCAAGCCGGATTGGGCATGGCTCTTTGGACGGGGCGCGGCGGCTTTGATCTAATCGGCGAGGACGCGTTGCAGGGCATTCCTTGCAAGCCAGTCCCTGCAAGCCAGGAGCAGTGCAGCATGAGTTCGATGACGATTGGGCCGATCGCGGGCTCTGCTGCCGACCCGTCCGAGCGCAGTGCGCTGCTGTTCTGGATGATCTTCACCGGGCTATCGGTCTTCGCCGTCGTGTTGCTGTGGCGGTTCGGCCTGATCCGTCTGATGCTGACCTCGGACCGCACCTACATCTCCAGCGTGATCGCGCTGCTCTATGTTCTGACCTGTGGTCACTGCTTCCTGCGCACGCGGGCGATCGCCCGTGAAGGCGCGGCGGCGCGGCGCTGCCGCGCGGTGCTCGCGGCGCCCGGAGGCGGCAAGGCGCTGGAGGCGAGCGCGGCGACGCTGCCGCGCGGGCTGGTGCGGGACCACATCGAGAGCCTGGTGACCAAGGCCGCCGCGCAGGACTATCGGCGGGTCGACCAGACGCTCTTGCTGAGGACACTCGCCGACCGCCTGAGGGGCTCCAACGGTTTCGGTGCGTTCGTCTCGGACACGCTGATGAAGCTCGGATTGCTCGGCACCATTGTCGGCTTCATCATCATGCTGGCGCCGATCGCGGGGCTCGATGCCGCCGACAAGGTCGCGATGCGCTCGTCGATGGGGCTGATGAGCGACGGCATGGCGGTCGCGATGTACACGACGCTGGCGGGCCTGGTCGGCTCGATCCTGGTCCGCATCCAGTACTACATGCTGGATGCCGCGACCCAGCGGGTGTTCTCGGACGCGGTGGTGCTGACCGAGACCTATGTGACGCCGGTGCTGGAGCGCCAAGGCGTTGAATTCAAAGGCGTTGAATTCAAAGGCGTTGAACTCAAAGGCGCAGGGATCAAAGGCGCTGGAACCTCGTCATGATGGACGACTTTGGTCTCTATCCGCGCGAGGAGTCGTTCGATCCGCTGGGCGTGATGCTGTTCAAGGCGCTCCAGGTGATCGCGTTCCTGTTCTTCCTGGCGCTGCTCGCGGTCTCGCCGGATGCCAAGGAAGGCAAGATCGACTCCAAGGCGGAGTTCATGATCACGCTGGACTGGCCGGACAGCCACCCCGACGATCTCGACCTGTTCGTGCAGGATCCCGCCGGCAACATCGCCTGGTATCGCCACCGCGAGGCCGGCTTCCTGACGCTCGACCGCGACGACCGCGGCGGCGCCAACGATTTCATCATGGTCAATGGCAAGAAGATCGCCTCGCCGATCCGCGAGGAGATCGTCACCGTGCGCGGCATCGTCCCCGGGGAATACACCGTCAACGTCTCGCATTTCGCCGCAACGACCGGCGAGCCCGTGACGGCGAATGTGAAGGTGCAGAAGCTCAATCCGACCGCGCAGGTGGTCTTCGACAACAAATTCACACTCGATCACACCGGCCACGAGAAGACGGCGGTGCGATTCCGGCTCGATGCCGAAGGCAAGGTGGTCAATGTGGACCAGCGGCCGAAATCGCTGCTGGAGACGTTCCGTAGCAGCTGGCGCAACGGCGCCGATCTCGACCCGAGTACCGGTGTGAGCAAGAACGCTGCGAGGGTGCGCCGTGACTAATCTGCAGACGGTCATCCTCACGCTGTCGGTGGCCTACGCCGTGATCGGCACGCTGCTGCTGGTCGTTCTGGTCTATGCGCGGCTGCACTGGTCGCTGAAGGCGGTGGCGGTGGTCGTGACCAGCGCCTTCTATGTCGTCAGCTTCACGGAAATGCGCGGACTGCTCGGCTGGGCCAGCGCTGACCGGCTGCCCACGTCCTTCAAGCTGCTCCAGGCGCGCATCGTCGAGCCGCATTCGCTGGAGGGCGACCCCGGCTCGATCTATCTCTGGGTCGAGCAGCTCGACGAGGACAATCGCCCGAGTGGCATCCCCCGGGCCTTCCGCGTGCCCTTCGAAGACAGGCTGGCCGACAAGACCCACGCAGCGCAGAACGAAATCGCGCTGGGGCATCCGCAAGGCGGGCGCGCCGCCGATTTCGGCGGCGGTGACGGCAGCCTGATCGACATGGTCCGGGAATACGTGACGCCGAAGACGATCATGGAGACGACCGGCGGCGATTCCTCGACCGGTGAATTCATTGCGCCGCCGGCCGGCGCGCAAGGCGCCCTGTTCACGCCACTGCCGCCGCCCCGGATGCCGCCAAAGGACGAGCAATAGCCTCTTCACCATCCCCGCGGAGCTGCGCTGGTAAACCGTCCCGCGCTGGCGCATCCTGTTGACCTCCCTCAATTCGGCCTTATCGGCTTCCAATAAGAGTTTGAGGGTGGAGGGTGCGTGCTTCTCGCTGTTTTCTCGGATATCCACGGCAACCGGCAGGCGTTCGAGGCGTGCCTGAAGGCGGCGCGTGCGAAGGGCGCGGAGCGGTTCGTCCTGCTCGGTGATTTCGTCGGCTATGGCGCGGATCCCGAATGGGTCGTGGATACCGCGATGGAGCTGGCGGCCCAGGGGGCCGTCGCCGTGCGCGGCAATCATGATGAAGCCGTCAACACCACTACCGAGACCATGAATGCCGAGGCGCAGATCGCGATCGAATGGACCCGCGGGCGGCTCGACGTCGCACAGCGGCGCTTTCTGGCAGAGCTGCCGATGATTGTGGACGAGAAGGAGCGCCTTTACGTCCACGCGGAGGCTTCACAGCCGACGCGCTGGCACTATGTCCGTGCCACCGCCGACGCGGCCAAGAGCCTGATCTCGACCCCCGCCCATGTCACCTTCTGCGGCCACGTCCATCGCCCCGCGCTCTATTCGATGTCGGTGACGGCGAAGATGACGAGCTTCGTGCCGAAGACCGACGTTCCCGTGCAGCTCCTGCGCGGGCGGCAATGGCTGGCGGTGCTCGGCTCGGTCGGCCAGCCCCGCGACGGCGATCCGTCCGCGGCCTTCGTGCTGTTCGACACGGAGTCATGCGAGATCACCTTTTGCCGCGCGCCCTATGATATCGCTAGCGCTGCGAACAAGATCCGCGAGAACGGCCTGCCGCCCTGGCTCGCCGACCGCCTGTCGCAGGGGCGCTAGAGGCCGATGCCAAAACCGCTGGTCAAATCAGGCGCGGTGATCGACGGCTACACCATCGGCGAATGCGTCCATGCCGGCGGCATGGCGACGCTGTGGACCGTCACCCATCCCGGCATCGACGTGCCGCTGCTGATGAAGATCCCGCGGGTGTCGGAGGGCGAGGACCCCGCCGCGATCGTCTCCTTCGAGATGGAGATGATGATCCTGCCGCGGCTCGCCGGGCCGCACGTCCCGGCCTGCTTCGGCACCGGCGATTTCGCGCACCAGGCCTATGCCGTGATCGAGCGCATTCCGGGCATCACGCTCTACAAGCGGTTGCCGGATTTGCCGCTGCCTTACGAGGAGGCGCGGTTGCTGGTGTCGAAGATTGCGGCCGCGCTGGCCGATCTGCACCGGCAGAACGTGATCCATCACGACATCAAGCCGAGCAGCATCATGTTCCGCGATAGCGGCGAAGCGGTGCTGATCGACTATGGCCTGTCACACCACAACCATCTGCCGGATTTGTTGCAGGAGGAGTTCCGGCTGCCTTACGGCACCGCGCCCTATATGGCGCCGGAACGGCTGCTCGGCTTGCGCGACGATCCGCGCAGCGATCTGTTCTCGCTCGGCGTGCTGCTCTACTTCTTCACGACCGGCGAGCGGCCGTTCGGAGAGGGCGAGACGCTGCGCGCGATGCGGCGCAGGCTGTGGCGCGATCCGCATCCACCGCGCAAATTGCGTGCGGATTATCCGCCCTGGCTGCAGGAGGTGGTGCTGCGGTGTCTGGAGATCGAGCCTGTCCGGCGCTACCCGACCGCGTCCCAGCTCGCTTTCGATCTGGCCCATCCGAACCAGGTCAGGCTGACGGCGCGTTCGGAACGGATGAAGCGCGATCCCTGGAGCGTGGCGTGGCGCCGTCGCTTCAACCAGGGCGTCATGCAGCCGCGGGCCAAGTCGGATGTCGCCGAACAAATCGCGTCGAGCCCGATCCTCGCGGTCGCGCTCGACACGGTGGAAGGTGAGCCGGAGCTGAACGAGGCATTGCGCGTGACCACGGAGCGGATCCTCGCAACGCTTCCGTCAGCGCGGCTTGCCTGTGTCAACGTGCTGAAGCTCAACCGTATCGCCATCGACAAGGCGCTGGATGAGCAAGGCTCCAACAAGCACATCGACCGGCTCGTTGCGCTCCGGCACTGGGCGACGCCCTTGAAGCTGGATGAGAGCCGGTTGTCCGTTCACGTGCTTGAGGCGGTCGATCCCGCCACGGCGCTGCTGGAATTCGCCGAGATGAACTCGGTCGACCATCTCATCATCGGTGCCCGGCAAAACTCGTTCAGGCGTACCTGGCTGGGCAGCGTCTCGGCCAAGGTGGCTGCAGAGGCGACCTGCACCGTCACCGTGGTGCGGCCGCAGCGAATGGCTGCGGCCAGGCCAGACGCGGGCGTGGTGTGGGGATAGGTGGGCTCAGGCCGCGTGAGCGGTGTAGACGGAGCGCTTGCGGCGGATGGGCCAGGAGAACTGGGGGCCGGGCTCGCCGTGGTCCGCGCTGCCGCCGAAATACTGGATGATCTCGCGGCAGGGCTCGCAGTTGAATAGGTTACGCGACGCGGATGCCTTGGTCATTTCCTTCAGGCAGTTCGGGCAATGCGGTTTCATCAGTCTTGGTCCAATCAAGAATTTCAATGCCGGCGCGATGACCGGAACGGGTAATCCAGGTCCGCCGTCTCGGCTCCGGGATCGTCGCGCATCTCGCCTTCGGTGCGTTCGAGCCGGCCGAAAAAATCGTCGAGGCTCGGATGCGGACGCCGCGGGATGCGACACCGGCGCTTCGGTTGACGCTTCACGAGTACGATCTGCACGGTGTCAGATCCGATGGCGAGGGATGTGACGCGCCGAACGTGCCGGGACCTGTATCGGTCCGGCCGATGGGCCAAACACAACAAACGCACTGAAACCGATCCACAACGCCACGCCAGTCCAAACCAGGGTCGTCGTCATGATGTGCTCCCGCGAAAACAGGCAGGAATCACTAACGGTGATTTGCGCGAATCAGGGAAGCCCGGAGGAGTACGGACCTTGGTTGCAATTTTAGGCATTGCGCCCCGCAACTCCCGTAGGAGCCGCAGTTTTGCGGGAGCTGATGTCGCCTGACGCGGCTCAGATCGCTTCGCCGCGGGCCTCCAGCGCTGCGCTCCGGATCGCCGCGATGTTGGTCTTGTAGGCCTCCTGCGTGCCGCCCTTGAACACGGAGGTGCCGGCGACGAAGGCGTTGGCGCCGGCCGCGGCGAGGGGGCCGGCGACGTCGGGGCCGACACCGCCATCGACCTCGATGTCGATCGGACGTCCCGCTGTCATCGCGCGGATGTCGCGGATCTTGCCGATCGCGGAGGGAATGAAGGCCTGGCCGCCGAAACCGGGATTGACCGACATCACCAGCACGAGGTCGACGAGGTCGATGACGTATTCGAGCACGCTGATCGGCGTGCCCGGGTTGAGCGAGACGCCGGCCTTCTTGCCGAGGGCACGGATGGCCTGGAGCGAACGGTGCAGATGGGGACCGGCCTCCGCATGCACGGTGATGTGGTCGCAGCCGGCTTTCGCAAAGGCCTCGAGATAGGGGTCGCAGGGCGAGATCATCAGATGCGCGTCGAAGATCTTCTTGGTGTGCGGGCGCATCGCCTTGATGACGTCGGGGCCGTAGGAGATGTTCGGAACGAAATGCCCGTCCATCACGTCGAGATGGATCCAGTCGGCGCCGGCGGCGTCCACCGCCCGGACCTCTTCGCCGAGCTTGGAGAAGTCGGAGGCCAGGATCGAGGGCGCGATGGCCAGGGGCGGGGGGCGAAGGCTTGGGTCATGGCGCGGTGTCCCGTGGCGGCCGTGAAAGATGATGCTCGCCTAACATGGGCCTCTCAGCCGGGCAATGCAGGGGCGGTGAGCTTCCTGTGGGCGGAAATTTCTGCCGCGCCCGGCACGAATTGCCGGTGTTTCCGGGCCGTCCGGGGCGCAGTGAAGGCGGATTTCATTGAGCTTTTCGCGCTGGCACGACGCTTGCTGACTTCACCGCCAGAACATTGGCTGCGGCGTGCCGCATCGGTTGGAGTTGTGCAATGTTGTTCGCCCTTGGTGCCGTATCGAGCGCGCTCGACGCGATCCAGTCGCTGACGAACTCGAAATCGTCCTCTTCGACGCAGAAGGCGGGCTCTTCGCAAAAGACGGCGACCGATCCGTTCGCGATCGACAGCGATAGCAACACGACGACCGGCGCGACCTCGTCGGTCAATGCGGGCAAAACTCCGCAGATATCTCCGGAGACGATGAACGCGCTGTTCGCCGCGCAAAGCCAGTCGTCCACCAGCACGAACAGTACCGCCAGCTCGACCTCATCCAGCTCGACCTCCTCGACATCGACCAGCCGGGATGCGGCGCTGAAGGACCTGTTCTCGCAGATCGATGGCGACGGCGACGGCAAGATCACCAAATCCGAGTTCGAGAACGCGCTGGGAGCCGGCGGCACCAACCTCGCGAAGGCCGACGACGTCTTCTCGAAAATGGACTCGAACTCCGACGGCAGCATCAGCCTGGACGAGATGTCGAAGGCGCTGAAGAGCGGCCATCACGGTCACCACGCGCAGGGCGCCAGCGGTTCGGGCGATGGATCGGATTCTTCGTCGTCGTCGAGCGGCGGGTCGACATCGACCACGACGACCGCCGCCGACGGCTCGACCACCACCACCGTCACCTATGCCGACGGCTTCAAGATGTCGACGACGGTCCCCGGCGCGTCAGCCACCGGCACCTCGCCCTACGACTTGTTCGCCAAGATGATGCAAAGCCAGTCGCAGGGCTCGTCGGGGTCTACGTCCTCTTCGATGTCGATGAGTGTCTGAGCCCACGGGCGTGAGCGAAGAGTGATGCGTGATTCACACGCATTGGATCGACGCCATTAGTCTCGGCGATACAGTGCGGCGGCAAAGCGCCGCTTTTGCGGATCGTCGAGGCTGTTGTAGAGCGGCTGAGCGGCATCCGCGAGCTTCTTTTGCGCGTTTGATCGGTCGATCTGCTCATCGGCTTCCTTGCGCATGCCGTCAATCAGATCGACGTTGTCCGGCTGCTTGGCGTGCGCGTTTCGCCAGGCGAGGCGCTGTTCAGCCTGGTTCTTCCACGTTTCCACGACGGCCGCCTCGAAAGCTGGCCAGTTCTTGTCCTGCTCGGGGGTAAGGCGCAGGTCCGCCTTGAGTTGAGCAGCGCGGGCGGCTGCCTGGTCGGTCATCTGGCTCGCCGTCAATTCCGGCCGATCCGAGCGGTCCCGCGCGCCCGCCGATCCCGTAAGCGCCGTACCGATCAACAAGACTGCAGTTGTCAAGAGAATTGGTGTCTTTCGCATGGCGTGCTCCTTTGGAAGACGTTTGAATGATGATGCATCGCGTGTGCTGCCGCGATCACCGAGCCCGAGTTGATATTGGTAGGCCGCGCTGGCGGGGCCGCAGCCCTTGGCCAGCGCGTACGTGCAACCGGTCGAGATGAGCGCGGCAATCAGTTGTAGCCGAACTGCGGAAGCGCTTTGACCTGATCGGCGGTGAGGTTGATCACCGCATGATCCGGATACCATTGCTCGTTGGCGCTTTGGACCGGCCGCGTGGTGGTCGCGGCGCCCGTCGTTGCCTGAGGAGCGGTCTCCGCAGGCTTCGTTGAAGCCGTCGACGTCTGCGTGCTCGATGCCATTTTCGCTTCGATAGGCTGGTTGACGAACTTCAGCTGATCGAAGCTGACCGCCACCATACGCTCGCCGAGGCCGAGAAATCCTCCGACACCGAGGATCGCGGTCTGGATCTTGCCGGTTGGATCGGTCAGCACTTCGGAGATGTCGCCGAGCTTTTCGTTGTTCTGGTTGTAGACGTCGAGACCGATCATCTTGGAAACCCACCACTGTCCCTTGTAGGGCTGTGTTACGCTGGCTGAGTTGGCTTCGGGCCGTGTTGTCGTGGCCGGTGTTTGCGCCATGACCGCGCTGGTCAACAAGCTGGCCGCGATAGCTCCGAGTACGATGAGCCTGGTCTTCATAGGATTGCTCCGGAATAGACCTTCTCGTGATTCCGAGAAGGTGCCTAAGCGTCAGGTATTGCAGCGACGCTGCGTGCCTTGTGCGCTTCGCATCGACTACTCGCCGGAGTCTGGATCGTTTCGGGGCTGGCTGCGAATACTTCAAGCAATGGTGAGCAGTATTGACCAGAGCATCTGCGACGCCAGCATGTATGATCGGACGTGTGGAGTGACTGACAGCCGGAAATAAAATTCATTGGAGCGGCAGTTGATGGTCAATAGAACCTTGTCGTTCAATCTAATTTGCGGACTGCTGTTGATTGCCGTCGCGTCATCCGCGCCAGCGCAAACGACGCTTTCTGTTGCCAGGGCAGATGCGCCGCTTCCTCGGGCAAGGTCTTGGACAGCGTCGAATTTCGAAGAGGGCCTGACGCTGTGTTTGATTTCCATCAAACCTGATTCGCTCAAGCGCGCGATGCTCGTCCCGGCGTCGCGTGAGTTGCAACGACCCCAACGGCATTGGGAGGCGAGCTATGTCACAGGGGATACCAGTTGAGCAGTACCGCGCCTATTATGTGTGGGACGCCCCGACGAGATGGTTTTATGTTTCGTCAGCTCGCAGGCTGATACCGAGGCTGCCGATGTTGCGAGAGAAAGTCGGGAGATTTCGGACCGGCCTGATGAGAAGCTCCATGAGTTGTTTGCTTGGCATTTCGGGTCTCAGATTACGACGCAGTTCGAACGCGCCTCTCACCGTAATCCTGCTTGTTCCCATCAACACGTTCTACCTGGAGGACACGCTGTGCGATACGCGCAGTTGGCCTGCCGCCCGAGCTGACGTCGGATGCCCCTGATCGAGCCTGTAGTCCTGAACCTGGCGGTTGCGCTCGGGATCGGTCTGTTGATCGGCGTCGAGCGGGAACGCCGCAAGGGATTCGGTCCAGCGCGTTCACCGGCCGGAATACGCACTTTCGCAACCGCGTCTCTTGCCGGCGCCGTCAGCTTCGCGGCTGGCGGTCAGATCTTGTTTTCAATTGTGACCGCGGGTGTCATCGCTTTGGTCGCGGTCGCTTATTGGCGCGGCCATGAAGACGATCCCGGGCTTACGACCGAGATCGCATTGACAGTAACCGTTCTGCTCGGTGGACTTTCGATGCAACTCCCCGCCCTTGCTGGCGGCCTCGGGGTCGTCGTCGTCGTCCTCCTCGCTGCAAAGTCTCGGCTTCACCGGTTCGTCAGGTCCATTCTCAACGAAAATGAACTTCAGGACGCCCTGACTTTTGCAGCAGCAACACTCGTTGTTCTTCCGCTCGTACCGGATCGACAGATGGGACCTTACGGGTCTCTCAATCCGCATGCGATCTGGCTGATCGTCGTCCTGATCATGGCGATCAGTGCGGTGGGGTATGTTGCCGTCCGCCTGCTCGGCAACCGGTTTGGGCTTCCGATCGCCGGTCTCGCCTCGGGCTTCATTTCGAGCACCGCGACCATTGCCGCGATGGGTGCACGCGTGGCGAAGGCGAAGGATACGCAGCCCGCCGCGGTCGCGGGTGCTGTACTGTCGTCGATCGCTACAATCGTCCAGATGGCGCTCGTTCTTGCCGCCACGAGCACGGCGACCCTTCTCGCGCTCGCTGTTCCACTTGCGTGTGCGGGGTTGGCGGCCTCGCTTTACGGGGCGTTCTTCACCGCTCTTGCATTTCGACAGACGGCGGAGGTCGACCTGCAAACAGGACGCGCGTTCAGCATTTCAACCGCGTTTGTGTTCGCCTTGACGTTGTCGGTCATCCTCCTGGCTTGCGCGGCGCTTCGGGACGCGTTTGGTGAAAACGGCGTCATGATTGGCGCTGCTGTCGCCGGCCTCGCAGACACACACTCTGCCGCGATCTCCGTTGCTTCGCTCGTTGCATCGGGAAAGCTCACGCCGAATGATGCTGTCTTACCGATCCTTGCCGGACTTTCGACCAACACGGTCAGCAAGATGGTCCTTGCGGCTTCGAGCGGCGGAGTTTCGTTTGCCCTTCGCGTCATCCCGGGATTGCTCCTGGTCGCGTTTGCCGCATGGGCAGCGGCATTCTACAACCTGTTCGTGTGGTGAGCCGACCCGTCTGACGCGCCCCTCTTCGAGTCCTCAGCACAGGATCGGGATTGGTTTTCATCGCGTTCAGGTTGACGTTTGAACACGAGCTTTCTGGAAAGCGGCAGCACACTTATCCACATCACACTCTAGTGATGATCCCGTCGTTGATCCCTGGCGGCTTCTTTTCCGAGCGCGCTTTGCACCGATCTTTTCAAGTCGTGAATAGCGCCGTGAATCGCCTTTTCCATGGTGCTATCCAGATGCGTCACCACGATCGGCTCGCAGCCGTCGCGGCGCGCCTCGATCATGCAGCTCTTGTCGTCGTGGCCGCTCTTGCGACCGGCGGCGTCGCTGAGGTGTACATCGATCCGCCTGAGGCGGTCTCCGTACTGGTCCAGCGCGGCGTGCACCTCGGCCTTGACCTCGGCGAATGACTGCTCGCCGCTGGTGGTGCCGGCCGTCCTGACCTCGATCAACATCTTCTCTCCGTCTCGATATCGCGCGGAAGACGTCGCGCATGACATTATCCGGCGTCCCCTGGCAGGCTGTCCCGCTTCGAAATGGACACTAAGCGCGACGCGGACCGGGCGTGTGGTCAATTGTGCTCATCGGCCACCACGGCCGTGCGCACGATGTCGAAAGCCTTGGAACGTCCTCGGACTGATTGGTCACGAAGCTATCCAAACCGATCTGTCCACGCCGGCAACGCACCGGGGAACGGCAGGGCCGTCGCGTTGTAGACGCCGCGTGCGATCGCGCGCGCAACCACGTTGGCGGCGACCGTGCCGAGCTCGGTGAGACCGACCAGCGGCTCGACCGGTTTCTCGCAGGTCGCGGCAGCGAACAGCACATCTCCGTCGGTCGGTGCATGCACCGGATAGATCGCGCGGGCAAATCCTGTATGCGCGATCATCGCAAGCCGCTTGGCCTGCGCCTTGGTCAGCGTGGCATCGGTAACGACGAGGCCGATCGTGGTGTTTTCGCGCGCGCTCGCGGCCGGGCCGCCCTTGATGCGCATCGCCAGCATGTCCTGCGTGAATTTGGGCGGCAGGCCGCGCCCGCCGAACTCGCCGTTGTCTTCGAACGGCGCCGCCCAGAACCACGGCCCTTCGCCGACGGTTGCGCTGCCGACGGCGTTGACGACGATGATTGCGGCGACCTTGATGCCGTTGGCCAGCACGGCCGACGCCGAGCCGAGCCCGCCCTTGAAGGTCGCGGTGGTGGCCCCCAGGCCCGCGCCGACGCTGCCCAGCGCGAAATCGTCGCCAGCGGCCACTGCCGCGGCGTAGCCGAGGTCGCGATAGGGCGCAAAGCGTCCCCAATTCTTGTCGCCGCCATTGAGCAGGTCGAACACGATCGCGCCCGGCACGATCGGGATCACCGCCTCGCGGATCCGAAAGCCGCGGCCTTGCTCGGCAAGCCAGGCCTGGATGCCGCCGCCGGCATCGATGCCGAAAGCGGAGCCGCCGGACAGCGCAATCGCGTCAACGCGTTCGACCGTGCTGGCAAGGTCGAGCATCGCGTCCTCGCGCGTGCCGGGGCCGCCGCCGCGCACGTCGATTGCCGCGACCGCCGGCTGGTCGAAAATGATCGCGGTCGTGCCCGAAGCGAGCTTCGCATCATGGGCATGGCCGACGCGGACGCCGGCGATATCGGTGAGCAGATTTTTCAAGGCCGGCACTCCATGCGCTGCAGCCGTCAGCGATAGCGCACCGATGCCGCGGGCTCAACTCGCCAGCGCCGTTCTGAGCATCCTAGCGAGCTCGGACTTGCGGTAGGGCTTGGCCAGCAGCAGCACGCCGGAATCGAGCCGGCCGTGATGGACGATGGCGTTTTCGGTGTAGCCCGAGGTGAACAGCGTCTTCAGGTCGGGGCGCCGCCGTGCCGCCTCGTCGGCGAGCTGCCGGCCATTCATGTTGCCGGGCATGATGATGTCGGTGAAGAGCAGGTCGATGTCCTCGTCGGCGTCGATGATGACGAGAGCTTCGGCTGCGTTGGCCGCTTCCAGCGCGGTATAGCCGAGGCTCTTGACCTGGGTCATGACGTACTGCCGCACCAGCGCGTCGTCCTCGACGATGAGGATTCTCTCGTCGCCGCCAGTGATGGGCACGTTCTGAAGCGCCTCGTACTCGGTCTCCTGCACGCCGCTCGAGCGTGGCAGGTAGATCTTCACGCTCGTGCCGTGGTCTTCTTCGCTGTAGATCTTGACGTGGCCCCCCGACTGCTTGACGAAGCCGAACACCATGCTGAGTCCGAGGCCGGTCCCCTTGCCGACTTCCTTGGTCGTGAAGAAGGGATCGAACACCCGGTCGATCAGGTCAGGCGGAATGCCCGTGCCGGTGTCGCTGACCGCGATCATCACGTAATTGCCGGCGACCACGTCGGGATTCATGCTGGCATAGCCGTCGTCGAGGAAGACGTTGCGGGTCTCCAGCACCAGGGTGCCGCCGCCGGGCATGGCGTCGCGCGCATTCAGCGCGAGATTGAGGATCGCGGTCGAGAGCTGGCCGGGGTCGATCAGGGCCGGCCAGGCATCCTCGGTGAGTTGCGGCATGATGGTGATCTGCTCGCCGAGGGTCGGATGCAACAGCTTGGCAGCCTCGAGCGTCAGCGCGTTGACGTCGATCTCGCGCGGCTGAAGCGGCTGCTTGCGGGCAAAGGCGAGCAGGTGCTTGGTCAGTTGCGCGCCGCGCTCGGCGGCGTCGTCGATCAGCTTGGTGATGGCGGCGAGTTCGGGGCGGTCGGCCACGGCGTCCGACAGAATGCCGATCGTGCCGGTGATGACGGTCAGCACGTTGTTGAAATCGTGGGCGACGCCGCCGGTCAATTGGCCGATCGAGTCCATCTTCTGGACTTGTCGAAATTGGGCCTCGGCGGCCTGCTTGTCGGTCAGATCGCGGCCGATGAAGAAATGGCGCTTCACCGGCTCCGACCAGGTGCCCATCCAGTTCAGCGTGACCTCGTGACCGTCGTCGTGATAGTAGCGTGCCTCGAAGCTGCGCTTGACCGCGCCACGCCGCGCCGCACGCATCTCGTTGCGTGTCTTGTCGAGATCGTCGGGGTGAATGAACTCGGTCGCGCTGTGTCCGATCATGTCGTCCGGGCTATAGCCGAGAATGTCCTTCACGCTGGGGCTGACCTGGATGAAATTGCCAAAACCGTCGGTGACCAGGATCAGATCCTGCGAGGTCTCGAAGATGCGCCGGCGCTCTTCGGTCTCGCGGCGCAGCTTCTCCCTGGCTTGTTTCTCCTCGGTGATGTCATGGGCGATCTTGGAGGCGCCGATGATCTCGCCGCTGTCCGATCTCAGGGGCGAGACGTTCAGGACGACGTCGATTTGACGTCCGTCCTTGCGAATGCGGACGGTTTCGTGCTGGGCGATCGACTCGTTGCCGCTGATGCGGTTGAGGATGCCCCTGGCTTCAGCTTTCCGGTCTGGCGGCACGACGAGGTAGATCGACTGGCCTACGGCCTCGGCGGCGGAATAGCCGAACAGATGCTCGGCAGCCTTGTTCCAGCCCGTGATGACGCCGTCGAGCGACTCGGTGATGATGGCATCGTTGGAGGACTCGACCACGGCGCCGTAAAGCGCCAGGCGCTTGCCGTAGAAGTCGCGATCCGAGGCCGATTGCTGCCGCAATCTGCCGACCAGGCCGATCGTGTGCGCCTGGAGGCGGACGTTCTCGATCAGCAGGACGGCAAGCACGAAGCTCGCAGCGCAAAGGCCGTAAAGGCGGCCGGCGTAGAAGCCGAGATCGTAGCGGGCGACGTTGACGATTGCCGACAGTGCGATGTCGAACAGCCAGGCGCACATCGTGACCATGAGCCAGACGTCGATCACGGTGTGCGGCCTGCGGAACCACAGCGTGATCAGCGCCGCGAAGCTCAGGGACCAGACGAACGAGACCACGCCGATCATGGTGGTGGTGTAGTGGCCATCCTTCAGCAGGACCGGCAGCAGGCCGTGCTGCGCAGTCACGAGCCAGCCGAACACGGTCATCGCAGCGAGCACGCCGGCGACGGAAAGTGTGACCGCGGATGCCGTCGAGCCAGCGATCCTGTTCCCGCCATTGCCGTCCTTCAGCCAGCCGTAAGCCAGCACGAACAGCGGGAAGCCGCCATGCCAGATCATGTAAAGCCAGACGGTGGTTTGCGAGCCGGCACCGAGCAGTCCGGCCGGGGCAAACAGCCCGGGGAAGGTGAAGGCGTGCGTCGCCGCGGCCGCCGCCGTGAATAGGTAGCCGGTCGCCAGCAGCAACAGCGCACGGCTGCGCAGCATGGCGAACTGCGACAGCAGCAGAACGGCGGTGATGATGTCGCTGACCGCGAGCGCCGACTGGTAGCTCGCCACGAACGCCGGTACCTGCGCCAGCGGCGTACCTGCAAACGGCACGGCTAGCGCAAACAGGATCGCGGAGATGCCGACGATCGCCAGGGCCGCCGTGCGATCGCTCTGCGTGGCCGGCAAGGTCGAAAGGAAGGTGCTCCGGTCGGCGGGGGCTAGCACGTTGATCTCTCGTAAGCCGGCATGGTGACCTCGTACGTCAATCTCTTCCGTCCGGGACAGCAGCTTCCGTCATGGTAGCCTGTTCCGGGCGCGCATCCTGACAGAAAGCGCTTGCGACTCAACCGAGGGTTACAGCTTACTTAACTTGGAGGGGAACGCGGAACAGGTATCTGGTAAGGGGTGATTTACCGGACGAACTCATACTGCCTTGCCGCTCTTCTGCAGTGTATTGAACCAATTAATGATACGAATTCGGGAGTTGTTCCCATGCCTCGTGTCCTCGTTGTCGACGACCAGAAGGGCGTCCGTGCCATGGTCGCGATGGTGCTTCGGGTCAACCATTATGACGTAGTCGAGGCCGAGAGCGGTGCGGAAGGGTTGAGGGCGTTTAGCGAGAGCGCTTTCGACGCAGCGATTGTCGACATTTTCCTGGCCGAGACCAGCGGCGTCGATGTCATGGCAACCATTCGGGAGCGTGTTCCGGGGTTTCCGATCGTGGCTGTCTCCGGCATGACCGCGCTGGATTTCGTGGGCGAGGCGCCCGATCTGGGCGGGGTCGTCTGCCTGCAAAAGCCGTTTCGGCCGAGCGATCTGCTGCAAGCGCTACGGAAGGCGCAGGCTGCGGCGGGTGGGGAACTGTCGGCTGCCGTCTGACGCTGCCGTCAAACGAAACGCCCCGGCGAGCCGGGGCGTTGGTTGGTCGGGCTAAAAGGTCAGCCTGGCTGCCTCAGGTCCCGTTGCCCTTGATCTCGGCGTAGCCGCCCTTGGCGTCCCACTTGTAGACGACGTAGTCGAGCTGCTTGATGTCGCCCTTGGCGTCGTACTCGATCGGGCCGATCACGGTGTCCCACTTGCCGGCCTTGATCGCCGCCATAACCTTCTTGGCGTCGGTGGTGCCGGCCTTCTTGGCCGCCTGCGACCAGACCTGCATCGCCGCGTAGGTGTAGAGCGTATAGCCTTCGGGGTCGATGTTCTTGGCCTTGAAGGCGTCGACGATCTTCTTCGCGGTCGGCTTGTTGCGCGGATCGGGGCCGAAGGTGAACAGCGTGCCTTCGCCGGCGGGGCCGGTGATGGAGGCGTACTCCTTGTCGGCGAGCGCGTCGCCGGCCATCAGGATCGTCTTGAGGCCCTGGTCGCGCATCTGACGCAGGATCAGGCCGCTCTCCTGATGGTAGCCGCCGACATAGACGAGGTCGATGTTATCGCGCTTCAGGCGCGAGACGATCGCGTTGAAGTCCTTGTCGCCCTTGTTGTAGGACTCGTACATCTTCTCGGTGATGCCGGCCTTGTTGAGCGCCTTCTTGGTCTCGTCGGCAAGACCCTTGCCGTAGGTGGTCTTGTCGTTGAGGATCGCGATGTTCTTGCCCTTGAAGTTCTTGGCAATGTACTGCGCCGCGACCAGGCCCTGCTGATCGTCGCGGCCGCACACCCGCGCCACGTTCCACAATCCGCTGTCGGTGAACTTCGGGTTGGTGGAGGCGGGGGTGATCTGGAGCACGTTGCCGTCGGCATAGGCTTCCGAGGCGGGAATCGACGACGACGAGCAATAGTGCCCGGCGACGAACGGCATCTTCGCGCTGGCGATCTTCTCGGCGACAGAGCGGGCCTGTTTGGGATCGCAGGCATCGTCCTCGACGGAGAGCGCGAGCTTCTTGCCGTTGACACCGCCGGCCGCGTTGATGTCGGCGACGGCCATCTCGGCGCCGTTCTTCATCTGGCGGCCGAAGGCGGACTCGCCGCCGGTCATCGGGCCTGCGACTGCGACGGTGACATCCTGCGCGAACGCCGCGCTCGAGAGCGCGAGCGACGCGCCGAATGCCAGACCGATGAGCTTCAGTGATTTCATGAGATACCTCGCGGATGGTCGCCTGTGGGAGTTGCCGGGTGCGCCCGGTCCAAACCGGCGCCATTCTTGAATGAATTCGGTGAGAAGTCACCGGCAAAATACGGGCATTGGCGGAGATATCTCGCCACATTCGGCCGCACTTGATCCGGCTTTGGGCCGCTCAGCCGTGCCGGCCGCCTTCCAGATAGGCGGCGCGAATTTCGGGGCGCTGCAACAACTCGGCGCCGGTCCCCGCCAGCGTGATCAGGCCGTTGACCATGACATAGCCGCGATGGGCGAGCTTGAGCGCGTGATTGGCGTTCTGCTCGACGATCAGCACGGTCAGGCCGTCCTGCCGGTTCAGGGTGCGGATCGCGTCGAAAATCTGGCGGGCGATCAGCGGCGCCAGCCCGAGCGAGGGCTCGTCGAGCAGGAGCAGGCGGGGACGGCTCATCAGGGCGCGGCCGATCGCCAGCATCTGCTGCTCGCCGCCGGACAGCGTTCCGCCGCGCTGGGCATAGCGTTCCTTCAGCCGTGGAAACAGCGAGAACACGCGCGCCAGCGTCGCCTCGCGTTCGGCATTGGTGCATTCGGTGGCGTCCGCCCCCATCTGGAGGTTCTCCGCCACGCTCATGCGCGGGAAGATGCGGCGGCCTTCCGGCGATTGCGCGATGCGCAAATGCGCGATCTCGTGGGTCGGAACGTCGGTGATGTCGCGGCCTTCGTACAGGATCTGCCCCGAGCGGGCGCGCGGCTTGCCGAAGATCGTCATCATCAGCGTCGACTTGCCGGCGCCGTTGGCGCCGATCAGCGCCACGATCTCGCCGGCATTGATCTCGACGTCGACGCCCTTCAGCGCCTCGATCTTGCCGTAGGCGGCGCGCAAGGACCGGATCGCGAGCAGGGGGTTGGGCGACGACGTCATGACCCGCCCTCCATCACGGCCACGGCTTCGTCCTCGTCGGTGCCGAGATAGGCGGCGATCACCTTGGGATCGTCGCGGACCGCGCGGGGTGATCCTTCCGCGATCTTGACGCCATGGTCCATCACCACGATGTGGTCGGAGATTTCCATCACCACCGACATGTCGTGCTCGATCAGCAGGATCGAGGTGCCGAGCTCGTTGCGGATCGAGAGCAGCAGCTCGCTCAGGGCGGCGCTCTCGCGCGCGTTGAGGCCGGCGGCGGGCTCGTCCAGGCACAGGAGCGCAGGTTCGGTACACATCGCGCGCGCGATCTCGAGCCGGCGCTGGTCGCCATAGGCGAGATTGCCGGCCGCGTCGTCGGCACGGTCGAGCAGATTGATCCGCTTGAGCCAGTCGGTGGCAAGATCGATCGCGTGCTTCTCGGCGTCGCGGTACACCGGCGCGCCGATCAGGCCGAGAAAGGTGAAGCCGGAGGCGCGCATCAGCGCGTTGTGCTGCGCCACCATCAGGTTTTCCAGCGCGGTCATGCCGGGAAACAGGCGGATGTTCTGGAAGGTGCGGGCGACCTTGGCCTGCTTGGCGATTCGGAAATCGTTCAGCCGCTCCAGCGCGATCGTCGCGCCGTCGTCATGGGTGAGGCGGATGGTGCCGCCGCTCGGCTTGTAGAAGCCGGTGATGCAGTTGAAGACGGTGGTCTTGCCGGCGCCGTTCGGTCCGATCAGCGCGGTGATCTTGTTGCGCTCGGCCGCCAACGACAGGTCCTGTACGGCGACGATGCCGCCGAAGCGCATGGTCAGCCGGTCGACGGCAAGAATCTTGTCGCTCATCTTGTCGCCGCTCATCCGTGCCCTTCCTTGACGAGGTCGGAGGAGATCGCCTGCGCCTTGGTCAGATACACGGTCGGCGCGCGATGGCCGATCAGGCCGCGCGGTCGCCAGATCATGATCAGCACCATGGCCATGCCGAACACCAGCATGCGGTAGGTCTCGAGGCTGCGGAACAGCTCGAAGCCGCCGATCATGGCGAGTGCGGCGAGTGCCACGCCGAGCTGCGAGCCCATGCCGCCGAGCACGACGATGGCGAGCACCAGCGCCGATTCCTGGAAGGTGAAGGATTCCGGGCTGATGAAGCCCTGGCGCGTAGCGAAGAACGCACCGGCGAAGCCGCCGAACATCGCGCCGGTCGCGAACGCCGTGAGCTTCGTCGTCGTGGTGTTGATGCCGAGCGCGCGGCAGGCAACTTCGTCCTCGCGCAGGGCTTCCCAGGCGCGCCCGATCGGCAGGCGGCGCAGGCGGATCGTCACCCAGTTGGTGAGCAGCGCCAGCGCCAGGATCAGATAGAACAGGAACACGATGCGATGGGTCGGCGAGTATTCGATGCCGAGTCTCGCGGCGAGCCCGCTATCGCTGTTGTCGAGCGGAATGCCGAAAAAGGAGGGACGCGGAATGCTGGAGACGCCGTTGGGCCCGCCGGTCAGTTCCTGCCAGTTGATGATGACGAGACGGATGATCTCGCCGAAGGCGAGCGTCACGATGGCGAGATAGTCGCCGCGCAGGCGCAGCACGGGAAAGCCCAGCAGCACGCCCCAGAACGCAGCCAGGATACCCGCGAGCGGCAGGCAGACCCAGAACGACCAGCCGAAATTGGTGGCAAGCAGCGCGTAGGAATAGGCGCCCACCGCGTAGAACGCGACGTAGCCGAGATCGAGCAGGCCGGCGAGCCCGACCACCACATTGAGCCCCCAGCCCAGCATCACATAGGTAAGGACGAGGATCGCGAGGTCGAGGATGTAGCGCTGGTCGTAGAAGATCACGGGCACCAGCAGCGTGAATATCAGCAGAGCCGGCGCGAGGTAGCGGCCGATGAAGGACATGCCGGTTTGCACCGCGGGCGGAATCAGCTTCTCGGTGCCCGCCGGGCCGATCCACTGTCGCAACAGCTCGATCACGATCGAGCCGCCGAATACCGCGGCGACGAGGGCTGCGACGTCGCCGAAGCGCGTCCAATAGGTGAGCTGGCCGTCGGAGCCCGCTTCGGTGCGGATTCCGACCATCAGCGAGAACAGCACCAGCGCGATCAACGCGTTGACGAAGGCCGTTTTCAGGAGAGCGGGGATGCCGGCGGAGCGGCTTGCGGAGGCGGTCTTTGGCGAAATGACTGTCACGCGCGGCCGTCAGACTTTTTCGACTTCGGGACGGCCGAGCAGGCCGGTCGGCATGAAGATCAGTACGACGATCAGGATCGAGAACGCCGCGACGTCCTTGTACTCGACCGAGAAATAGGCCGACCAGAACGTCTCGATCAGGCCGATGGCGAGGCCGCCGAGCATGGCGCCCGGCAGCGAGCCGATGCCGCCGAGCACGGCGGCGGTGAATGCCTTAATGCCGGCGACGAAGCCCATGAAGAAATCGACCAGGCCGTAATAGAGCAGGTACATCAGGCCGGCGACGGCAGCGAGCGCCGCGCCGATCACGAACGTCATGGAGATGGTGCGGTCGACGTCGACGCCGAGCAGCGCAGCCATGGTCTGGTCCTGCTCGCAGGCGCGCATGTCGCGCCCGAGCCGGGTGCGCGACACCAGCCAGGTGAAGATCGCCAGCAGCACGATGGTGGTCACGACGACGATGATCTGGATGTTGGAGAGCTGGATCACGAAGCCGTCGGCGCTCTCGTGCAGGGTATAGCCGCCGGTGATGACGGGCGGGATCGGTTTGACGCGGGCGCCCTGCGCCACCTGCGAATAATTGGTGAGCACGAAGGACATGCCGATCGCCGACAGCATCGGGGCGAGGCGGAAGGAATGCCGCAGCGGGCGGTAGGCGATGCGCTCGATGGTCCAGCCATAGAGCGCGGTGATCGCCATCGAGACCAGCAGCACGATGAGCAGGATCACCGGGATTGCGGTGAGGCCGGTCGAGATCAGGAGGAGGAAGGTGATTAGGGCGATGAAGCCGCCGATCATGAAGACGTCGCCATGGGCGAAGTTGATCATGCCGACGATGCCGTAAACCATCGTGTAGCCGATCGCGATCAGGCCGTAGATGGAGCCGAGCACGAGGCCGTTGATGAGCTGCTGGGCGAAATAATCCATAGGCTGCCGTTACCCAAACCTGACGCGGCTCACAGGGAGCTCTGTGAAGAGTGTTCTCGTTTCTTCTTGGGCCCCGGCAGCCCCTAAGTCTTCGTCCGGTTTTGTAACAGGAGGGAACTGGCGGCTGCAACTGGCCCGGCCTCGGCATAAAGGCTTGTACAGGGTCATTTCGTTACGGATGTCGTCTCGAGGTTCCGCAGGCGCGAGAAACCGGGTTCCGCGTAGCAACCAAAATCGGTGCGGGCCGTTGCCGCTGTACTGACGTCCAACAAGGGAGTTTCCCGACATGACGAACCAGCAGAACCAGAATCCGGGCCAGCAGGGCCAGAACCCCGGTCAGCAACAGGGTGGCGGCCAGAAGCCCGGGCAGCAGCAGCAGGATCCGCAGCGCCAGGGCGACAAGCCCGGCCAGCAGCAGGGCGGGCAGCACCGTCAGGACAACAAGTAATCTGGGAGCCCAATAATCTGGGAGCCCAAGACATTTGGGAGCCCTGGACAGAAGGCTCGTGAAGAGAGGCCCCGCCGAAAGGCGGGGCTTTTTCTTGGGACGCTTATTGGGCGGCCGCTTCTTGGGCCACGCAGTCCACAGGGCAGTTAAGGTAAACAAAGGGTTTAAATTGCCGCCCCAGTCCGATGCGAGTTAGCTCCCGGCAAAGCCTTCTGACGAAGGCGCGTGAGTGGCGAAGCGGGAAGCGGCATGTTCAGGAATTGGCGGATCGGCTCGGTCAACGGCGCGCTGCTGGCGGCCTATTTCATCCCGGCCTGGACCATGGTCGCCTTCAACATCATGGTCGCGCCGGTGCACGGCCTCTACGAGCGGCCGAGCGTCGCGGTGGCGCTGTTCCTCAGCGACCATCTCCAGATGGCGGGGATGGACACGGTGCGCGCGGCCTGGCTGCTGGCGCTGGGCCGGCTGACGGTCGTGGCGTTCTTTGCGATCTCCCTTGCACTTCTGTGCATCCCGCGTGTCCGCAGGAACGGCGGCAGCGACGAGGCGCTCGGCATCGCACTGGCGATCGGCAGCCTGATCTCGTTTGCCAGCATGGTGATGGCCTCGAAGGTCGGCGAGTTGGCCGCCCTCCGCCTGCACGCCACGGAATTGCTGTTGCTGCTCGGCGCCGCCATCGTGGTGGTGATCGAACGGCCCGCGCCGGCGCCGAAGACCGTCGAGGCTCCAGCGCCGCTAGCTCTTGAGCAGACCGAGCTCCTGCACAATCGCTGAGGCTTCCTTGACGGCGTGGTTCACCGCCGGCACGCCGCAATAGATCGCCTGCTGCAGCAGGATTTCCTTGATGTCGTCGGGGGTGAAACCGCCCTCGGCGAGCGCCGCACGCACATGCAGGCGGAACTCGTCCCATTGCCCGAGCGCGACCATGGTGCCGATCACCAGCACCCGCCGCGTGCGCTCGTCGAAATGCGGCCGTGTCCAGATCTCGCCCCAGGCATAGCGCGTGATCATGTCCTGGAAGTCGGTGTTGAAGGCGTTGCGGCCCGCGATCGACTTGTCGACCCAGGCATTGCCGAGCACTTTTCGGCGCATGGTCATGCCGGCATCGCGGCGCTTCTGGTCGTCCATGGTGGCTCCTCCGGTGAGTCATTCCGGGGCGCCTCGGAGAGGCGAACCCGGAATCTCGAAGTGACGAAATGCGGATCGAGATTCCGGGTTCGATGCTTCGCATCGCCCCGGAATGACGATGGACGTGGCTAGCGCTGCGTCAGGAATCCCACCACCGCGTCGGTGAACGCGTGCGGCTGCTCGACATTTGAAATGTGGGCGGCGTCGATGATGGTCATGCTGGCGCCGGGAATGTTGGAGCGGATCAGTTCGCCCGCCGCGATCGGCGTCGCCTGATCGTGGCGGCCGGCGATCACCAATGTCGGGCTCTTGATCTTCGGCAGCAGCGCGCGCTGGTCGAGCGTGGACAGCGCTTCGCAGCAGGCCAGATACCCCTCGACGGGGGTGGCGAGCAGCATCGCCTTCATCTTCGCGGTGATGTCGGGCTCGCGCTCGCGGAAATCCTGCGTCAGCCAGCCCGCGATGACGGCATCGGCGACCGCGGCGATGCCGCCCTTCTTCACGGCGTCGATGCGCTCCAGCCATTTGGTCGGCTCGGCATAGTAGCAGGAGGTGTTGGCGAGGATGAGCTTGCCGAATCTTTCAGGTGCGTTGGCGCCCAGCCATTGCCCGACCATGCCGCCCATCGACAGGCCGCACCAATGCACCTTCTCGATGTTGAGGTCGTCGAGGATCGCCAGCACGTCGCGGCCGAAGCGCTCCATCGTATAGGGCGCGGGCGGAACGTTGGACTTGCCGTGGCCGCGACGGTCGTAGCGGATGACGCGGAACACCTGCGTCAGCGCCTTCATCTGCGGCTCCCACATCTGCAGCGTGCAGCCAAGCGAGTTGGAGAGCATCAAGGTCGGCCCGCCGTCGCGGCCCTCGACGGAGACGTTGATCAGGCAACCGTCGGCATCGATCATGGGCATGCGGCGTCTCCGTTTTATTTTCGCGCTTCTATTCGCGATCGAGGCTGTCGAGCAGGCGGTCGATCAGCGCCTGCGAAGCCCCTTGATAGGCCATCGGCTCGAACAATGCCGCAATTTTTTCCGGCGTAAGATGTGCCGTGACGAGCGAATCGGCCGCGAGAATTTCGCGCAAATGCTTCTTTCCGGCAACCGCACGCTTGTTCGCGGCCTCGATCAGATGATGCGCATCGCTCTTGCCGATCTTGTCGGCCAGCGCGAAGGTGACGGCCTCGGCCATGATCAGTCCGTGGGTCGCGTCGAGATTGCTGCGCATGCGCGCGGCGTCGACTTCCAGCCCTTCGGCGATGTCGACGATGGCGGCAAGCGCGCCCGAGGTGACCAGCATCAATTGCGGCAGCGTCGGCCATTCTGCGTGCCAGGGGCCGGCGCTTCGCTCGTGATCCTGCACCTGGGCCGCAAAGATCGTCGCGGCGAGCTGTGGGGCCATGGTCGCGCAGCCCAGAGCGCTTGCGGCGGCGACCGGATTGCGCTTGTGCGGCATGGTCGAGGAGCCGCCGCGGCCTTCGCCGGCGGGCTCGAACGCTTCGCCGACGTCGGTCTGCATCATCAGCGAGACGTCGCGTGCGATCTTGCCGCAGCTGCCGGCGAGAATCGCAAGACATGAGGCCGCCTCCGCGATCCGGTCGCGGTGGGTGTGCCAGGGCGCTTCGGGCAGCGGCAGATCCAACTCCTGCGCCAGCCGTTCGGCGACCGCGAGCCCCTTGTCGCCGAGGGCGGCAAGCGTGCCGGCGGCGCCGCCGAATTGCAGCGCGAGGCCCTCGCGGCGCAAGCGCCGCAGGCGGCAGCGGGCGCGGGCGAGGCTTGCGGCATATTCGGCGGCCTTCAGCCCGAACGGCATCGGCAGCGCGTGCTGGAGCCAGGTCCGTGCCACCATCGGGGTGTTGCGGTGGCTGCGCGCCAGCCCGGCAAAGCCCTTGATGGCGCGGCCGAGGTCGGCGTCCAGCGCATCGATGCCGGCGCGAAGCGTCAGCATGGTCGCGGTGTCGATGACGTCCTGGCTGGTCGCGCCCCAATGCACGTAGCGCGCGGCCTCTGCATCGGCCTTGCCGACATGGGCGGTCAGCATCTTGACCAGGGGAATGGCGAGGTTGCCGGAGCGCGTCGCAGCCTCGGCCAGGGCGTTCCTATCGAAGGAATCGGCCTTGCAGGCAGCGCTGATCGGGCCCACAGCGGAGCCCGGAATCACGCCCGTGGCGGCCTCGGCCCGCGCCAGGGCCGCCTCGAAATCGAGCATGTTCTGCAGGGCGGACCGGTCGTCGCAGACGGCTCGCATGGCCGCGCTCGACAGCATCGGCGCCAGCAGGGGGGAGAGGGCTGTGCTCATGTTGCGCAAGTCCTGGGGGGAGACCTAACCATCATGCCCCGGCTCTGCCAATCCCCGACCGTCCGCACAAGGCTTTTTGCAGTTGCGAATATGCATTGCACGTGACCGAGGGCCACCCTTTCCTTTGCGGCCTCCGTGCGTTACTT
The DNA here is from genome assembly GCF_008932115.1 of Bradyrhizobium betae. Lineage (NCBI taxonomy): Bacteria > Pseudomonadati > Pseudomonadota > Alphaproteobacteria > Hyphomicrobiales > Nitrobacteraceae > Bradyrhizobium > Bradyrhizobium betae. Next base: position 5,823,800 of record NZ_CP044543.1, read on the forward strand.
GAGCAATATTATTCTGATGTGATCCCGGGAGGCACCCCATGGCCATGACAATGAACGGCGAAGTCCAGCTTGCGGCGCCGCGCGAGGCCGTATGGGAGAAGCTCAACGATCCCGCGGTGCTGAAGGCCTGCATCCCCGGCTGCGAGGAGCTGGAGAGGACCGACGATGGCGGCTTCCGCGCAACGGCAAAAATGAAGGTCGGCCCGGTGTCGGCCCGCTTCAAGGGCAAGGTCACGCTGAGCGATCTCGACCCGCCGAACGGCTACAAGATCTCCGGTGAGGGCGAAGGCGGGGTCGCCGGATTCGCCAAGGGCGGTGCAGTGGTCAAGCTGGCCGAGAAGGACGGCGGCACGCTGCTCTCCTACGAAGTCGAGGCGCAGATCGGCGGCAAGTTGGCGCAGCTTGGCCAGCGCCTGATCAACGGCACCGCCAAGAAACTGGCCGACGAATTTTTCGCGAACTTCGCCAAAGCGGTACAGGGCTGAAGGCTATCGCCTTTCGTCATGGCACCTTGCGTCCGGGGCGATGTTGCCCCCGGGCATAATGGCCCATATGATGGGTTGGAATAATTATAAGAACCGCTTCGACGGGACCCGTCGGGGCGCTGATAGAGAGTGCTTATGGCAAAAATCTCCCTCATCGTGAACGGCAATCCTGTTACGGCCAATGTCGATCCCCGCACCCTCCTGGTGCAGTTCCTGCGCGAGAATTTGCGTCTGACCGGCACCCATGTCGGCTGTGATACGTCGCAGTGCGGCGCCTGCGTCGTGCATCTCGACGGCAAGGCCGTGAAGTCCTGCACCACGCTGGCCGTGATGGCCGACGGCCACGAGGTCAAGACGATCGAGGGGCTGGCCGCCGACGGCGCGCCGCTGCATCCGATGCAGGAGGCCTTCCGCGAGCACCACGGTCTGCAATGCGGCTTCTGCACGCCGGGCATGATCATGACCGCGGTCGACATCGTCCATCGCAAGGGCAACGAGCTCGACGACCATACGATCCGGGAAGAACTAGAAGGCAATCTGTGCCGCTGCACCGGCTACCAGAACATCGTCGCCTCGATCTCCGCCGGCGCCAAGGCGATGGCGAAATCCGATCTCGCCTAAACCGCGCAACGATCCCGCGATCAGGACATTCAGATGTACGAATTCAAATATCATCGCCCCGGGACCGTGCGGCAGGCCGCCAATCTCCTGGTGAAGAACGAAGACGCCAAGCTGGTCGCCGGCGGCCACACGCTGATTCCCGTGATGAAGCAGCGCCTCGCCAGCCCGCCGCATCTGGTCGACCTCTCCCACATCGAGGGGCTCAACGCGATCGAGATGAAGGGCCGCGCGCTCGTGATCGGCGCCACCGCCAAGCATGCCGAGGTCGCAGGCTCCGCGATCGTCGGTGAGGCCATCCCGGCGCTGGCGAATCTCGCCAGCCAGATCGGCGATCCCGCCGTGCGCCACAAGGGCACGATCGGCGGCTCGCTCGCCAACAACGATCCGACCGCCGACTATCCGGCCGCCGTGCTCGCGCTCGGCGCCACCATCGTCACCAACAAGCGCCGCCTCAAGGCCGAGGAGTATTTCCAGGGCCTGTTCACGACGGCGCTCGAAGCCGACGAGATCATCACCAAGGTGATGTTCCCGCTGCCGAAGAAGGCGGCCTACATCAAGTTCCGCAACCAGGCCTCGCGCTATGCGCTGGTCGGCGTGTTCGTGGCGCGGCGTCCCTCCGATGTGCGGGTTGCCGTCACCGGCGCCGGCTCCGAAGGCGTGTTTCGCGTCACCGCGTTCGAGGAAGCCCTGAAGAAGCGGTTCTCGGCGAAGGCGCTCGACGGCATCGAGGTGCCGGCGGACGGCCTCAACAGCGACATTCACGGCAGCGCCGAATACCGTGCGCACCTCATCGGGGTGCTGACGCGGCGCGCCGTCGATGCCGCCAATGCCAAGGAGTGAGTGATCCTCACGATCTGGCCCAATACTTGCCCCCGGTGAGGGCGTAAGCAAGACTGGCTCTTTCATGACTCTTGTTGCCCTGCCGGCATCGGTCGATGCGATGCTCGAACTTCTCACTTCGCGCGGTTATCTCGCGGAGCGGTCGCTGGCGACGGTGACGTACCTGTCGCTGCGGATGGGCCGGCCGCTGTTCCTCGAGGGCGAAGCGGGCGTCGGCAAGACGGAGATCGCGAAGGTGCTGTCGGCGGCGCTGGGGCGCAAGCTGATCCGCCTGCAGTGCTACGAAGGCCTCGACGTCTCCTCCGCGGTCTACGAGTGGAACAGCGCCGCGCAGATGATCGCGATCCGGATGGCGGAAGCCGCCGGCGATACCGATCGCGACCAGCTCTCGTCCGATATCTTCGCCGACCGCTACATGATCAAGCGGCCCTTGCTCCAGGCGCTGGAGCCCGATGTCGCGGGGCCGCCGGTGCTGCTGATCGACGAGCTCGATCGCGCCGACGAGGCCTTCGAGGCTTATCTCCTGGAAATCCTCAGCGACTTCCAGGTGACCATTCCCGAGTTCGGCACGGTGAAGGCGCCGAGCCCGCCGATCGTCATCATCACCTCCAACCGCACCCGCGAAATCCACGACGCGCTGAAGCGGCGCTGTCTCTATCACTGGGTCGATTATCCCGCCGCCGAACGCGAGCTCGCCATCGTCAAGACGCGCGTGCCCGGCATCTCCGCGAAGCTGTCGCAGCAGGTGGTGCGGTTCGTGCAGGCGCTGCGCAACCAGGACTTCTACAAGTCGCCGGGCGTTGCCGAGACCATCGACTGGGCGACCGCGCTGTCGGAGCTCGACGCCCGCTCGCTGACCCCGCAAGTGGTCGGCGACACGCTGGGCGCGCTGCTCAAGTACCAGGACGACATCACCCGCATGCAGGGCGACACCCTGCAGAAGGTGCTGAAGGAAGCGACGAGCGAGAATTGATCTCGCGCCACAACTGAGCTCGTCATTCCGGGGCGCGCCCTTGGGCGCGAGCCCGGAATCCATACTCCCGATCGTGGTTATGGATTCCGGGCTCGCCGCTTGCGCGGCGCCCCGGAATGACGAGAAGATGAGTACCCCCATGGCCATCAACCACCTTGCCCCCGAGCAAACCGAGCAGTTCGCCGACAACATTGTCGGCTTTGCCCGTGCGCTGCGTTCGGCCGGCATGCCGGTGGGGCCGGGGGCGGTGATCGACGCCATGAGCGCGCTGCAGGTGATCGACATCGGCAACCGCGCCGATGTCTTCACCACGCTGGAGGCGATCTTCGTCAAGCGGCATGAGCATGCGCTGATCTTCAAGCAGGCTTTCAACCTGTTCTTCCGCGCCTCGGAAGAGTGGAAGCACATGCTGGATTCGGTGCCGTTGCCGGACCAGGCCAAGAAGAAGCCGCAGGCCGGCTCCCGCCGCGTGCAGGAGGCGATGTCGCAGCCGCGGATGACCGAGACGCCGCAGCACCAGGAGCAGGATCTGCGTCTGTCGGTCTCCGACAAGGAAATCCTTCAGAAGAAGGATTTTGCCCAGATGAGCGCGGCTGAGATCACCGAAGCCCTGCACGCCATCGAGCGGATGCGGCTGCCGCAGGCCGAGCTTCTGACGCGCCGGCACCGGCCCGATCCACGCGGGCTGCGTCTCGACCTGCGCCGCACGCTGCGGGCATCGCTGCGCACCGGCGGCGACATCATCGACATCCATCGCCTCGGGCGGATTGAGAAACCGGCGCCGATCGTCGCGCTGCTCGACATCTCGGGCTCGATGAGCGAGTACACCCGCCTGTTCCTGCACTTCCTCCACGCCATCGGCGACGCTCGCAAGCGCGTTTCGGTGTTCCTGTTCGGCACCCGGCTGACCAACGTCACCCGCGCGCTGCGGCAGCGCGATCCGGACGAGGCGCTGGCGAGCTGCTCGGCCTCGGTCGAGGACTGGGCCGGCGGCACGCGGATCTCGGCCTCGCTGCACAACTTCAACAAATTGTGGGCCCGCCGGGTGCTGAGCCAGGGCGCCATCGTGCTCCTGATCTCCGACGGGCTGGAGCGGGAGGCCGATTCCAAGCTGGCCTTCGAGATGGACCGGCTGCACCGCTCCTGTCGCCGGCTGATCTGGCTCAACCCGCTGCTCAGGTTCGGCGGCTTCGAGGCCAAGGCCCAGGGCATCAAAATGATGCTCCCGCACGTTGACGAATTCCGCCCGGTACATAATTTGAGTTCGATCCATGAGCTGATCAGCGCGCTCTCCCGGCCGCTGCCGCCGCAACACCGCAGCCTGATCCGCTCCGCAGCCTGAGAGGCCACCCATGCTCGATCGTGACGAGGATATCCTGAAGGCGGCGGAAGACTGGCAGAAGGCCGGCCATGGCGTCGCGCTGGCGACCGTCGTGGAGACCTGGGGCTCGGCGCCGCGCCCCGCCGGCTCGAGTCTCGTCATCAACGACGACGGCACCTTCCTGGGGTCGGTCTCCGGCGGCTGTGTCGAGGGCGCCGTGGTTACCGAGGCCATGGACGTGATCCAGAGCGGCAAGCCGAGGATGCTGGAGTTCGGCGTCGCGGACGAGACCGCCTGGAATGTCGGGCTGTCCTGCGGTGGTACCATCCGCGTCTTCGTCGAGAAAGTCGGCTAGCCGTGAAGCTCGCGATCCTGCACGAACTCAATGCCGAGCGCGCCGCGCGCCGGCCGGTCATTCTGGTGACGGACACCGAGAGCGGCGAGCAGCGCCTGGTGAAGGCGAGGGACTTTGCCAAAGACCCGCTGGGCGCCGAGCTGGACAAGCAGCTTCGCATGGGCAAGAGCGCCAATGTCGAGGCCGGCGGCAAGAAACTGTTCCTCAACGTCTACGCGCCGACCGCAAAGCTCGTCATCGTCGGCGCGGTCCATATCAGCCAGGCCCTGGCGCCGCTGGCCCGATCGCTCGGCTATGACGTCACGGTCGTCGATCCGCGCACGGCCTTTGCGAGCCCGGAGCGCTTCCCCGACATCCCGCTGGTCGCAGAGTGGCCGGACACGGCGCTGCCGCCGCTGAACGTCGACCATTACACGGCTTTCGTCGCGGTGACGCACGATCCGAAGATCGACGATCCGGCACTGCTGCACGCCTTCGAACGCGACTGTTTCTATATCGGCGCGCTCGGTTCGCGGAAGACTCACGCCAAGCGTGGCGACCGGCTGCGGGCGCAGGGCGCAAAGGACTCCGACATCGCGCGGATCCACGCGCCCATCGGCCTTGCGATCGGTGCGGTCTCGCCATCCGAGATCGCGGTGTCGATCATGGCCGAGATCACGGCGGTGCTCCGCCTGTCACCAAAACAAAAAGAAGAAGCGGCATGAAGTTCGGACCGGCGAGCCCCAAGGATGCGATGGGCGGGGTGACCGTCCACACCCTGCGCCAGGGACCGCTGGTGCTGAAGAAAGGCACGACCATCGGTCCGGCCGAGGTCGAGTCGCTCCAGCGCGCCGGCATCAAGGATGTCGTGGTGGTGCGCATGGAGGAGGGCGATGTCTCCGAGGACGTCGCGGCCGCCAGCATCGCGCTGGCCGTCGGCGGCGAGGGCATTCACGTCGAGCGCGCTTTCACCGGGCGTGCCAACCTGTTCGCCGCGCGCCCGGGCGTTCTGGTGATCGACCGCGCCGCGGTGGACCGCATCAACAATATCGACGAGGCCATCACCTTTGCGACGCTGTCCGCCTACAAGCCGGTGGTCGAAGGCGAGATGGTCGGCACCGTCAAGATCATCCCGTTCGGCGTCGAAGGACATCTGCGCGATGCCGCGGTGAAGGCGGCGGGCCACGACGTGCTGAAGATCGCGCCCTACGTGATCAAGCGCGTCGGCATCGTCTCGACCCTGCTGCCGGGCCTGTCCTCCAAGGTGATCGACAAGACGCTGCGCGTCACCGCCGAGCGGCTCGCGCCGGCCGGCGCCGGCATCATCGCCGAGCGGCGGGTGCAGCATGAAGAGCGCGCGCTGTCGGCTGCGATCAAGGAATTGCTCGGCCTCGGCGCCGAGCTCGTGATCGTGTTTGGTGCCTCCGCGATTGCCGACCGCCGCGACGTGATTCCGGCGGCCGTCACCGCTATCGGCGGCGAGATCGAGCATTTCGGCATGCCGGTCGATCCCGGCAATTTGCTGCTGATCGCGCGTGCCGGCGGCGTGCCGGTGCTGGGCGCGCCGGGCTGCGCGCGCTCGCCGGTCGAGAACGGGTTCGACTGGGTGCTGATGCGACTGCTCGCCGGCATCAAGGTGACGCGGTCCGAGCTGATGGGCATGGGCGTCGGCGGCCTCCTGATGGAGATCGTGACCCGGCCGCAGCCGCGCGCCAAGCCCGAGATCGAGGGCAATAACGTCGCGGCCATCGTGCTCGCGGCGGGGCGCTCGACCCGGATGGGCGGGCCGAACAAGCTCCTGGCCGAACTCGACGGCAAGAAGCTGGTGCGCATTGCCACCGAGCAGGCTCTTGCCTCGAAAGCATCCGAGGTGATCGTCGTCACCGGCCACCAGACCGAGCTGGTCGAGCAGGCGCTCGAAGGCTTGAAAGTGAAATTCGTCCGCAATCCGGATTTCGCCGGCGGCATCGCGAGCTCGGTTAAGGCCGGCATCGCCGCCGTGCCGGAGACGTGTGACGGCGCGGTGGTCTGCCTCGGCGATATGCCGTTGATCGAGGCCGGCCTGATCGACCGCCTCATCGACGGCTTTGCGCCAGACCGCGGCAATCTGATCGTCGTGCCCGTCAGCGAAGGCCGCCGCGGCAACCCCGTGCTGTGGGCGCGCCGATTCTTCAGGGAATTGATGACGCTCGACGGCGACGTCGGCGCGCGGCATTTGATCGCGAGGCACGCGGAAGCGGTCGCAGAAGTCCCAGTCGACGGCGAGGGCGCCTTCCTCGACATCGACACCCCGCAGGCGCTGGAAGCGGCACGGCGGGGATAGTGCAGTGGTGTCGTAGGGTGGGCAAAGGCGCGCAGCGCTGTGCCCACCATCTCTTCATGCAGTGATCTACAATTGGTGGGCACGCTTCGCTTTGCCCACCCTACGGCGCCAATCCACCCTACGGCATCTCCTCAATCGTCCGACTTCAACTCCCCGTTCACCATCTGGAAACGACCGCCGCTTACAGTCCTCACCACCTGCCTGGGGGAGGGGTTTTCCATGGCTTCGAACGTCGTCGCGCGCCGCTGCGCGATGTTTTTCTTTGCGTTGTCGGTTTGTGTTGCGGGTGCCCGCCACATCACGGATGCTCACGCCGCCGGCGCGTTTGCGGTCGGCAAGTGCGGCGCCTATGGCCAGGCCTTTGATTACGGCGCCGAGCATGACGCCCGCGCCGCGGCGCAGAAGCAGTGCAAGGGCGATTGCACGACCGTGACGATGAAGCGTGCCTGCGCGGCGATGTCCGTCGATCTGTCCAATCCTTGCGGCGCTTACGGCTACGCGGTCAAACCGAAGATATCCGCCACGCTCAATGCCGCCACGCGCGAATGCTACAAATACGGCGGCAAGGAATGCGTGATCCGCGCCTGGGCCTGCGACGCCAAGGGTTGATTCTTAGCGCGCTGATTCCTCTTGCTGTCATTCCGGGGCGATGCGTAGCATCGAGCCCGGAATCCATAATCACCATCGGGCGTCTGGATTCCGCGCTCGCGCCAAGCGGCGCGCCCCGGAATGACAGTTGGGGAGTTGCATGCAGTTCGACACCAAGATCGCCATCGTGATCCGCACCGATCTTCAGGCCTGGCAGAAGCTCAACGTCGCGGCCTTTCTCACCAGCGGTATTGCGGCGGCGTTTCCGGAATGCATCGGCGAGCCCTATGAGGACGCCTCGGGCACGCAATACCACGCGCTGATCGGCCAGCCGATCCTGATCTATGGTGCCGACGGTCCCGCGCTGTCGCGCGCGCTCGACCGTGCGTTGACGCGCAACGTCAAGCCGGCGCTCTATACCGAAGACATGTTCAAGACCACGCATGACGCCGCCAATCGCGAGGCGGTCAAGGCGGTGGCACGCGCGGACCTCAATCTAGTCGGAATCGCGCTGCGCGCCGAGCGCAAGGTGATCGACAAGATCGTCGACGGGCTGAAGTTCCATAGCTGACGCGATCTGCACGTCGCGCCGCGCTGTCATCGCGTTGTCACGATCGCACGGGCGCTGCGGAAACTTTGTGCGGTTTGACTCCAATCAAGGGTGAGCCGTCGGGCCGGGCTAGTCTGCTCCACATATTGCAATGGAGCAGACAGATGCCGACCATGAAAGCCGCTATCGTCAGACAATTCGGCAAGCCGCTGGTGATCGAGGACGTGCCGGTGCCGCAGCCGGGTCCCGGCGAGGTGCTGGTCAAGGTGAAGGCTTGCGGCGTCTGCCACACCGATCTGCACGCCGCCTCCGGCGACTGGCCGGTGAAGCCGGTACCGCCCTTCATCCCCGGCCATGAAGTGGCCGGCATCGTCGCCGCGCTCGGGCCCGGCGTGAAAAATCTGAAGGTCGGCGATGCCGTCGGCGTCGCCTGGCTGCACGATGCCTGCATGTCCTGCGAATATTGCGAGACCGGCTGGGAGACGCTGTGCGAGCACCAGCACAACACCGGTTACAGCGTGAACGGCGGTTTCGCCGAATATGTCATCGCTTCGGCCGCCTTCGCCGCAAAGCTGCCCGCGACGGTCGATTTTGCCGCCATCGCGCCGATCCTCTGCGCCGGCGTCACCACCTACAAGGGTCTGAAGGAGACGGATGCGCGGCCCGGCGAATGGGTCGTGATCTCGGGCGTCGGCGGGCTCGGTCATGTCGCGATTCAATACGCCAAGGCAATGGGTCTCAAGGTCGTCGCCGTCGATATCGCCGAGGACAAGCTCAGGCTCGCGCGCGAGACCGGCGCCGATCTCGCGGTCAATGCGCTCGAGGCCGATGCCGTCGACAAGGTGCTGGCGGCGACCGGGGGCGGGGCCCACGGCGTGCTGGTGACGGCGGTCTCGACCGCCGCCTTCGCGCAGGCGCTGAAGATGGTGCGCCGGAAGGGCACCGTCAGCCTCGTCGGCCTGCCGCCGGGCGAATTCCCGACGCCGATCTTCGACGTCGTGCTCAAGCGCATCACCGTGCGCGGCTCCATCGTCGGCACAAGGCGCGATCTTGATGAAGCCATCGCCTTCGCCGCCGACGGCAAGGTCAAGGCCGAGGTGACGAAGGTGCCGCTGGAGCAGATCAACGACGTCTTCGAGCGGATGAAGGCCGGCAAGATCGACGGCCGCATGGTGCTCGACTTCGGCTAATCTCCGGCGGGGAGCAGAGTATGGCCAAGCCAACGAAGATCGTCTTTCTTGGCGCGAGCAGCGCATCCTTCGGGATGAGCATGTTCCGGGACCTGTTCTCGACCCACGATCTGGCCGGTTCCACATTGGTGCTGGTCGGACGAAATGTCGACCGGCTCGACCGGTCGACGCGGCTCGCGAAACTGCTCAACGCGAAATCCGGCGCCGGGTTTGAGATCGAGGCGACGACGGATTGGCGCGCGGCGCTCGACGGTGCCGAGTTCGTCGTGCATTCCACCGCGATCGATCGCAATCGGTTGTGGCGGCTCGATTTCGAGATTCCACGCAAGTTTGGCATCCATCACACGCTAGGTGAGAACGGCGGACCCGGCGGTCTTTTCTTCACACTGCGCACCTTGCCGGTGGTCTTCGACTTCGTGCGAGAAATGGAGCTCCGCTGCCCGCGCGCGACCTTCATCAACTTCTCCAATCCGGAAAGTCGCATCATCCTGGCGCTCGGCCTGTACAGCAGGATTCGCAACCTCGGCCTCTGCCACGGAATATTTCTTGCTCGCGGCAATGTCGCCCGAATTTTGGGAATGCCGGAAGACCGGGTGGATGTGTGGGGGGCAGGCCTCAATCACTTCCAGTGCTTGAGCGAAATTCGAGATCGTGAGACGGGCGAGGACCTCTATCCGCTGTTGCGTGAGAAGGAGAGAGATTTCGATCCCACCTTCTGCCCCCTGACGCGCAAATTGTTGCATGCCTTCGGCTACTGGCTCGGCTGTGGCGACAGTCACGTCGGCGAGTATCTCTCGTTCGGATGGGAGGCCGGCGAGGGCGGCTACGATTACGACTGGGACGAGAGTGAACGCACGAAGCTGACCCGATTGATCGATGACGTGCTCGCAGGCCGGACCGAGGCGCCGGACTGGTGGTCGGTGCCCTCAGGAGAGCGCGCGATCAGCATCATAGTCGCCATGGTTCATAACCGTAAGCAACTCATCGAGTCCGCCGTCATTCACAATCGGTACGTGATCCCGAACCTGCCGGCCGATGCTGCGGTCGAAGTGCCGGTGGTGGCAGATATCGCGGGCATCCACCCTGTCTCGCTCGGGCCGCTGCCCGACGGAGTGGCCAAGCTGATGACGGTCCAGGTTCAGGTCCAGCAGATGGCCGTGGAAGCGGCGATGCACGCATCGAAGGAAATGGCGCTGCAAGCGTTGCTGCTCGACCCTGTCATCCATTCCGAGCAGGCCGCACGCGGCCTGCTGGATGAGCTGTGGGAGATCAACCGACCGTACATCCGGGCATGCATCTGACGTCGACCGTCTCAGCGCGCCGGATCTCGCGCCGGCGGCATGCCTGCGAACTTCGGCAGACTGGGATCGAGGTGATCCCAGCCATATCCGCGCGCGGCGTAAGTCACCACCTGCGGCTTGTAGCGGGCGGGCTCGTCGAGGCTTGCGGCGCGGATGGTGAAGATGTCGGGCATCGCCGCGAATGTCATGTAAACGGGCAAGCCGCACTGGGGGCAGAAGCTCCGCGTCTTCACATTGCCGCTGTCGCCGACCATGTCCCAGTGCTTCGCCTCGCCGGTCACCGTGACGCCGGCGCGCGCGAAAGTGGCGTACGAGCCGTGGCCGCTGCCGCTGTCCCGCTGGCAGTCCCGGCACTGGCAGTGATTGCTGAACACCGGCTCACCCGGAATCGAATAGCGGATCGCGCCGCAGGCGCAGCCGCCGGCATAGGGCTTGTCCATCGCGATGACGCCTTACTTTTCTTCGCTGCTGATGTTGTCGAGTTGGTGGACGACCTTCTTCCAGCCTCCGCTCATGCCCGTGTAGGCCGACTCGTTCCTGGGCAGGACGAAGCCCGCATGAACCAGGCGGATCCGCGTGCCGGCTTCGACCGGTGTGAGGGACCAGGTGACGACGGTGTCGAGCGGCGCGCCATAGCCGGTGTTGCGCGCGTCGCCGCCTTTCCATGCGTAGACGAGGCGGCGGTTCGGGACGACCTCGAGAACCCGGCAATGAATGACGCCGTCCCAGTTGCCGCCCGGCGTGGTCTGGTAGGTGAAAATGTTGCCTTCGACGGCCTCGAAACCGGTCGGCGGCATCAGCCAGCGCGCGATCAACTGGGCGCTGGTCAGCGCCTTCCAGATTGCCTCGGGCGGGTGAGGGAAGACCTCGTCGATGACGATGTCCCTTGTTTCAGCTTTCAACTCGGGCGCACTCACGGATCGATCTCCTTCAAGAGGTCACGCAGGTTCTGGAAGCGCTCGCGCCAGAACACGCCGTAATGGTCCATCCAGGTGACCAGCGGCTCGAGTCCTTGCGGCGCGGCGCGGTAGTAGACGTTGCGGCCCTCGGCGCGCTCGGCAACGAGGCCGGCCTGCTTGAGGGACTTCAGGTGCTGCGAGATCGCGCCCTGGGTGACGCCGCTGCCGCGCGTCAGCTCGGCGACGCTGATCTCCTTGCTCTCGAACACGCGCTCGAACACGGCCCGGCGGGTCGGATCAGCGAGGGCGCGCATCACGGTGGTGACGGGATTGGGGGTGGCTTCGATCATGGAAATAAATTAGTAAGAGCTAATGCATTAGTCAATACTAATTTGTTGCCGCTCCTCCGTCCCATCATCCACATCTATTTGACCATGACTGACCAGTCAGTCATATATTATAAATGACCAAAAAGCCGTCCAGCGCCGTCACGTCATCTGGAGCGAGGGCAAGGACCTCGCCCGCGGCCGGCGAGGCGGCCCCAGCCTCGAACCGCGCCACGCGCGCGGCCGAGCGGCGCGCGGCGATCGTGGACGCGGCGATGGAGGAGTTCATCGCGCGCGGCTTTGCCGCGACCCGGCTCGACGACATCGCAAAGCGGGCTGGCGTCGCCAAGGGCACGATCTACCTGCACTTCAAGGACAAGGAATCGATGTTCGAGGAGCTGGTGCGGACTGTGATCGTGCCGGTGGTGGCGCGGCTGACTGCGCTGCCGCCGCCGACCGGCTCGGTGCGCGACCTGATCGAGGCCTTCGCCGGCAACTTCCTCAAGGAGGTGATCGGCACCAGGCGCGGCGATCTCGTCCGTCTGATCGTGGCGGAGGGGCCGCGCTTTCCCTCGATCGCCGATTTCTATTACCGCGAAGTCGTCTCACGTGGGATCGCCGCCATGCGCGCGCTGATCGAGCTCGGCATTGCCCGCGGCGAGATCCGCGAGAAGAACCTCGCGCGCTACCCGCAGATCCTGGTCGCACCCGCGATGATCGCGGTGATCTGGCAGAGCCTTTTCGCGCGGCACGCGCCGCTCGACGCGCAGGACATGCTGCGCGTCCATCTCGATTTGATTTTTGGCGAACGGAGGGCGACATGAGGTCGTCGCAGAAAATTTTCAGACTTGCACTGACCGCCGCGCTCGCCATCGGCCTTGCCGGTTGCAAGGAGAAGCGCGATCCCGGCTTCCAGGGCTGGGTCGAGGCCGACATGATCTTCGTCAGTCCGGACGAAGCCGGCCGGGTGACGAAGCTTGGAGTTCGCGAGGGTGACCAGGTCAAGGTCGGCGATGCCATCTATTCCGTCGACGACGATCTCCAGCTCGCCGATCTCAACCAGAACAAGGCGACGCTGGCGAACGCGCAGCAGACCTATGACCGCGCCGCTTCGCTGAGCAAGACCGGCTCGGGCACCCAGGCCAATCTCGACTCCGCCGTGTCGGCCCTGCGCGTGGCGGAAGCGCGGGTGGCGACGTCGGAGACGCGACTGGCGCGGCGCAGGGGCTTCGCGCCCGTCGCCGGCACAATCCAGCAGATCTATTTCCGCGAGGGCGAGATGGTGGCGGCGCAGCGGCCGGTGCTCTCGATCATGCCGCCGGGCAACATGAAGCTGCGCTTCTTCGTGCCGGAGACCGAACTGCCGAAGCTTGCGATCGGCGACACGGTGCGCGTCGCCTGCGACAATTGCGCGGCCGATCTCACCGCAAAGGTCTATTTCATCGCGACATCGGCTGAATACACCCCGCCGGTGATCTACAGTCTCGATGAGCGCAACAAGCTCGTCTATCTCATCCAGGCGCGGCCGTCGCGGCCCGATGCGCTGCGCGTGGGCCAGCCGATCGACGTCTATCTCAATCCCAAAACCCCGGTGGCGGACAAGCGATGAGCGGCGAGAGCGGCATCGCGATCGACGTCAAGGGCCTGACCAAGTCGTTCGGTGGCCGCGAGGTCGTGCACGATCTGTCGATGCAGGTGAAGCGCGGCTCGATCTACGGCTTCCTCGGCCCCAACGGCTCGGGCAAGACCACGACCATCCGCATCCTCTGTGGTCTGCTCACGCCCGACAGCGGCGAGGGCACCTGCCTCGGCTTCGACATCCTGAAGGACTCCGAAAAGATCAAGCGGCAGGTCGGTTACATGACCCAGCGCTTCAGCCTCTACCAGGACCTCTCGGTCCGCGAGAATCTGGAATTCGTCGCGCGGCTCTATGGCCTGCGCGATGCGCGCGGCGCTGCGCGCGAGATGATCAAGCGGCTCGGATTGTCGGGCCGCGAGGAGCAGCTTGCGGGCGAGCTCTCCGGCGGCTGGAAGCAACGGCTGGCGCTGGGGGCCTGCACGCTGCCCAGCCCGAAATTGCTGCTGCTCGACGAGCCCACCGCCGGCGTCGACCCCAAGGCGCGGCGCGATTTCTGGAACGAGATCCACGCGCTCGCGGCCGACGGTCTCACCGTGCTGGTCTCCACCCATTACATGGATGAAGCAGAGCGTTGCCACGAGATCGCCTATATCGCCTACGGCCATCTGCTTGCGCACGGTACGGTAGAAGAGGTGATCGCGAAGTCGGCGCTCTCGACCTACACCGTGACGGGCGAAAACCTCAACGAGCTCACGGCCGCGCTTGCCGGCAAGCCCGGCGTGGACATGGTGGCGCCGTTCGGGACCTCGCTGCACGTCTCCGGCCGCGACGTCGCCGCGCTCGAATCCAGCATCGCGCCGTGGCGCGAGCGCAGCAGCCTGCACTGGCAGAAGTCGCCGCCATCGCTTGAAGACGTGTTCATCGAGCTGATGGGCCGCTCCAAGGACAATTTTCAATGAGCGCCGTCGATCAACCGGCCCCGGTGCATGAACTCCGCGAGCGCTTCGGCTTCCTGCGGCGTTCCTATGCGATGCTGATCAAGGAATTCATCCAGCTCAAGCGCGACCGCGTCTCGTTCGCGATGATCGTGATGCTGCCGGTGATGCAGCTCCTGCTGTTCGGCTATGCCATCAACACCACGCCCCACAATCTGCCCAGCGCGGTCTTGTTGCAGGAGGATAGCGATCTCGCCCGCTCGGTGCTGAAGGCGATGGAGAACACCGCCTATTTTCGCTTCCTTTACGAGGTGCACGACGTCGAGGATTTCGACAATCTGCTGAAATCTGGCAAGGTGCTGTTCGGCGTCGAGATCCCGCGCGGCTTCGAGCGCGCGGTGCGGCGCGGCGACAGGCCGGCGCTGCTGGTTGCGGCCGATGCCACCGATCCGGTCGCTGCGAGCGCCGCGATCGGCTCGCTCGGCATGGTCGTGCAGACCGCGCTCCAGCACGATCTCTATATCGGCGATCCCCCGGGGATGCCGTTCGAGATCCGCGCCCATGCACGCTACAATCCGGCCGCGTCCTCCAGCCTCAACATCGTGCCGGGCCTCGTCGGCACCATCCTCACCATGACCATGCTGATCTTCACCGCGCTCTCGGTCACGCGCGAGGTCGAGCGCGGCACCATGGAGAGCCTGCTGTCGATGCCGATCAGGCCGGTCGAGGTGATGTTCGGCAAGATCATCCCCTACGTGCTGGTCGGCTTCCTCCAGGCCTTCCTGATCATCGGCATCGGCGTGGTCCTGTTCGGCGTGCCCGTGTTCGGAAACCTGTTCCTGCTGGCGCTGCTCTCGACGCTGTTCATCACCACCAACCTCTCGATCGGCTACACCATCTCGACGCTGGTGCAGAACCAGCTCCAGGCGATGCAGATGTCGATGATGTTCTTCCTGCCGAGCATTCTGCTCTCCGGCTTCATGTTTCCGTTCGCCGGCATGCCCGCCTGGGCGCAATATGTCGGTGAGTGCCTGCCGCTGACGCACTATCTGCGCATCGTCCGCGCCATCATGCTCAAGGGCGCGAGCATGCAGAATTTGCACTTCGACACGCTGGCGCTGGCGACCCTGATGCTGGTCGCCATGACCGTCGCCGTGACACGCTTCCGCCGCACGCTGGATTGAGGCAAGATGCCCCTGAATCGAAGGGGGCGGAATGGTCAGCTTTGCGAGCAGGAAGAGCCGGCAGCATGCCGTCTTGTCGGAGGATTTCGAGCGCGAGCTGACGCGGGAAGTGCTGCGCACCGAGCTGTTGCGGGTGCGGGCGCTGATCGCGACGGGGGGCGTCATCATTCTTTTTCTGACCGCGATCTACCTCGTGGCCCCCGATATCGTAAACCGGGTCTGGCGCGGGGCGAGCGGGCTCGCCGAAGTCTATGGCCTCCTGACCGGCTTCATCCTGTTCGAGGCCTGGGTGCACAGCCAGATCCGGAAGAACCTCAGGCTGGATCGCGATCTTCCGGTGATCAGGCGCTATGTCGGCGCGCTGATCGAGACGTCGGTGCCGACGATCATTCTGCTTCTCGAGATCCGCAACATGGGAGCAAGCCAGGCGCTCGGCTTCGTCGTGCCGCTGGTCTATTTCATCTTCGTCATTCTCTCGACGCTGCGGCTCGATTTCCGGCTGTCTGCGTTCACCGGTTTTGTCGCCGCGGCTGAGCTCTTCGCCGTTGCGCTGGTCTACGATCCCACCAGCGCTGCGGGCGAGCCGCAGATCTATTTCCACGCGGTGCGCAGCACCATCATCCTGATCTGCGGCGTGCTCGCGGGCTCCGTCGGTGCGCAGCTGCGGCGGCAGTTCGCCGCGAGCATCGCGGCCGCTACCGCGCGCGACCGTGTCACCAATCTGTTCGGCCAGCACGTCTCGCCGCAAGTGGTGGAGCGGTTGATGGCGGCGGGGACGAGCACGGCCGGCGACCTGCGCCGCGTCGCCGTGATGTTCGTCGATTTCCGCGGCTTCACGGCGGGCGCGCAGTCGCGCACGCCGCAGGAAGTGGTGGACCGGCTCGACGGCGCCTTTGCCGTCCTGGTCGACATCCTCGACCGCGAGGGCGGCATCGTGAACAAGTTTCTGGGCGACGGCTTTCTCGCGCTGTTCGGCGCGCCGCTGGAAGCCTCCGACGCCGCGCATCGCGCGGTCGCGGCCGGCCGCGAGATGCTGACCGCGATGGAGCGCATCAACGCCCAGACGAGCTGGCCGCTGCGCATCGGCATCGGCATTCATTTCGGCGAGGTCGTCGCCGGCAATATCGGCTCGCCCCGGCGCAAGGAATACACGGTCATCGGCGACACCGTGAACTTCGCTTCGCGCCTGGAGGCGCTGAACAAGGAATTCGGCTCGCAGCTCCTGATCTCCGCGACGGTGCGCGAGGCGCTCGGCGACGACGGCAAGGATGCCGTCGCGCTCGGCGAGGTGGAGGTGCGCGGCTACGAGCAGAAAGTGGCTGTGTTTCAGTTGGGGTGACGCGTTTCGAAACGAGCACGCTTATATATTTGATTGCCGGGCTTCGCGTCCGACGTTCCGACCTCCATTGCTCCGATTGCTCCGAATTTTGGGGCATGACGGACGATATCGCCGGCTTGTAGATTGCCGGCGATGCGGCCGATCGCGGCCGCGACTGTCATGAGGAAGTGTCGATGCAGCGCCGCTACATCACCGTCGACGTGTTCACCGATCGCGCCTTCGGCGGCAACCAGCTCGCCGTGGTGCTCGACGCCGCCGGGCTGTCGACGCAGCAGATGCAGGCGGTCGCGACCGAGTTCAACTATTCCGAGACGACCTTCGTGCTGCCGCCGCGCGACAAGGCGAACGATGCCGAGGTGCGCATCTTCACACCGGTGAGGGAGCTGCCCTTCGCGGGCCATCCCAATGTCGGCACCGCCTTCGTGCTGGGGACGCTTGCGAGAGAGCCGAAGCCGCGGTTGTTGTTCGAGGAGAAGGCGGGCCCCGTGCCGGTGGATATCTTTCGGGAACAGGGACGGGTGGTCAGCACCGAACTCACGGCGCCGCAGCCGCTCTCGCGGCTCGCGCAGTGCTCGGCCGAAGAGGTCGCGGCCTGCATCTCTCTGACCGCTGCCGACATCGTGCTTGATGGTCATGCCCCGCAAATTGTCAGTGTCGGAACGCCTTTCGTGGTGGCGGAAGTGCGCTCGCGCGACGCCGTTCGCCGGGCGAAGCCCGATGCCGCGGCGTTTGCACGGATGCTGCCGCGCGACGGCGCGTTCTCGGTCTATTTCTACACCCGCGACGTGCCCCCCGCGGAGGCGCCTTGCGTGCGGCAGGCGCGGATGTTCTTCCCCGGCGCCAGCGGCCTGATCGAGGACCCCGCCACCGGCAGCGCGACGGTCGCGGCCGCCGCATTGTTCGCCGATCTGGATCCCATACGCGACGGCGAGCTGAAGCTCACCATCGGCCAGGGCTTCGACATGGGCCGGCCGAGCCTGCTCCTGACGCGAGTGCGCATGCAGGACGGCAAGATCGTCTCGGCGCATGTCGGCGGTTCTTGCGTGCAGATGATGGAAGGGACGTTCCGGCTGGCTGGGGAGGGGTGAGAGTACGCTCTCCCTCCGTCATTCCGGGGCAGCGCGAAGCGCTGAGCCCGGAATCCATCGGGCTACGGCGGTGGTGGGTGAATGGATTCCGGGTTCGTGCTGCGCACACCCCGGAATGACAGCGGAGCTACGCCTGCCGTCCCGCCAGATTCCTCACCGTCACCCCATCGCGCTCCTCGATGATCTCCGCGATCATCTGGCGGTGGCAGTGCGTGTGGTCGCGCTCGTAGCAGAGCAGGCACACGGGACCGGCCTTCTTCACCAGGGCCGAGAGCTCGTCCATCTCTTCGCGCGCCTGCGGTGTCTTCAGGTGCTTTGAATAGATCTTCTCCAGCACGTCGTATTGTCCGCTGCGCGCGGCGAGGCGGCCTTCCTTCGGCGTGCCCAGCGCGGCGAGATGGACATAGGCGATGCCGCGTTCGTCGAGTCCTGCGGCAAGCTGCCTCTTGGAAAAGCCGGGCCGCCGCGATGACGTCACCGCGCGCACGTCGACCACGAGCTTGACGCCGGCTTCTTCCAGTTCGTCCAGTACCGCCTTGGGCGGCGTCTGCTCATAACCGATGGTGAAGAGCTTCTTCGCCTTTGCCATGCCGCATCCTCAGCTCACCCGCGCGATCAGTTCCATGGCGCCGTGCGGTGCGCGGACCTTGCCCTCGTGAATGACATAGGCGAACACGTCGCGCGGCTCTTTCTTCGGCTTGGCCTTGTCGACCTTCGGCAGGTCGTCGGGTTCACCGCCCGCGGCCCAGGTCTGAAGACGCTCCGCCCAGGCATCGAGCTGCTTGGGCGGATAGCAGGTCTTGATCTCGTCATTGCCCTTTTGCAGCCGGGCATAGACGAAATCGCTGGCGACGTCGGCGATGGCTGGATACTTGCCGTGCTCCGCGAACACCACCGGCGTCTCGAATTCGCGGATCAGTGCGATGAAGTCAGGCGTGCAAAAACTGTCGTGGCGGACCTCGACGACATGGCGCAGCGCGCGCCCTTCGAGCTTGCGCGGCAACAGCTCGAGGAACTTGCCGAAATCGGCACCGTCGAATTTCTTGGTCGGCGCGAACTGCCACAGCACCGGTCCGAGCCGGTCGCGGAGCTCCAGCACGCCGGAATCATAGAACCGCTTGATTGAATCGGCCGCCTCGCCGAGCACGCGCCGGTTGGTGGCAAAGCGCGGCCCCTTCAGCGAGAATACGAATCCGTCCGGCACTTCGCCGGCCCATTTGCGAAAGCTCTCCGGCTTCTGCGAGCCGTAATAGGTGCCGTTGATCTCGATCGAGGTTAGCTTCGAGGCAGCGTAGGACAGCTCCTTCGCCTGCGTCAGCTTCTCCGGATAGAACACGCCGCGCCAGGGCTCGAAGGTCCAGCCGCCGATGCCGATGAAGATGTTGCCGGATTTTTTGGACGCGGTTTTTGCTTTGGCCACGGAGGATCTCGCATCGTCGGGGAGGGGAGAGACGCCATCCTAATCAAACCAGATTTGATTGGCCAGTTGCCGTGTCCCGTCTAAGCTCGCGACCGGATCTGCAATAAGGGAGAACAAGATGCGGATGCTGATGCTGGGAGCTGTGCTCGTCATGATGACATCTGCTGCCATGACGCAAGCTGTCATGGCTGACGATGACGACGCGAAGGGGGCGCAGAAGCTCGCCATGCAGGGCCGCGACGATTACTGGCATTGCCTGGCGCGGGAATATTCGCGCGACAGCAATCAGGGCCTCTCGGAACAGGATTTTGGCCGCTCGGTTGCCGGCGCCTGTCCGTCGGAACGACAATATTACCGGGTCGCCTTGCTGGAATATCTCACCACGCAATACCCGTTCATTGATGCCGGCGCTCATCTCGCGACCGCGAACAGGGCCGTGGAGTCGGCGCAGAAGGATGTCGTGATAGCCTTCGTCAAGCACAGGCCGCCGGCCAGGTAGGGAGTGGCGAATGGCGAGTGGCGAATAGGGCATGAACACGGTTGCCTTATTCGCTACTCGCCATTCGCCCCCTTCCGGCCCCGCGCGCATCCATGATATCACCGCAGCTTCTGGAACAGGGATGGTTTTCCATGTCGTCTGAGTCGGTGGGTGGCATTTTGGGCGCGATCGTCGCGGCGATCGTGCTTGCGGTCGCCGTCGTCTTCGGGCCGATCGGCCAGTACGGCAAGCCGGTCAAGCCGGCGAAAGTCGAGCCCGCTCCTGCTGCCGCGCCGGCGGCACCTGCCGCACCGGTGCCGCGCGGTCCGGTGATCAAGGAAGTCCCGAACTAACGGCGGCCCCAAAAAAGGGGGGCTTTGCCCCTTGAAAAGCGGTTCTGTCGTCCCCATCTAGCTTCTAACGGCGACGTTGAGCGGAAAACTCCGGCGCTGGGACGACCTTGGAATAGCATGGGCTCGCGCCGGATGTACGCGCGGTCCGCCGTTCCGGGGTCGTTGGCATTTTAGGGCCCTTTTTGGGCCGTTCCCCCCCCTCGGAAAACCCGGCTTCGCATCGCAGAACTTGGCAGCGCAGGACGCGGCGGATATACGCTGCCGTCATGAATGAAGCGATCAGACCGGGCACCGATAACCCGCAGACCTATCAGGCATCTTCGCCGTCGCCGCAATTGTCGGTCGTGGTCCCGACCTTCAACGAGCGCGACAACGTCACGGTGCTGTACCGGCGGCTGGAGGCGGTGCTTGCCGGCATCGCCTGGGAGGTCGTGTTCGTCGACGACAATTCGCCTGACGGCACCTGGGACGTCGTGCGCGCGCTGGCGCAGCGCGATAGCCGCGTCCGCTGCATCCGTCGCATTGGCCGGCGCGGCCTGTCGGGGGCCTGCATCGAGGGCATCCTCGCCTCCAGCGCGCCCCATGCGGCCGTGATCGACGCCGACCTGCAGCATGACGAGACGCAACTGCCGAAGATGCTGTCGCTGCTCGCGAGCGGGCAGGCCGACCTCGTGGTCGGCAGCCGCTACATCGAGGGGTACAAGAGCGAGGGTTTCAACAAGCAGCGCGCCGGCGCCAGCGCGCTCGCGACCGAACTCGCCAGGAAGGCGCTGCGGGTCGAGATCGCCGATCCCATGAGCGGCTTCTTCATGGTCCGCCGCGATCGCTTCGAGCAACTGGCGCCGAAATTGTCGGTGCACGGCTTCAAGATCCTGCTCGATCTCGTCGCCAGCGCAAACGGCAGTCTGCGCGCCGTCGAAATTCCCTACACGTTCGGCGAGCGCCAGCACGGCGAGAGCAAGCTCGATTCCATGGTCGCGCTGGATTTTCTCGGTCTGGTGCTGGCCAAGTTCACCAACGATGCCGTCTCGCTGCGCTTCATCCTGTTCGCGATGGTCGGCGGCATTGGCCTGGTGGTGCATCTCACCACGCTGTTCATCGCGCTGCAGCTGCTGAAGGCGCCGTTCGCGGAGGCGCAGGCCGCCGGCGCCGTCGTCGCCATGACCAGCAATTTCGTCCTCAACAACTTCCTCACCTATCGCGATCAACGGCTGAAGGGCTTTGCGCTGCTGCGCGGCCTGATCGCGTTCTACATCGTGTGCAGCGTCGGCCTGCTCGCCAATGTCGGCGTCGCGTTCTCGGTCTACGACCAGGAGCCGATCTGGTGGCTGGCCGGCATGGCCGGTGCGCTGATGGGCGTGGTGTGGAACTACGCGATGTCCGGACTGTTCGTCTGGCGCAAGAAATAGCGCCAGATGGGCGGGGCTGACGCGCGGATCGTCCGCAATACGACGCTGGTGATCCTTGCGCTGGTGGCGCTGCGGCTCGTTGCGGCCGCGTTCACCCCGATCACGTTCGACGAAGCCTATTACTGGATGTGGTCGAAGAATCTGGCGGGCGGTTATTACGACCACCCGCCGATGGTCGCCTATGTGATCCGCGCCGGCACCATGATCGCCGGCGACACCGAGCTCGGCGTTCGCGTGTTCTCGATCCTGCTCGCGCTGCCGATGAGCTATGCGATCTATCGCTCCGCGGCGATCCTGTTCGGTGGCGCGCGCGTGGCCGCGACCAGCGCCATCCTGCTCAATGTCACGATGATGGCCTCGGTCGGCACGCTGATCGTGACGCCCGATGCGCCGCTGCTCGTTGCCTCCAGCTTCGTGCTGTTCTTTCTCGCAAAAGTGCTCGAGACCGGCCGAGGCGGCTGGTGGCTCGCGGTCGGCGCGGCGGTCGGTGCTGCGCTGCTGTCGAAATACACCGCGATGTTCTTCGGGCTGGCGATCCTGATCTGGCTCGCTGCCGTGCCGAAGCTCAGGCACTGGTTCCTTTCGCCTTGGCCGTATCTCGGCGGGCTCGTTGCGCTTGCGCTGTTCTCGCCGGTGATCCTGTGGAATGCGGATCATCAATGGGTCTCGTTCGCAAAGCAGCTCGGGCGTGCGAAGATCGAAGACTTCCGCCCGGTCTTCATCGCCGAGCTGATCCCGACCCAGATCGCGTTCGCAACGCCGCTGGTCTTCATCCTCGGCGCGATGGGGCTGCACGCGCTGACCTGGCGCCGGGCCGGCGCGCTCGCCTCGCGCGTGCTGATTGAGACCATGTTCTGGACCATCGTCGCCTATTTCGTCTGGCATTCGCTGCATGCCCGCGTCGAGGCCAACTGGTTCGCGCCCGTCTACCCGCCCTTCGTCGTCGCAGCAGCCGCGGCCGCCAACCTCGTGCAGTGGAAGCAGCGGCAGCGGCGCTTGGTGGAGTTTTGCCTGCGCTGGGCCGCGCCCGCGGGCATCGTGATGTTTGCAGCGCTGATCGTGCAGGCCAACACCGGCTGGTTGTCGGGCTATCGCCGCGATGCGACCGTGCGCAGCGTCGGCGTCGGCTGGCGCGAGCTCGCTGCGGAGATCGAAAGCGTGCGCGCGCGCAACGGCGCGACCTGCGTCCTCGCGCCGGACTACGGCACCACCGGCTGGCTCGCCTTCTATCTGCCGCGCGGCACCTGTGTGGTGCAACAGAACCAGCGTATCCGCTGGGTCAACATGCCCGAGCCCGATGCAAAGCTGCTCGCGGGCAAGCTGCTCTATGTCGACGAGCTGCGCGCGGACGGCTCCGCCCTCGGTGACCGCTTTGCGAAGGTGACGCAGATCGCGCAATTGCAGCGCAAACGCGGCCCGCTCGTGGTCGAGACCTACGGCATCGATCTGCTCGAAGGCGCCAAAGGCGACGTGCTGGATCGCTCGCCGCCCCCGGAAGCGCGGTAGTTGTTTGTCGTCCCCGCGAAGGCGGGGACCCATACCGCGTGATCTCTCGATGAACGCAGGTGTCCGTACCGCGGTGACATCTGCTCACTACTAGTGTTCGCCAAATTTCTCCCTGTGGTTATGGGTCCCCGCCTTCGCGGGGACGACAGCTGAGAATGAGGCGCGCAGTTGCGGCTAGTCGATCATCTCGGCCCTGGCGGCGGCCTGGCTCGGCCCGTTCCGGTCGCGCCAGAACCAGACGGTTACGACGCCGGAGCGGCCGCGCACCTGGGTGAGCAGCGGGCCTGTCAGAACGCCGTCGGGATCGCCCTGGAAGTCGGCCGCATCCAGCAGCGTATCGGTCAGCGCGAGCCGCGCCTTGTTCTGTGCGGCGACCTCCATCAGCCGGCTCGCGACGTTGACGGTGTCGCCCGTCGCCGTGATGTGCTGGTGGCTTTCGCCGAGACGAGAGGCGACGATCGGACCGAAATGCGCGCCGATCTTGAAGCCGAGCCGGCCGCCGATCGCAGGGGGTAGCGCCGCGATCCAGCTTTCGACACCACGGTGCAGGTTGATCGCGCATTTCAGCGCGCGTGCCGCGTCGTCGGGCATGGCGCCGGGCAGGCCGAACAGGATCATGGCGCCGTCGCCGAGAAAGCCGGTGATCAGACCGTCGCAATCGACGGCGGCCTTGTCGATCAGCGCGTGAAACGTCCTGAGCAGATCCTGGAGTTCGTCCGGATCGATCTTTTCGCTGAACGCCGTGAAGCCGGAGAGATCGATGAAGACCACGGCTGCGTCCTGCCGCACGGGCCTGGACAGGAAATCGGGATCGCGCGCCAGCCACTCCTGCACCGCGGGCGCCTGGAATTGCGCGAGCGACCTGCTCTTGGCGGCGAAATATTGCGTGCGGCGGCCGCCGACCCACAGCTGCATGCCGGCAAACACCACGACCGGCGGCACGGCGGCAGCGAGCGTGGTTGCGGCATTCAGCCAGACGCCATGCGTGAACGCGAACAGATTAAGGCCGCCCCAGGCGATCATCACCGCGGCCGCGACCATGAGGCCGGGCGCACTGCGCCGCCAGGCCAGCAGGCCGACCAGCAGCATCGGCAGCAGGATCGCGGTAAGCGCGTCGGCGATGCGGACCTTGCGGCCGCGCACGATGCCATCGCCGGCGACCAGGTGCGTGATCGCGGTCGAGACCACCTCCACGCCCGGCATCAGGGAATCGAATGGCGTCGGGTAGAAGTCGCCGCCGCCGGCGACCGCGGCGCCGATCACGACGATGCGATTCTCGATCGCCGCGCGATTGAGCGTGCCGTCGAAAATGCTCTGCGCGCTGACGGTGCGGATCGTGCGGCGCGGGCCGTAATAGGTGATCGGCAGCGCGAAATCGGTATCGGTCGGCACCGCGCGATCGCCCAGCATGAGGTGATCCGGCGCGATCGTCAGCGGCTTGTCGAGCGCACGGCTCGCGACGCGCAATGGAAACGAGAGCTCGACCTTGTCTGCCGTCCGGAACAGCATCGGCACCGAGAGCGGCGAGCCTGACTGCCCCGTCGCGACGTTGACGACGCCGACATCGGCGTGGTCTGAGAAAGCCGGAAGCGGCAGCAGGAAGCGCTCGGCCTGAGGCAGGACGGCGAGGGGGCCGTCGCTGCTCGGCTCCACGGTCTCGCTGGCGCTCGGGAAGATCGCCGCGGCGGCGAGCACCATCGGACCGGTGGCGAGCGTGTTCGCCAGCGTGGCGTCGCCGATCGCGGCGCTGCGGTCGACCAGCAGCAGGTCGATCGCGACCACCTTCGGCTTGAACTGCACGATGGTATCGACGACGCGGGCGAGATCGGCGCGCGGCAGCGGATAGCTGCCACCCCGCTTGACCACGGTGTCGTCGATCGCGACGATGGTGACGAGATCGGGCGGAACCTGCACGCCGCGGACCTGGGTTCGCCAATCCGTCAGTGTCGCCTCGAGGCGATCGAGAAAACGCAGGTGACCGTTGGCGTGGCCGATATAGATGCCCGCGCCCCATAGCGCGGTGAGGACGAGTGCCCCCCAAATCTGAACGCGTCTCTTCATTACGTCGTACTTCAATCTTCTTTGTTGTCGGGGCCTGACAGAGCAGGCCGTATCGACTGGGTGTTACTGACCCAGTCTCGCCATCAGTGCGTCGACGCGCGGCTGGCCCCAAGTCTTGACGATCAATGGACCGGTTGCCTCGACATCGACGCCTTCGCCGGGACCCAAGACGACACCGCGTCCGCGAGCCCTGCGGGTCACGCCGACACGACCATCGGCAACGAACACGGAGGTCTTTGCATCTGCGACATCGACCGCCCATCTGGTGCCACGTACCGCGGCGATCGCTTGCGGCGTCAGCACCTTGAAGGGATTGCCGCCGGGCTTTTTGGGCACTTCGACCAGCAGCGCTTTGCTGCTCAACTCCACGGAGTCTATATGTCCGTCGCGGTTGGTGTCCTTTAGTTCAAATCGGGCACCACTTTCGGCGACGATGGTGATGCCGTTGTCGCAGCGCCAGGTCTGCGTGCCCGCGGCCGTCGGCGATGCCGTGCAACCCGCCTTGGCGGCAGGCTGCGCCCCCGCAGATCCAGTCAACAGAACCAACCCCGCTAGGGCGAAAAACCCGGCGCGCGCGACCCCTCTCATGCCAGCCTCCGTTTGCGTGCCCGGCACAGTTCAAGGCGATGTTGATACGGCACCGTATCACACGCAGAGGCTGCTGAAAAGTGCCGCTCAGGCAGCTATTTCCTCGCAGCGGCATTTTCCAGACGAGCTCGATCAACTTTCAGTCAGGGCACGACGGAGGGGGTCAAGGAGGCGGCAGGCGGGAGGCGGGACGCACCAGCCTCGCACAACGATTCCCCGTTATCGTCCGGGTATTGAAGACCACGAAAACGACTTGGTTGGATGGCCTAGAGAGGCGGCCGGAGAGGTCTGTTGATCACGCTGAACCGGCCGAGAATTATAGTTAACAGCCTCGCCTAAGTCCGTAATTCTGCGGGTGTTTTCTCAAAATGGCACAGCGTTAACGAGTTGCCCTACATCTGCCCGAACTTAATCCGCATTTAACTAAAAGTCGCCTTAATGACGCTCCGAGCCTCTGCGAAATGCTGTTCCCGGATCGTGACCAGCGGCACTTCTAAGGGGGACTTAGTGACACCGTCCTGGACGCAAGGCGAATGAGTACGAGTATCGCTGCGCAAAGTAACGCGGCACGGAAGTCCAAGAAATTCTCCAAGAATAATTCGCGGAAATCTTCCCGGAACATGACCACGACCAATTGGCTTGGCGCTGCCGCCATCGGCTGCGCCGTGCTCGGCGCCGGCTGGACCGTCTATACCAACGTGCTCGGCGCGAGCGTCTATCCAAGCGTCGGCAGCACCGGCTTTGACGAGCCCGTGATCAAGCGCGCGCCCAAGGTGGCGCTGCGCGAGGCGGGCGACGCCATCAAGGAAGCCTTCGCGCTATTGCCCGACCGGCTCCAGGTCGCAGCTCCGATCTCGCGCGAGATGTTCAACGAGCGCTTTGCCGCGGCCGCGACTCAAGGCGTGGCGTCAAATGCGGCGAGCGCTGTGCCCGCGACTCAGGTTGCCGTCGCCAAAGACGCTCCGAAGCAGAGCGTGATCGCAAAGGTCGCCGAGGCGCTGAAGCCGGCGGCACCGGCCAAGGTCGCGGATGCGGCCAAGGCCAAGCGCGGCGCCGATGCGCCGGTGCAACTGGCGTCAGCCGATCCGGCCGAGATCGTCCCGGCGCCCGAAGCAAAGCCAAAGTCGTTCGCCGATCGCGCCAAGGCTGCGGTGATGTCGATCACCGGTCCCCGCCAGTCGATGGTGGACAAGCTCTGGGGCAAGCGCGAGCCCTCCGGCGGCCTGCTCGCCTATGCCTCCGCCGATGCCAGCGTGACCGCCTCGATCGCACCGCGGGAGCAAAATCCCATGCTCGGCGGTTCGGCGCCCTATGAGCGCGATACCGCGGTCTACGACATCTCCGCCAAGACGGTTTACCTGCCCGACGGTACCAAGCTCGAGGCGCATTCCGGCCTCGGCTCCAATCTCGACGATCCGCGCTCGTCGAAGGTGCGGATGCGCGGCGTGACGCCGCCGCACATCTACACGCTGAAGCCGCGCGAGGCACTGTTCCACGGCGTGCCGGCGCTGCGCCTGACCCCGATCGGCGGCGAGAGCGCGATCTATGGCCGCGACGGCCTGCTCGCGCACACCTTCATGCTCGGGCCGAACGGCGACTCCAACGGCTGCGTGTCGTTCAAGGATTACTACGCATTCCTCGATGCCTACCGCAACAAGGGCATCCGCAAGCTCGCGGTGCTGGCGCGGGTGGATTGATCCCGGCTCGTTCTCGATGATGCAAAAGGGCCGCTCGCAGCGGCCCTTTTTTTGTCCTGTTCGTGGACGTGCTCAGCCCGGCCAGCACTGTCCGCCGCCGTCGATCCGCAGCACCTGGCCGGAGACGAAGGCACCCATGGGGCCGGCGAAGAACTCGACGACGCGCGCGACCTCGTCGACGGTCGCGATGCGGTCGAGCGTGCCGGTCTCCACCATCCTGTCGGGGTCCACCGCGCGGGTGCCGAGGAAGCGGCCAGTGCGGGTATCGCCGGGCGCGATGCAGTTGACGGCGATGTCGTAGGGGCGGAGCTGGTCGGCGAGGCATCGCGTGTAATGGGTCACGCCGGCCTTCGACACCGCGTAGATCGCGCCGTTGGTGCGTCCCTTGAAAGCGACCGAGCCCAGCGTGACGATGCGGCCGCGCCGCCGCTCCATCATGCCCTTCGCGACCGCCTGGCAGGTCAGGATGGTGGAGAGCAGGTTGCGCTCCAGCACCGCGCGCATGTCGGCCTCCTTGATGTGCACCGCGTCGTTCGGATCGGGCTTGCCGCCGGCGGCCGCAATGTCGCCGCCGGCATTGTGCACGAGAATGTCGATCGGTCCGAGCGCGGCCTCGGTCTCGGCGATCACCCGCGCGATGTCTTCGCCCCTGGTGAGGTCGCCGAGCACGCGCTGGCTGCGGACACTGAACTGCTGACCGATCTCTGCGGCCACCGCGGTCAGCGTCGTGCCCTCGCCATATTCCGCCGGCCCGTTCTCGCGCATGCCGTGGATGGCGACGTCGGCACCGAGCGCCGCGAGCTTCTCGGCGAAGGCGCGGCCGAGCCCGCGCCCCGCGCCGGTCACCAGCGCCACCTTGCCTGCCAAAATCTTCGCCGTGTCATGCGATGCCATGATCTCGTTCCTGTCGTGCGATGTCAGTCCGCCGCGCGATCGAGGCCGATCGCCGTCGCCGCGACTGCGTGATATTGCACGATCAGCGTTTGACGAAAACCAGATTGCAGGGACGCATCTCGTTGCGCTTGCCGCTGCCACGGGTGCGATCGAACTGCGCATCGACCGTAAAGCCGTAGGGTGAGCCGGGGGCGACGTTGTTGAGGGCATAGGTGCTCGCCCCCGTCGTCCCCCGCGCGCTCAAGGTCGTCTTGCCGTCTGCCTGGATCTGGCCGTCGATCTCCAGCCGGTTGACACCGCTCGGCCCCTGCGCCTCGGCGTGAAACACGCCGTTCGTCACGGTTGCCGCGAGGGCTCTGGTGAAGCCCTGCGCCTTGCCGCTGGTCTGGCAATTCAACGTCACGTCCCAGTTGCCGTCAAAATCCTTGCTGCCGCCGATTCCGGCATTGCCGGCCGCCGGCGCAAGCGCCGTCTTCTGTTTCAATCCTTCAACGCGCGCTTTGGCGAGGGTCGCGAAGATGCAATTCGGGAATCTGGCGAGATGATCTTCGTAGGCCCCCAGCGTGCCGATGCCGTCCGCGGCCTTCCAATGCGCCTCTGCGGCCGCGCAGGGATCAGCCTTCGGCGCGGCCTGGGGGGCGGCCGGTGCCACCGTGACTGACACCGGCCCGTTCAGATAGAACTTGCCGATGATCGACAGCGACAGCTCCGGGAGCTGGGTCTTGCCGCTGCTGTCATAGACGTCGCTGCTGATGTCGCGGAAGACGTCGCCGATTTCCTGCGGTTCCTCGATGTGTTTCAGGAACGCGGTCGTGTAGGGGCTGTTGCGGCCGCTGCCGTCGGCGGCGGTCTGTCCGGATTGCGTCGAGAACGACACGATCGTGCCGCGCGGTGCCTCGACCTTCGACAAGCCGTGTCCGACCGAGGCGGCGCGCGTCGCGGAGCGCTTGAGGGTTTCGGCCAGCGGATTGTCGCGGCAGGAATCCAGCACGAGGATGCGCAGGTTCTTGGCCTGCTGCAGATCGTTCACGATGTCATCGACCCGCACGAAGCGCTTGAGGTCGGCTTCATCCGTCAGCACGGCGTCGACCGGCATCAGGTAGTTGACGCCGTTGTACTGCATCGCATGTCCGCTGTAGTAGAACAGCGCGACGTCGGCCCGGCTCGCGGCGCGCGCGAAGCGGATGGTCAGGTCCTGCATGTCGGCCTGGCGCAGGTCGATGCCCTGAAAAACCTCGAAGCCGCTGTGCTTGAGCGAGATTGCTACGTCCTCGGCATCGTGCGCGGGGTTCGGGAGCTGCGCCGTGGAGGCATAGGCGCCGTTGCCGATCACCAGCGCGACCCGCGTGTCCGCCGATGCGGGAGCAACGCAGAGCCAGCAGACGAGGAGGGCCAGAGAGAGTCCGGGCAAAAATCCGGGCAGGTGAAATCCTGAAAGAACGCGCATGAACACCGTCCGAGGGAATAATCGAAAAATATTCCCTCAGATTAGCGCATGCCGCACCGACTTCAATGCCCTTGCCGGGAACTGCTCAGATCTGGCGGCCGTGGCATCCCGTCACGCCGGGCTCGCGGCCACCGTCTTGCGCAGCGCCATCTCGGTCGCGATCGCCTCCCGCACGGCGGGGCGCGCCTGCATGCGCTCGAGATAGGCGGACAAGGATGGCCATTGCGCGATGTCGACGCCGGCCGGGCGAAGCAGCAGCAAGGCCCAGGTCAGGTGAGCATCCGCGACGGTGAAGCTATTGCCGACCAGGAATTCGCGGTCCGCCAGATGCGCGGCGGGCGCCGACAATGTCTGTCCGATCCTTGCGCGCGGCTTGGCGAGCGAGCCGTCGTCCTTGTACCAGAAGGTCGGGAACAGGAACGCCTTGTGGATCTCGGTGCCGACGAAGCTCAGCCATTCCTGCAGGCGGTAGCGGTCGGGATCGCCGAAGCTTGGCGCAAGGCCGGTCTCGGGCTTCACATCGGCGATGTATTGCAGCACCGCCGCGCTCTCGGTCAGCCGCTCGCCGTTCTCCAGCACCAGGACCGGCACTGCGCCCTTCGGCGAGACGCCGCGGAAATCGCTGCCGTCGTCCACGATCGTCTTCGTCCAGATGTGGGCGAGGTGATACTGCGCCGCGATGCCGGCCTCCATCAGCGCGATGCGGCTGGCGAGCGAGCAGGCCATCGGAAAGAAATAGAGTTGCAGCATCGCTCACGCTCCGTCAGGTCAGCGCTTCGCCCTGCGCGATGATCGCAAACCGGTCCGACAATTCGGCCAGCGCGACCTCGTGAATCGTGCGTGCCGACAGCGCGCCGCCGCGGCCGTCGGGCAGATCGCGGGTGGCGCAGGCGTCGGCCGCGATCGTGGTGCGCAGCCCGAGATCGAGCGCGGCGCGGGCCGTTGAGCTGATGCACATGTGGGTCATGAACCCCGCCAGCACGATGTTGGTGCGTCCGGTCGCGGCCAATTTGGCTTGCAGGTCGGTGCCGGCAAAGGCGTTCGGCAGCGCCTTCTCGATCACGGCTTCGTTCGCGAGCGGCGTCAGGCTCGACACGATCGCCCCGCGCTCGGCCTCGCGGTCGAACAGGCTGCCGGCGCGGCCCTTGTGTGCGATGTGGAAGATTGCCGCGCCGCTCTGCCGGGCGCGCGCGAGCAGTTTTGCGGCGACCGCGATCGCGGGCTCGGCGTCGGGCAAGGCGAGGGGGCCGGAACGATACTCGTTCTGGATGTCGATCAACACCAGGCAGGCGTCGGAAAGTTTCGGCGGATTGAGATCGGCGCCGGAGAGTTCGAGCAGGGTCTTGGGAGCGGTCATGCTGGTCAGGCCTTCTAAGGGGGATCGTATGGCGTGACACTAGCGCGGCCGTGGCCTGCCGTTGTGCAGGACTATTGCAGCAGATGGCTGCAAATTTGCAGGGAGCGGCCGCCCCTGCTAGGCTTGTCGCCATGAACTGGGACGATCTGCGCATCATCGCCGCGGTGCGGGACGAGGGCACCTATGCCGGCGCCAGCGCGCGGCTGCGCATCGACGAGACCACCGTCGGCCGCAGGCTTGCGCGGATTCAACGCGATCTCGGCGTGCCGCTGTTCGATGCGGTGGACGGGCTGCGCCGGCCGACCCGCCATTGCGAGGCGGTGCTCGAGCATGTTGGCGCGATGGCCGCCCATGTCGCTGCGATCGACCGCATCAAGGAGAGCCAGGTGGGCCCGGTCGGCCGGCTGCGCATCGCCTCGACCAATGCGGTCGCCGAGGAGCTGCTGGCGCCGCACACCAGCGCCTTCCTGCGCGATCATCCCGGCCTGACCCTCGAATTCCTGACCTCCAGCGGCAACGTCAAATTCTCGCGCTGGCAGGCCGACCTCGCCATTCGCCTGCGCAAGCCGGAGAAGGGTGATTTCACCATCTCGAAGCTCGGCGATGTCAGGCTGTATTTCTTCGAGCCCGCCGACCGAAGCGGCGGCGAGCCGGTCACGTGCGTCTATCCGGACGAGCTCGATGCCATTCCGGAGCAGCAGTTCCTGCGCGCCAAGCGGCTGACAAACATGCGCTGCGTCACCGACAATGTCCGCATCATCAAAACCCTGATCCGGTCGCATCAGGCCGTCGGCGTGCTGCCCGAGCACAGCTGCGGAGACCTGCTCGCCGACCGCGGCCTGCACGCGACGCTGCTGCCGAAGCGCCGTGACGTCTGGCTGCTGGTGCAGAATCATCTCAAGCGCGATCCGGCGACGCGGCTCACCATCGCATGGGTGCGGCACTGCTTCGGGGATTTTTCGCGCGGCTGACGGCCGGTGGCCTTGCCGTGAACGCGGTCCGCCCGTGGCGCGACCAAGTTTTGGGACCGCAGGGATTGCACGCGCGCGAAGGTTGCGTAATCTCGCGGGCAAAAGTTGAGATCAGGCAGGCATGGCCACTCTTGAACAAACGACCAGGCCGCGGGCCAGGGCGCAGGAATGGAAGGCGATCGTCGTCCTGATCCTCCTGATTCCGGTGCTGTGGTCGCCGCCGTTCCTGTTTCGCTTCTTCCTGTATCAGCCGTTCAGCATTCCCTCCGGCTCGATGATGCCGACGCTGATGACCGGCAACTACGTGTTCGCTTCGAAGCGTGCCTATGGCTACGGGCCCTATTCGTTTCCCTTTGCATCATCCCTGATCTCGAGCCGTGTCTTTGCCGCGGAGCCCGAATATGGCGACATCGTCGTGTTTCGCACGCCAAAGGATACATCGGTCGACTACGTCAAGCGTGTGGTCGGGCTGCCCGGCGACCGCATCCAGATGCGGCAGGGCCAACTCTTTCTCAATGAGAAGCCGGTAACTCGCGTCGCTCTGAAGGAGACGGACGGTGAGGCCGCCTGTGGCACCGACGACGCGAAAGTCAGGAACTGGCGCGAGACGCTGCCGAACGGCGCGTCCTACGCTACCTACGACTGCGTCGACAGCGGCTACTACGACAACACTGGCGTCTACACCGTGCCGTCGGGCCATCTCTTCGTGCTCGGCGACAACCGCGACAACTCCACCGACAGCCGCGTGATGACCGCCATAGGCTTCGTGCCGATGGACAATCTGGTCGGCCGCGTGACGCGGATCATCTGGTCCCTCGACGACGACGGCGAGCCGCGCTTCGAGCGGATGGGCAAGGTGCGGTGAGGCGCTGTCATTCCGGGCTCGCGCTTCGCGCGCCCCGGAATGACAAAAAAACCCCGGCATCGCTGCCGGGGTTTCGTAGATCTCGAGGTGGCTGGACTTAGAAGTCCATGCCGCCCATGCCGCCGCCCGGGGGCATTGCGGGGCCGGAGCCGCCCTTCTTGGGCAGCTCGGCGACCATGGCTTCCGTGGTGATCAGCAGGGCCGCAACCGAGGCTGCGTTCTGGATCGCGGTACGGACCACCTTGGTCGGGTCGATGATGCCCTTCTTGACGAGGTCGCCGTATTCACCGGTCTGGGAGTCGAAGCCGAAAGCGTACGACTTGTTCTCCAGGACCTTGCCGACGATCACCGAGCCGTCTTCGCCGGCGTTGATCGCGATCTGGCGAGCGGGAGCCGACAGCGCCTTGCGCACGATCTCGACGCCGGTCTTCTGGTCGTCGTTCTTGGTGCGCAGGCCCTTGAGCTGCTCGGAAGCACGCAGCAGGGCGACGCCGCCGCCCGGGACGATGCCTTCCTCGACAGCCGCGCGGGTCGCATGCATCGCGTCATCAACGCGATCCTTGCGCTCCTTCACCTCGATCTCGGTCGCGCCGCCGACGCGGATCACCGCGACGCCGCCGGCCAGCTTGGCCAGACGCTCCTGGAGCTTCTCACGGTCGTAGTCCGATGTGGTTTCCTCGATCTGCGCCTTGATCTGGGCCACGCGCGCCTCGATGTCGGCCTTCTTGCCGGCGCCGTTGACGATCGTGGTGTTCTCCTTGTCGATCATCACCTTCTTGGCGCGACCGAGCATGTTGAGCGTGACGTTCTCGAGCTTGATGCCGAGATCCTCCGAGATCGCCTGGCCGCCGGTCAGGATCGCGATGTCCTGCAGCATGGCCTTGCGGCGATCGCCGAAGCCCGGAGCCTTGACGGCCGCGACCTTCAGGCCGCCGCGCAGGCGGTTCACGACCAGGGTCGCAAGCGCTTCACCTTCGACGTCCTCGGCGACGATGACCAGCGGCTTGCCGGTCTGCACCACGGCTTCGAGCAGCGGGAGCAGCTCGTTCAGCGAGGAGAGCTTCTTCTCGTTGATGAGGATGTAGGCGTCGTCCATCTCAACGCGCATCTTGTCGGCGTTGGTGACGAAGTAGGGCGAGATGTAGCCGCGGTCGAACTGCATGCCCTCGACGACGTCGAGCTCGGTCTCGAGCGACTTGGCTTCCTCGACGGTGATGACACCCTCGTTGCCGACCTTCTTCATCGCGTCGGACAGGAACTTGCCGATCTCCGCGTCGCCGTTCGCCGAGATGGTGCCGACCTGGGCGATCTCGTCGTTCGAGGTGACCTTCTTGGAGTTCTTGATGAGGTCGGCGACCACGGCTTCGACCGCGAGGTCGATGCCGCGCTTGAGGTCCATCGGGTTCATGCCGGCGGCAACCGACTTGGCGCCTTCGCGCACGATCGCCTGGGCCAGCACGGTGGCGGTGGTGGTGCCGTCGCCGGCCGCGTCAGCGGACTTGGAGGCGACTTCGCGCACCATCTGCGCGCCCATGTTCTCGAACTTGTCCTCGAGCTCGATCTCCTTGGCGACGGTGACGCCGTCCTTGGTGATGCGGGGAGCGCCGAACGACTTGTCGAGCACGACGTTGCGGCCCTTCGGACCGAGCGTGACCTTCACCGCGTTGGCGAGGATGTCGACGCCGCGAAGCATCTTGTCGCGCGCATCGACGGAGAATTTGACTTCTTTAGCTGCCATGTGGAGTTTTCCTTAGGGGTTTGGCTGGATGAGAGAGGGGGCTCTTAGGCCGCCTTCTTCTTGGAAGCGGGGACGTCGAGGACGCCCATGATGTCGCTTTCCTTCATGATCAGCAGGTCGACGTTGTCGATCTTGACCTCGGTGCCGGACCACTTGCCGAACAGCACGCGGTCGCCGACCTTCAGGTCGATCGGGATCAGCTTGCCGGCTTCGTCGCGGCCACCCGGGCCGACGGCGACGATTTCGCCCTGCGAGGGCTTTTCCTTGGCACTGTCGGGAATGATGATGCCGCCAGCGGTCTTCTCTTCTGCGTCGATGCGCTTGACCACGACGCGGTCGTGAAGCGGACGGAATTTCATGCAGTCCTCCTAAGCAATTGCTCGGGTTGATGATTTTAAAATTGTTAGCAGTCCATGCTAGCGAGTGCCAGCGCGGGCACTGCTGAGATAAGCCAGGATATTTGCGGGGGCAAGGGCTTCTAGCAGAAAAATAAGCACTCAGAAGGCCCGCCTGCCAAATTCCTTTACCATCGTTAACCCGGCTTTGGGGCCGTATTAGCACGGAGCCGCATCTGCTGCTAACGCATTGAATTTCAACAGCTTGTTAAATTTTTGGGCTTGAGATGGATTGTCAGTTTGCGTCACATTTCTCTCATGTGAGCGCATCGTTTCCGGGTGGCTCGTAAGCAGCGTACCGGCAAGCCACCCCTTGAATATGCGCTCCTGCAAAGGAGGTTGGCATGGTCTCGCGGGTTGGGGTTGTTTCCGACGACTTTCGGAAGCAGGTGCTGGGTTACGGGCTGACGACGGCGGAAATCCTCTACCGGATGCCGGATCATCCCTCGCTGCTTCAGACCTATGTCTGGCAGAATTACGATCTCTTCCCGAAATTCCCGGCGCTGAAGGACTTTCTGGCCTTCTGGCAGGCGAAGCTCGACGGTCCGCTCCATTCGGTGACGGTCGCGCATTCCAAGCTGATCAAGCCGGCCGAGCTGCGCGCCGTGGATGGCGTGTTCCGGCTGCATTGAGGCGAACACCGGTTTGGTAGGGTGGGCAAAGACGCGCACGCGTCGTGCCCACCATCGCTCCGCAATCGCATCTGACAATGGTTGGCACGCTGCGCTTTGCCCACTCTACGAGGCCTGTTTCCATGCTAGCCTCTTCCCATAACAACAGGGGAGGCCGGCCATGGCCAAGAAGCTGAAATCGCGCAGCGCAGCGCAGGTCGCGGTGAAGAAGCGGAGCGGAGCCAAGGTCGCCGTGCGATCCTCGGCGCGCAAGGCTGTGAAGGCGAAGGCGCGCGCAATGCCAGCCAAATCAGCGGTCAAAAAACCCGCACGTCCCAAGCAGCGCATCGCAATCAGCCATCACCGCGAAGAAGACTTCAAGGCCGACGGCCTGCGCGCCTACGCCAAGTACCGCGACCTCGGCATCGCCGCCGCAAGCCACGGCCTCGCGCAAGCCCACGTGATCCGGCTGCAGGGCCCGTGCGATCCCGCCGAGGTGTCGAAGCTGCACTTCCACCATGTCGACTTCCAGCTGGTCTACGTGCTCAAGGGCTGGGTGAAGACCTACATGGACGGGCAGGGCGAGACCCTGATGAAGGAAGGCAGCGCCTGGACCCAGCCGCCGAAGATCAAGCACATGATTCTGGATTACTCCGACGATGTCGAACTGCTGGAGGTGATCCTGCCGGCGGAATTCAAGACGGTGGAGTTGAAGGCGTAGGCGCTGGTGTCGTCGGAGATGCGCGTACCGCTCTCTCGTCATTCCGGGGCGCGCCTCTTGGCGCGAGCCCGGAATCCATTTCACCTCATGCACCGCGGCCCAATGGGTTCTCAGGTGCGCAATTGCGCACCGTAGTTCGCGCTACGCGCGCCCCGGAATGACCAGCGGAGAGTCGCCTAACTCAACACCCCCACCACCGCGCCCATCAAACACGTCGTCAGCGTCCCCGACACGATCGACTTCAATCCCAGCGCGTTGATCTCCTCACGCCGCTCCGGCGCCATCACCCCCAAGCCGCCGATCATGATGCCGAGGCTGGCGAAGTTGGCGAAGCCGCACATCGCGTAGAGCATGATCAGGCGCGAGCGCGGATCGAGTGTACCCGGCGGCAGCTTCGAGAAGTCGACATAGGCGATCAGCTCGTTGAGCACGGTCTTGGTGCCCATCAGGCTGCCGGCGGTCACCGCCTGATCCCATGGCAATCCCATCAGCCAGCACACCGGCGCCATCACGAGGCCGAGCAGGCGCTGCAGCGAGATTGCGGCGCCGCCAATATTCGGCAGCAGGCCGAGCATGGCATTGACGAGATAGACCAGCGCCACCAGCACCAGCAGCATCGCGACGATGTTGATCAGCAGC
This sequence comes from Bradyrhizobium betae, assembly GCF_008932115.1. Classification (NCBI taxonomy): domain Bacteria; kingdom Pseudomonadati; phylum Pseudomonadota; class Alphaproteobacteria; order Hyphomicrobiales; family Nitrobacteraceae; genus Bradyrhizobium; species Bradyrhizobium betae. The sequence goes on from NZ_CP044543.1 coordinate 5,860,826, forward strand.
TCGATCCCCGCGCCGGTGCCCTTCACGATCGCATCCATCGTGCTGGAAATCTCCATCTCGGGATCCGCCAGCGCGCCGCCGGTGCGCTTGTCGCTCGTCTCGGGCACCATGATCAGGCTGACGAGGATCGCGGCCGGCGCGCCCAGCACGGAGGCGATGACGAAATGCGCGGCCGCATCAGGAATGAGAGGAGCAAGGAGCGTCGCATAGAGCACCAGCACCGTGCCGGCGATGCCGGCCATGCCGCCGGTCATCACCACAAACAACTCGCTGCGGGTCATCTGCGCCAGATACGGGCGGACGAACAGCGGTGCCTCCACCATTCCGAGGAAGATGTTGGCGGCGGTCGACAGCCCGACCGCGCCGCCGACGCCAAGCGTCCGCTCCAGCAGCCAGGCCATGCCGCGCACGATCGGCGGCAGCACGCGCCAATAGAACAGCAGCGTCGTCAGCACGCTCATGACCAGCACGATCGGCAGCGCCTGGAACGCCAGGATGAAATCGGCGCCAGGCACCTTCAAATCGAACGGCAGGGCGCCGCCGCCGACATAACCGAACACGAAGGACGAGCCGGCGCGCGAGGCCGCCGAGATCGCGCCGACCGCGTCGTTGATGGCGCCGAAAGCGACCGCGCTCCATCTCGGTGTCATCACCTATCTCGGCGCGGTCAGCGAGGTGCAGATCTTCATCGCGACCTTCGTGCTTGGCATTGCCGGCGCGTTCGAAAGCCCGACTACCGCGGCGCTGTTGCCGCTGATCGCGCCGCAGGGATCGCTGCAGCGCGCGACGGCGGTCGCGAGCGGTGCGGGGCAGGTTGCGACCATCACGGGACCGGCGCTCGGCGGCTTCGCCTACGCGATCGCGCCGCATCTTGCCTATGCCGTGATGCTGCTGTTCTGGATTTTCGGGATGATCCTGACCGGCTTCATCCGGCCGCGACCGCAGGCGGTGGCCAAGGAGGGCACCGACTCGGACAACATCTTTGCCGGCGTCCGCTTCATCCGCAGCAATCCCGCCATCCTCGGCACCATCTCGCTCGATCTGTTCGCGGTGCTGTTCGGCGGCGTCACCGCGCTGCTGCCGATCTATGCCCGCGACATTCTCCAGACCGGTCCGATGGGGCTCGGGATATTGCGCGCCGCGCCGGCGGTCGGTGCGCTGCTGATGACGATGGTGCTGGCGCGTCACGCCATCTCGCGCCACGTGGGCCTGCGCATGTTCCAGGCCGTGATCGTGTTCGGTCTCGCCACGATCGTGTTCGCGCTGTCGTCCTGGATGTGGCTGTCGGTGCTCTCGCTGGCGATTTTGGGAGCCGCCGACACCATCAGCGTCGTGATCCGCTTCTCCCTGGTGCAGCTTTCGACGCCCGACGAGATGCGCGGCCGCGTCGGCGCGGTGAATTTCCTCTTCATCAACGCCTCCAACCAGCTCGGCCAGTTCGAGAGCGGCGTGGCGGCAGCCCTGCTCGGCGCCATGCCGGCCGCCGTACTCGGCGGCGTCGCGACCGTCGCGGTCGCGCTGCTATGGATGAAGCTGTTTCCGAGCCTGCGGCAGGTGGAGAGCCTGGAGTAGCGGGAAGTCTCGTGTCCGGGCCGCGGTGCAGCGCGCAGCGGTGCGCCGCAGAGCCGGGACCTTGAAAGCCAAGAACGAGATCGCGGAGGCATGGGCCCCGGCTCAGCAGCGCGTCATTGCATGCCGCGCTGCGTCCGGGGCACGAGAGCGGCGACTAGCCCCGTCCGACGAACGGCATCTTGGTGGCCATGACCGTCATGGTCAGCACGTTGGCATCGAGCGGCAGGCCGGCCATGTAGGCGACGGCATCGCCGACCGCCTTGGCGTCCATGCGCGGCTCGTGCTTCATCGTGCCGTCGGGTTGCATGACGCCAGGGCCGGCGACCATGCGGTCGGTCATCGGCGTCGCGGCGTTGCCGATGTCGACCTGGCCGACCGCGATGTCGTACATGCGCCCGTCGAGGTTGGACGCCTTGGTCAGGCCCGTGATGGCGTGCTTGGTCGAGGTGTAGGCGGCCGAGAACGGCCGCGGCGCGTGCGCCGAGATCGAGCCGTTGTTGATGATGCGGCCGCCGCGCGGGGACTGGTCCTTCATGATGCGGAAGGCGTGCTGGGTGCACAGGAACGGGCCGGTGAGGTTGGTGTTCACCACCGCCTGCCACTGCTCGAGGCTGAGATCCTCGAAGTTCACCGGCGGCGCGCCCATGCCGGCATTGTTGAACAGCACGTCGAGCCGGCCGTAGGTTGCCTTCACCTTGTCGAACAGCGCGGCGACCGAGTCCGGCTTGGTCATGTCGGCGGTGACGCACAGGCTCTTGCCGGCGAGGCCGAGCTTGGCGGTCTCCTCGAGCATGTCGAGCCGGCGTCCGACGAGCACCACGGTGAAGCCGATGTTCATCAGCGCCAGCGACGCCGCGCGGCCGACACCGGTGCCTGCGCCCGTCACCACTGCGATCTTGTTTGCTTCACTCATCGTTTCCTGCCTTTTCTCTTAAGCTGTCAGGTTTTCGGTTCTTTTTCGTTCTTGTAGGGCGGCCGCGGAATGTTCTGATGCGCGGCACGCAGCGCCGCCGACCAGCGCGAGCGCAGATCGTGGAAATAGGGCTCGCCGGCCTCGATGCGGTGGTTGAGATCGGCATCGCAGGCATCCGCCCGCACCACCAGCACGTCGATCGGCAGGCCGACGCCGAGATTGGAGCGCATGGTCGAGTCCATCGAGATCAGGCCGGTCTTCAGCGCTTCGTAGAGCTCGACGTCGTAATGCATGGCGCGGTCGAGCACCGGCTTGCCGTATTTATGCTCGCCGATCTGCAGGTAAGGCGTGTCGGTGGTGCACTCGATGAAATTGCCGGCCGTGTAGACCATGAAGAGGCGCATCCGCGCGCCCTTGATCTGGCCGCCGAACAGGAAGGAGACGTCGAACGAGACGTCCTCGGACTTCAGCGCCGGCCCTTCGGTCGCGTGCACGGCCCGGATCGCCCGGCCGATGCGCTGGGCGGCCTGGAACATGGTGGGCGCGTTCATCAGCGTCTCGATCTCGCCCGTGTTGGGGTCTTCCAGACCCTCGGTGAGGGTGGAGAGCACCGACTGGCTGATGGCAAGGTTGCCGGCGCTGGCGATCGCCATGATGCGGTCGCCGGGCTTGGAGAAGATGTGCAGCTTGCGGAAGGTCGAGACGTTGTCGAGGCCGGCATTGGTGCGGGTGTCGGCGATCATCACCAGACCGTCCCGAACCAGGATTCCGCAACAATAGGTCATTTCCGATCCCCGAACGCGTTTGCGCGGAATTACTAGCCAATTTCAGGGGGCATGTAACCCCCCGATTCCCCCGGGAAGGTCGTCATTCCGGGGCGCGACGAAGTCGCGAGCCCGGAATCCATTCATCCACCAACTCTGCGGCCTGATGGATTCCGGGCCCACGCTGCGCGCGTCCCGGAATGACAGCGAGGTTTGTCGCTCAGTCCGCGGCATCGACGAGAAACGCCTCGTCGACGGGAACGCCCAGCGCTGTGACCAGCCGGTTCGTCTCCGCGGCCATGCCGATGATGGCGAGCATCTCGCCATATTCGGCCTCGGTCATGCCCTTCGCCCGTGCGCCCGCGGTGTGCGAATGGATACAGTAGCTGCAGCCATGCGCCACCGAGACCGCGACATAGATCATTTCCTTGATCTTGGGATCGAGCGCACCCGGAGCCATCACCTCCTTGATGCTCTCCCAGGTCCGCCGCAGCGTCTTCGGATCGTGCGCCAGCGCGCGCCAGAAATTGTTGACGAAGTCCGACTTCCGCACCTTGCGGATGTCGTCGAAAACGGCGCGCGCCTCAGCGGATAGCTCGTCGTCCGAAAGCAGCTTCACGGTCGCCATGGGGGTCCTCGCAGGGTCTGATCTGACCCTGCGACTGTAGCACGGCTCACACGGTCATCCGGCTGCGCTTAAGTCTGCCGCTGAGACTGCGATTGCGACTGGCCGCCGCGACCGGCCTGCTCGACCTTGACGGCGACCGTCAGCGTCTCCGCGCCGCCGCCATAGCGGGTGCCGCGCACGGGTGCCGCGCCGAGATAATCGAGCCCGATCGCGACACGGACATGGGCATCGGTGGTGCAGATGCTGTTGGCGGGATCGAAGCCGACCCAGCCGAGATCAGCCACGTAGGCCTCCGCCCAGGCATGGCCCGCGTCCTGATACACCGTGCCGTCGGCGCGCAGGAAATGGCCGGAAACGAAGCGCGCCGGCACGCCGCCGCTGCGGGCGCAGGCGATGAAGATATGCGCGTAGTCCTGGCAGACACCGCGCTTGAGCGTGAACGCCTCGGCCGCCGAGGTGCCGCTGTTGGTCGGATCCTCGTCGAAGGTCATGTGGTCGCCGATCTCGGTCATCAGCGTGTGCAGGAAGCCGAGCGTGTCGCTTTCGGCTTCGCTGCGCAACTGGCGCGCCACCGCCGCCATCGCCGGATTGACCTCGGTCAGTTCGGTGGTGCGCAGGAACATGTCGGCCGGAAAGCGCTCGTCGGCGCCGCGCAGCACGCCGCCGGTGTCATGGGTCTCGATCAGGCCCTCGGCGATGATCTTGATGTCGCCGACGGGGCCGCAGGACAGTACGTGGGTGACGTTGCCGAATGCGTCCTCATGGGTATCGAGCTTGGTATCGGTGGAGACGTCGATCTGCCACTCCGCGACGTATTGTCCGTCATGGCTGCACGGTGTCATGCGCAGGATCTGGATCACGCTGGTGGCCGGCGGCTCGTAGCGATAGGTCGTGGTGTGCTGGATTCGCAGGCGCATGGTGTTTCTGGGCCGGTCATGGGGATGGCGCGAAGCGCCAGACCCGGAATCTCGAGATTCCGGGTTCGATGCTTCGCATCGCCCCGGAATGACGAAGGGTGAGTGGTTCGGTCTTGACTAGATCAAATACTGCTTCGTGATGATTTCGCCCAGCCTGGAATTGTCCGCGATGAATTCCTGAATGAATTCATGCACGCCATGCTGGAAAATGTCGTTCATATTGCTGTGTTCGAGCCGGTTGCGGATGCCGCGGGCGTGGCGCTGGGCCGGGCCCTGGCGGCCGTAGGCGACGCCGATCTGGTCGAGATTGCGCACGAGGTTGCCGTAGCAGCTCGCCAGCGACCGCGGCAGCGTGTCGTTGAGGATGAGAAGATCGGCGATCAGCCAGGGCTTCAGCGTCTCGCGATAGACCCAGTGATAGGCCGTCAGCGCCGAGACCGAGCGCAGGATCGAGGTCCACTGGTAGAAGTCGAGCGGGCCGCCGACATGCTCTTCCTCGGGCAGCAGCACGTGGTACTTCACGTCGAGAATGCGCGCGGTGTTGTCGGCGCGCTCGAGATGCAGGCCCATCCGCGAAAACCAGTAGGCGTCGTTGCGCAGCATGGTCCGGTAGGCCGAGCCGTCGAAGCGCAGCGAGGTCTCCTGGACGAAGCGCAGGAATTTGGCGAGTTCCTCGCGCGTCGACGTGCCCTTGCTCCAGACCTCCTGCAATTCGATCCAGGCCGAGTTGATGGTGTCCCACATCTCGCTGGTGAGCGCGGTGCGCACCGAGCGCGAGTTGAGCCGCGCCGCCTCGATGCAGTTCCGGATCGAGGACGGGTTGTTCGCCGAGAACGAGAGGTATTCGACGACGTTGTGCTCGTTGGCTTCCTGGTACTGCTGATAGAAGCTCGCGGCGACGCCGGCGGTCAGCAGCGCCGAGTCCCATTCGTTGGTCTTGCCGATATAGGCGGCGGGCAGCGCGGTGACGCGCAAGGTCGCGTCGATGGTGCGCGCGAGATATTCGGCCCGTTCGACGTAGCGGGCGAGCCAGTAGAGGTTTTCGGCGGTACGCGACAGCATCTGACTACTCGTCCAGGATCCAGGTGTCTTTGGTGCCGCCGCCCTGGCTCGAATTCACCACCAGGGAGCCTTCCTTCAGCGCAACGCGGGTCAGCCCGCCGGGCACGATCGTCGTGGTCTTGCTGCCGGTGAGCACGAAGGGCCGCAAATCGACGTGGCGCGGCGCGAGGCCGGATGCCGTGCAGGTCGGGCAGGTCGAGAGCGCCAGCGTCGGCTGCGCGATGAAGCCTTCCGGCTCGCGCTTGAGCTTTTCCCGGAACGCCTCGATGGTCGCCTTCGTCGCGGCGGGGCCGATCAGCATGCCGTAGCCGCCGGAGCCGTGCACTTCCTTGACGACGAGCTCGCTCAGATTGTCCAGCACATAAGCGAGATCCTTCGGCTCGCGGCAGCGCCAGGTCGGCACGTTCTTCAGGATCGGCTCCTCGCCGAGATAGAACTTCACGATGTCGGGCATGTAGGAGTAGATCGCCTTGTCGTCGGCGATGCCGGTGCCGACGGCGTTGGCGAGCGTGATGTTGCCGGCCGCGTAGGCCGACATCAGCCCGGGCACGCCGAGCACGGAGTCGGGGCGGAAGGTGAGGGGATCGATGAAATCGTCGTCGACGCGGCGGTAGATCACGTCGACCCGCTTCAGCCCCTCGGTCGTCCGCATGAACACTTCGTTGTTCTTGATGATGAGGTCGCGTCCCTCGACCAGCTCGATGCCGAGCTTGTCGGCGAGGAAGGAGTGCTCGTAATAGGCCGAGTTGTAGACGCCCGGCGTCAGCAGCGCGACCGTCGGCTCGCCGGAGGCGCCCTGTGGGGCGACCGAGCGAAGCGCGGAGAGCAGCTCGTCCGGATAGCGCTCGACCGGCGCCACCCGGTGGCGGGCGAACAGATCCGGAAACAACCGCATCATGATCTCGCGGTTTTCCAGCATGTAGGACACGCCGGACGGCGTGCGTGCGTTGTCCTCCAGCACGATGAAGTCCTCGGCGTCGACCCGGACGATGTCGATGCCGGCGATGTGCACGTACACGTCGTGCGGCACCTGCTGGCCGTTCATCTCGGGGCGGAATACCGGGTTCTGGAAGATCAAATCGTCGGGCACGATCCCGGCGCGCAGGATGTCGCGGCCGTGATAGATGTCGCGCAGGAACATGTTGAGCGCGCGCACGCGCTGCTTCAGGCCCTTCTCCAGCAGCGCCCATTCCTTGCCGGACATGATCCGCGGGATCACGTCGAAGGGGATCAGGCGCTCGGTGGATTCGGAATCGCCATAGACGGCAAAGGTGATGCCGATGCGGCGGAACAGGAGCTCGGCTTCCTGGCGGCGATATTCGAGCGCCTCGGGAGGCGTCTCCTTGAGCCAGCGCGCCAGCTCTTGATAGGCGGGGCGAAGGTCCCCGCCGGGAATGTTCATTTCGTCAAACGCGACTGCCATAGATCCCGACTGTTCTCCCCCAGGCGTTGCGCCAATGGTCAGGTCGAGAGGTCCCAGTGTGGATCGCAACGTCCTGTGGCCATGCCTGACAGTGCATGACTTACCCGGGTGGTAGCAAGGGCCGGGCCAGCGCGATAAGCATGGACTGACAGCATTTGCCGGGGATGGCCGGCGGCTTGCCTGAAAAAATGGCTGAGGACTGCTTATTTCGGCAGCAAAACCGCGTGACTTCAACGCGTTACCTCGGCAAAGTCGGGCCGATAGGTGAGGGACTTAAGGCATGAGCGAGATCGTCACGGCGGGCATTCTGGTCATCGGGGATGAAATCCTGTCCGGCCGGACCAAGGACAAGAATATCGGCTTCATCGCCGAATACCTGACCAATATCGGCATCGACCTCAAGGAAGTCCGGGTCGTTTCCGACGACGAGGCCGACATCATCGCCGCGTTGGATGCGCTGCGGCATCGCTACACCTATGTGTTCACCACCGGCGGCATCGGGCCGACCCACGACGACATCACCGCCGACAGCGTCGCCAAGGCCTTCGGCGTCGGCATCGACCACCATCCGGAGGTGGTCGCCCGCTTTAAGGAGCGCTGGAGCGAGCAGGACCTCAACGAGGCCCGGCTGCGCATGGCCCGCATCCCCGACGGCGCCGAGCTGATCCAGAGCGCCACCATCCTCGCCCCCGGCTTCAAGATCGGCAATGTCATCGTCATGGCCGGCGTGCCGTCGATCATGCAGGCGATGATGGACATCGTCTCGCCCAAGCTGAAATCCGGCGTGCGCATGCTGTCCGAATCGGTCCGCGCCAATGCGCGCGAGGGCGACATCGGCAGTCCGCTGCGGGAAATCGCCGCCGCCCATCCCGACACCATCATCGGCAGCTATCCCTTCATGGACGAGGAGCAGAAGCCCAACACCAACCTGGTGGTGCGCTCGCGCGATGCGGACAAGCTCGCGGCCGCGATGGCGGCGGTGAAGGACATGCTGGCGGGATTGAACATCACCCGGTAGCTGCCGGCAGACGAAGCAGGAGACGACGATGGCTGGTGACGCACCGGAACTGAGCGCGCAGGAGCGGGCAGGCAGGGCCTTCCCGGTCTCGTGGGACCAGTTCCATCGGGATTGCCGGGCGCTGACCTGGCGCCTCAACGAGGTAGGCCCGTTCCACGCGGTGATCGCGATCACCCGCGGCGGCCTGGTGCCGGCTGCGATCGTGGCGCGCGAACTCGGAGTGCGCGTGATCGATACGGTCTGCATCGCCAGCTATGACCACGACAAGCAGGGCGAGCTCCAGGTGCTCAAGGGCATTTCCGAATCGGCGATGAAGCTCGGCGGCGGCACCGGCAAGGGGCTTTTGATCGTCGACGACCTCGTCGACACCGGCAAGACCGGCAGACTGGTGCGCCAGATGCTGCCCGATGCGCATTTCGCCACGGTCTACGCCAAGCCGAAGGGACGGCCGCTGGTAGATACCTTCATTACGGAAGTGTCGCAGGACACCTGGATCTTCTTCCCCTGGGATACCGCGCTGTCCTACCACCCGCCGCTGCGCGACGGCGCGGCGTGATCTTTTTCACCTCGCCCCGCTTGCGGGGAGAGGTCGCGCCGAAGGCGCGGGTGAGGGGGACTCTCCGCGAGTCTAGTTCTCACCGACCTTGTGGAGGCTCCCCCTCATCCCGACCTTCGCAGCGCGAGCGATAGCTCGTCGCGGCCCCGCAAGCGGGGAGAAGGAGAAGAAGCACCATGCCCCTGCAGAACCGCGTCACGCCGACCGGGGACATCATCGCCACCCCGCATCGCGGCCTGTTCACCGGCAATCGCGGCATCATCCATGATCCCGCGACGAAGACGCTGCTGAAGAAGCGCTGGGCCAGCGAGACCTGGATCGTCTGCGTCCGCGAGTTTCGCGGCGCGCGGCGGGAGCCGATGGGCGGGCGTAGCTGGACCGAACTGTTCTTTCTCGACGAAGCAACCGCCTTTGCGGCGGGACATCGCCCCTGCTTCCTATGCCGGCGCGCCGACGCCAACCGGTTTCGCAGCGCCTGGGAGACCGGCAACGGCGGCAAGGCCCTCAAGGCCAAGGAGATCGATCGCAAATTGCATCGCGAGCGGCTCGATCGCGGCAAGAAGCGTCTGCACCCGCCGCGCGTGCCGATCGATCAACTGCCCGAAGGCGTAATGATCCAGGACGGCGCGGACAGTTTTCTCGTCGCGCGCGGACGAACGCTGTTGTGGTCGCCGGCTGGCTACGTGGAGACTGACCGTAGTCCGCAACATGCAATGGTCTTGACGCCGCCGTCGATCATCAATGCACTGGCGGCGGGATATCGGCCCCTCTTGCATCCGAGCGCGGGCCAATAGTCGGTTCGCGCTTCTAGCGCAGCGGCTTTCCGTCCTGGTCAACCGTCGTCCGCGCATCGCGCAGCGCCCATTCGCGGATCACCTGACGGCAACGGGTCAGCTCGGCTTCGCTGGCAGTAGTCGCATCCTTCGATGCACGCTCGACCATCGCCTTGCAGTTCAAGAGCACGGAGCGATCCTCCGCGCGCACGGGCAGCGTAATCGCCGCGAGAGTCGCGACGACGAGCACCAGGCGGACTACCACCATCATCCCAGCTTCTCGCGTGCCAGCGCGGCGCCGGCACCGAGCGCCATCAGCTTGGCTTCGGCGATGTCGCGCCGCATCGGCGCCATGCCGCAATTGGTGGTGGCGATGATGTTGCTCTTGGGGACGAATTTCGACACCGCGTCGATCACCTTGACGACATCTTCCGCTGTCTCGACCTCGTCGCTGGCAACGTCGATCACGCCGGCCTGCACGATCTTGGTCTTGAGCAGCGCGAGCAGGTCGAGCGGCACCTTGGAGTTGCGGCACTCGATCGCGACCTGCTGGATCGGGCTGGCATCGATCGCCGGAAAAATCTGCTCATACTGACGCCATTGCGCGCCGAGCGTTTCCTTCCAGTCGGTGTTGGCCTTGATGCCGTAGCCGTAGCAGATGTGCACGGCGGTGGCGCAGGTGAGACCTTGCGCGGCGCGCTCGAGCGCCTTGATGCCCCAGTCGTTGACCTCGTCCATGTAGACGTTGAAGGCGGGCTCGTCGAATTGCACGAGATCGACGCCGTCGGCCTGCAGCGCCTTGGCCTCCTCGTTCAGAAGTTCGGCGAAGGCAAAAGCCATCTTGACGCGGTCGCCGTAGTAGCGGTCGGCAATGGTGTCGATGATGGTCATCGGGCCGGGCAGGGTGAATTTCAGCTTCTTCTTCGTATGCGTGCGCGCCACACGGGCCTCGTCGGCGTGCACGCGGCCCTTGAGGCGGAGCGGCGCGACCACCTGCGGCACCATCGCCTTGTAGCGGTCCTTGCGGATGCCCATCTCGACCTTGTGGGCGAAGTCGATGCCCTCGATCTTCTCCAGGAACCCGTGCACGAAATGCTGGCGGGCCTGCTCGCCCTCGGTGACGATGTCGATGCCGGCGTCCTCCTGGATCTTCACGGCCAGCATGGTCGCGTCGCGCTTGGCGCGGACAAGCTCATCACCCTGCGACTTCCAGGGCGCCCAGAGCATGTTGGGCTCGGCGAGCCATTCCGGCTTCGGCAAGGAGCCGGCGATCGTGGTTGGAAACAGCATGGCGGCCCTCCCGGCAGGTTGTGTTGCGCCCCTTCCTGCCATGTCTTAACGTCGAGGTACAGAACAACAAAAGTCGCTCGCTATTCCGGTGACGTAAGCAGGGAAGGCCAAGGGAAAGGTCATGATCGACCTCTATTACGCGCCGACGCCGAACGGCTGGAAAATCTCGATCATGCTGGAGGAACTCGGGCTCCCCTACAGCGTGAAGCCCGTCAATATCCGTGCCGGCGAGCAGTTCAGCCCGGAGTTTCTGGCGATCTCTCCGAACAACCGTATCCCCGCGATCGTCGATCACGCGCCAGCCGACGGCGGCGGACCGTTCGCGGTGTTCGAGACTGGCGCGATCCTGATCTATCTGGCGGAGAAGACCGGCCGCTTTCTGCCCAGCGATCTGCGCGGCCGTTCCACCACCATCCAGTGGGTGATGTGGCAGATGGCCGGCCTTGGTCCCATGCTCGGCCAGCACGGCCATTTCGCACTCTATGCGGCGGAGAAGATTCCCTACGCGATCGAGCGCTACCGCGACGAAGCCGCGCGGCTCTACGGCGTGCTCGACCGGCAGCTCCGCAAGACCGGCGCCTATGTCGCCGGCGACTATTCCATCGCCGACATCGCTTGCTTCCCCTGGACCATGACCCACAAGGCGCAGGGCTTCACGCTCGACGACTATCCGAACGTCAAACGCTGGTACGCCGAGGTCCGCGCCAGGCCGCAGGTGCAGGCGGGACTTGCGATCGGGAAATTCGTGAAAGAGCCGTTCGACGAGGAATCACGCAAGATCATGTTCGGCCAGAAGGCTAAGGAAGTGTTGGGGAAGACGTAGGAGATTTCCGCTCGTCATTCCGGGGCGGCGCGTAGCGCCGAACTACGGTGCGTAATTGCGCACCTGAGAATCCATCGGGCCGCAGTCAAACTGGAGAAATGGATTCCGGGCTCGCGCCCAAGAGGGCGCTCCCCGGAATGACAGCACAAAGGAACCACCATGATCGAATTCTTCTTCGACTGTTCCAGCCCCTGGACCTATCTCGCCTTCCACAACATCCAGCCGCTGGCGAAGGAGCTTGGCGCCGAGATCGTGTGGCGGCCGATCCTGGTCGGCGGCATCTTCAACACCGTCAATCCCAGCGTCTACGCGCAGCGCGAGACGCCGGTGCCGCTGAAGGCGCGCTACATGAAGAAGGACCTTCAGGACTGGGCGCGCTCGGCAGGCCTTGCGATCAAGATGCCGCCGACCGTGTTCCCGGTGAACAGCGTCAAGGCCATGCGCGGCTGCATCTGGTTGGGTGCGGACATGGTGCCGTTCGCCACCGCATTGTTCGAGGCCTATTGGGGCGGCGACAAGGACATCTCGCAGGACGCCGTGCTCGCCGAGATCTGCAGGAAGGTTGGCATCGACGAGCAGAAGTTCTTCGCGGGCATTTCGGAGCAGGCGATCAAGGACCAGCTCAAGGCCAACACCGAAGAGGTCGTGGCGCGCGGCGGGTTCGGCTCGCCGACGATCTTCGTGGGCAAGACCGACATGTACTTTGGCAATGACCGGTTGCCGCTGATCCGCGAGGCGCTGCTGCGCAGCAAGGCGAGCGCGGCCTGATGGTGCGGGCTGTCGTCTGCCGCGCGCTCGGGGCGCCCGAAACGCTGCGTCTGGAAGAGTTTCCGTCGCGC